>DATLHE010000305.1:0-12948 GCA_035540335.1 Thermomicrobiales bacterium | reverse complement strand
TATGCGTGCCCGATCCCGGCGGGCGTGCAGCCGCGCACGCCATTGGGGTAGCGCGGTCCGGACAAAAGGAGGCCGAGCCATGCCGAACGTGATCCCCGCGCCCCTGTCTGTCTCCGAGCGAGAGGGCGCCCCGTTCCTGCTTTCGGCCGCGACGCCGGTGGTGGCCACGTCCGCGCTGGCGCCGTTGGCGCGGTGGTTTGTTGACGAGCTTGCAGTGTCGACCGGCATCAGCCCGACAGTGAGGGATGCCGCCGATGGGCCGTCCATTCGCGTGGAGCTGGTCGAGCGCCACGAAGGCCTCGCAGGCCTGCCGGAAACCGGCGGCCTGCGGGCGGACGGCGGCGATCCGAATGCCGAGCGCCACGCGATCGAGATAGGCGAGGACGGCGTGTCGGTTCAAGCGCTCGCACCGGAGGGCATCTTTCGCGGGCTGACGACGCTGCTGCAGATTGCGGCGACCGAGCACGTCGACGGTGATGAGGTCGCGCTGCCGGCGCTGGCCATTCTCGATGCGCCACGGTTCGCGTGGCGTGGCTTCTCGCTCGACGTGGTGCGGCGCTTTTCGCCGGTGGAAGAGGTGGAGCGGGTGATCGACCTCCTCGCGCTCTACAAGGCGAACGTGCTGCACCTGCACCTGACCGACTCCGAGGGCTGGCGCATCGAGATCGATGCCTGGCCGCGGCTGGGCGAGGTGTCCAGCCAGACGGCGGCGCAGGACCGGCCCGGCGGGATGTACACGAAGGAGGCGTATGCCGGACTCGTGCGCTATGCCGCGGAGCGGTTCATCACGATCGTGCCGGAGATCGAGATGCCGGGGCACGCCGCGGCGATCTACCGGGCGTACCCCGAGCTGGCCGGGAATGGCGTTGACCCTGCGACGGCGAACCTCGACAAGGCGCCGTGGTTCCAGGTGCTGCGTCCCGACAACCCGCGCGTGATGCCGTTCCTGCGCGATGTGCTCGGGGAGGTCGCCGCGCTCACGCCGGGTGCCTACCTCCACATCGGCGGTGACGAGGCGCTGGGCATGGATCCAGCGCTGTACCGGGAGTTCATGCAGGAGGCGAAGCAGATCACGTATGGGCTCGGCAAGCGGGTCGTGGCCTGGCAGGAGACCGCGCGGTCGGGGTTCCAGCCAGGCGACGTCGCGCAGCTGTGGATCAGCCCCGAGCAGGGCCAAGGCGTCGAGATTACGGCGCAGGATCTTCCGGAAGGATTCGAGCTCCCCGTGGATGCCGAGGAGATTGGCCAGGCGTTCGGCGAGTTCCTGAAGCTCGCGGCGCAGGATCTCGACAAGGCCCTTGAGCAAGGGGCGTCGATCCTCGTGTCGCAGCAGTCACGTACCTATCTCGATACGAAATATCGGGAGGAATCCGCCGATCCCGCGCAGGTCGATGACCATCACCGGCTTGGGATGCCGTTCTATGCGACGTCGACCGTCGCCGAGTTCTACACGTGGGATCCGGCGACGATTCGTGAAGAGCTCGACGAGTCGCGGATTGCCGGCGTGGAAGCCGCGATCTGGTGCGAGACGATCGAGACGGAGGCGGACCGGTTCTTCCTCACGTTGCCGCGTCTGCCGGGCGTGCTGGAGAAGGGGTGGTCGGCCGCGGCGCCAGAGGAGGCGGCGTGGGCCGACTATGCGCCCCGTCTGGCGGCGCAGGCCACGAGCTGGGAGCGGCGTGGCTGGCGGTACTTCCGGTCGGCGGAGGTGTGGCCGGGACCGGCGTAGTGGAGACCGGGGTCGTTCCCGATCTGCCCCTGCGGGGCATTGCCGCAGGGGCAGGGCGAAGGGCTCGCTCATGGGCGATTGCGTCGCAATCGAGCGACCAGCAGGGGCGATGCGGCTCTTTCGCTTCTCGCGCTGACGCGCTCGGCCGGGAGGCTGCGGCCATCCGCCCGTACGCCAGAGCCCGCGCTGTGTCATACCTCGACGGGCATCGGGGCGGGCTCCCAGTCGGTCCTGTAGGTCACAAAGCCGCGAGCCGCGTAGTTCGCGATGGCGTGCGGGCCGTCGGTGGAGCGGGTGCTGAGCCAGACGCGCTCCGCCCCATCGCGGAACGCCCGCTCGACGGCCCTCGAGAGCAAATGCTTGCCCAGGCCGCGGCCGTGGAACGCCGGAATGATACCGAGGTGCCTGATCTCGGTGCCCGGCTCATCGGAGGCGGCGTCGAGCTCGACGTAGCCGGCCGGGGTGCCGCGGACGTAGAGGACCATCAGGGTGACCTCGGGGCGGGCGAGATGGGCTTCGAGATCGGCATCCGACCATCGGAGGCGATCAACCCAGCTGAAACCGCGGCCGACGGCGTCGTAGAGGAAGCGGTAAAAGCCGGCCAGCGGCTCCCGCGCGTCCATCAGGAGCAGGTCGGCGTCGTCGATCGTTGCCGGGCGGAAGGCGTCGGGGCCGGGGAGCTGCAGGTAGGTCGCGAGGACGGGGCGGTCGGCGGGTGGTTCGGTGGACACGAGGGCTCCTGTGATTCGTCAGGTTGAGAACAGAGCGCTGCAGCGCACATTTGGGTGCACAAGTATGGCCCTGCGGGCCATCGGGCCAAGGGGTCGCTCCGCTTTTCGCCCCTCTCGAGGCTCACCCGGGGGGTCGCTCCGCTTCTCGCGCTGACGCGCTCGGCCAGCACCCTTCGGGGTACGGCCCCTACGAAGGAATATGCTCCGGCCTCAGGATTCCAAATCGTTCGTGAGGGCGGAAAGCCTTCGACCATTCGACCGTACGTCGACGGGCGTGCTGCTCGAAGGGGGTGGACTTAGAGTCCGCCCGTACGATGATCCCGTCCCTCGGGCTGCCACCGGCCGGAGCCAAGGGCCGCAGGGGCCGGGATGACTGTACGACGGTTGCCTCAATCGTACCGACCACGCCAGCCGTTGATGCGGACCGTGAGGACGTCGCGGACGTTCTGCAGGGTATCGGTGATCGGGTTGACCTTGCTGTGGTCGCCGTAGCGCCAGGTCACAGGGATGACGGCAATGCGGTGGCCGTGCTTGCGGGCGATGTAGAGCAGCTCGACATCGAAGGCGGTGACGCGCGGGATGCTGACCACATCGGCGTCGCGATAGAGGCGCTGGCGTGGCAGGATGTTGTCGATCGCCGCGCGGCTGAAGAACTTGAAGCCGCATTGGGTGTCGTCGATGCCCGGCAGCAGCAGCGTGCGCACGAGCGCGTTGAAGATGCGGCCCATGACATGGCGGTACCATGGCTCGCCGACGCGCTGGGAGCCGATCCCCTCGCGAGAAGCAATGGCGACGCCCGCCCCGGCCTCGATCTCGGCCTTGCAGCGTTCCCAGGTCTCGAGCGGCGTCGCGAGATCGATGTCCATGAAGCCGACGATCCGGCCGCGCGCCCGCGCGAAGCCGGCGAGGACGGCGGCGGCCTTGCCCCGATGGCGTTCCGGGAGCACCCGGATGTTGGGGTGATTTTCAGCGAAGGCGGTGGCGACTGAGACGGTCTTGTCCGTGCTGCCGTCATCGACGATCAGGACCTCGGCGGCTTCGTCTCGGTCATGGAAAAAGCGCCAGAGCGTCGCAAGCGAGCGCTTGATGCGCGCCTCCTCGTTGTAGACGGGAACGATGATGGAGAGAGCGGGTGCATCGCCGGCTGGTGGTGGGCTGACATGCGAGGATCGGTTCAAACGCGCATTGCTCCACACGGCGTATTGACGACATGAATGGCCAGAGAGCCATTCCCGCTGCACGAGTCTATCACGGAAACCACGCTTACCCGTGGTCACGACGGACGCCCGGCGCCGTGTGAATTGCAGCCGGGCGTCCTCGAATCGATGTGGTCGGGGTCCTTACTTGACCGTAACCGTCCCCTGCATGCCCGCCTCCCGGTGGCCCGGAACTGAGCAGTAGAAGACGTAGTCGCCGGCCGGAAAGTTCACCGTGAACGTCGCGCTCTCGCCGCCGTCGACGATACCGGACGAGACCTTCGGGTCATCGATCACGAAGTCATGCTGCAGCACGCCCGTGTTTTTCAGCGTGAACTTGACGTCGGTGTTGGCGGGAACCGACAGCTCGGTCTGGGTGAACCCGATGTCGACCGCGTCAACCGTCAGCTCGAGATCGCCATGCTGGCCGACCGTGGGGGTGGCCGCCGAGGGATCGGCCAGCGCCGGATTCTCGGCCGCTGGCGATGCCGTTGCCTGGCCCGCGGACGCCTTTGCCTCGGGCTTGTAGCCTCCGCCCGGGCCGAGCTGGAATGAGACCATCTCGTTCTTCTGCTCGGGCTTGCCGTCGGGGAACCGGTCGGGTGTGCCGGTCACGGGATACCCGGCGCTGACGATCAGCTCGTCGCCGACGATGATCATCGGTGCGTTGATGCCGGCATTCAGTCGGTAGTTCCAGACTTCTTCGCCGGTAGTGCGCTCGAAGGCCCGGACGACGCCGTCGATGCCGCCGGTGAACACGAGATCGTTGGCGACGACGATCGAGCCGAGCGGCATCGTCGGGACGTCAGATTCCCAGAGGATGACACCGGTGGCGGCGTCGATGGCGACGACCTGGCCCCAGGCCATCTCCATGGTTCGCTCACCTTGCCCCGTGCCCGTGGCGCCGTGATAGGTGGGGTGGTTGTTGAGCGTCAGGTAGAAGACGCCGTCAGCATAGGCCGGGGGTGTCTCGACACCACCAAGCGCGCCGGGGTAGACCTCGACATACCGGTCGGACGGGAGCTCCTGCAACTCGTCGTTCTGGTGAATGCCGACCTTGGTCCACCAGAGCACGTTGCCGGTCTCCGCGTTGACGCCGATGATGTCCGCGGACTTGCCGGAGCCGATCGCGACCCGCGTCGGCACGCCGTTGACCTCGACATCGGCGAGCAGGGGGGCCTGCTGGTAGTCGAGATCGAAAAGGTCGAACGGCTTCGCCAAGACGTGCCAGCGCACCGAAGCAGTCGTCGGATCGATCGACATCATGGTGTTGGCGTAGAGGTTCTCTCCCGGGCGGCTTGAGGCCGAAGGGAATTCCTCGGTGCCCGGCCACGGCGCGGCATTGCCGTTGCCGAAGTAGATATTGTTGTTCTCGTCGATGGTCGGCGGATACCAGAGGCCCGCGCCCATGTTCTGGCGGGCATTGCCCCAGAGATTGTCGGCCGCGAGGTCGTAGGACCAGACGGTGTAGCCCTCGCGCGCGTCAAGCGCATGGAGAATGCCGCGCGAACCCCAATTGCCCCGGGTGGACTGCGGGACCACGGAGACGTAGACCCAGCCGTCGTGGACCGTCGGCGCCATCCGGATGGCATCTTCCGGATTGTTGGTCAGCCGAACTCGCCAAATCTCGTCGCCGGTCTCCATTGAGAGAGCAACCATCTCGCAGGTCTGCCCCAGGCTGCCGAAGACCATGTCGTAGCCGATCGCCACGCCGTTCGGGCCACCTGATCCGATGTCATAGGTCTTCGACCACTTCTCCTCGCCGGTGGCGCGGTCATACGCATAGAAGTTGCTGCGCATGTCCTGCCAATAGATGGTGTCGCCCGCGACGAGAGGCGTGCCGGTGATGGGGCCGAACCCCGACTCGGTGGTCAGCTTGACCTGCCACGCCGGGCCGAGTTGGTCGACGTTGGTCGAGTCGATCGTGCTCGATGGCGCACGGCGATGCCCGAGCAGGTTCTGATAGGCGACGGGCCAATCGTCGCTGTAGTCGGCGACCTCGGGGATCGGACCGGCCGGCAACGGGATCGGCGTCGCCTCCGCGGCATCCTGAGCCAGGGCGATTTCGCCACGCGTAAAGCCAACCGCGGAGACTGCCGCGGCCGTACCGACGAACTTGCGACGCGACAATTCGTTGAGAATCGACATGGAACTTTGGCCCCCTTTTGTCATTAGCCTCGTCCCGGCACAGGCACACGAAGACCCGGGCCAGTGTTTTTGGCCGGGCGTTCTTGATCTGCCTGCATTGGGATCAGGAAGTCTCTGGCGCGCAGTGGAACGTGCGCGCGGACGCTCGATCGAGAGTGTAGGCTCGCGCGGCATGCGCCTGCCAACGGATGTCCTGCATGGTTGCCGCATACACGCCGGTAACGCCAATTGCCGCTGGACCGGCTACCATTAGCGACATGTACGTTCACCTTCATTGGGGGCGATGGCGATGATCACGGCCTATGTCTACAACTCGTGCACCTCATGCCGGAAGACGGACGAGGTGCTGAAGCAGAGCGGCGTGCCGTATGCGCGCCGCGAGTTCTTCAAGGAGCGATTCACCCGCGACGAACTCGCGCAGGTGCTGGAGGGCGCCGGGCTGACGGCGTCCAACGTGCTGTCGCGGCGGAGCCGGGTCTACAAGGAGCGGGACCTGGAGCATGCGGACCTGACCGACGACCAGCTGCTCAACCTGATGGTGGAGGAGCCGACGCTGCTCCGGCGGCCACTGGTACTCGACGGTGAACAGGTGATTGTTGGACATAACGAGCCGGCGCTGCGGGAGATGATCGAGCGCGCGCAGACGGCCTGATGAGGGACAAGGTTGATTTCATGATTGCCGACACTCGGAACGCACCGGCGATGACGCTGAATTTCGGTTCGCACGTCTCCGCCTCGGGCGGGGTCGACAAGACGCTGGAGCGAGCGGTGGAGGTGGGAGCGACGTCCTGCCAGATCTTCTCGAAGAACCAGCGGCAGTGGCAGGAGAAGCCACTTGATCCGGGCGTGGTCGAGCGCTTTCACGCGGAGCGCGAGCGGACCGGCATCCAGCAGATGGTCATCCACGACTCGTACCTGATCAACCTGGCGTCGCCGAAGGAGGACATCCTCGCCAAATCGCTTGCGGCGTTCACGGACGAGCTCGTGCGGGGCGACATCCTCGATATCCGCTACCTCGTGACGCATCCAGGGGCACACACCGGGAGTGGCGTGGAGACTGGGATCGCCCGCTTTGCGGAGTCACTGAACCGGATCTTCGACCAGCTTCCGGAGAACAGGACGATCACCTGCCTGGAGACGACGGCGGGGCAGGGGACGACGCTGGGGCGGACGTTCGAGGAGATCGCCGCGATCATCGACCTGGTCGAGGACAAGGACCGTCTCGGCGTCTGCCTGGACACGTGCCACGTCTTTGCGGCGGGGTATGACATCCGGACGCCGGAGGGCTATGCCGAGGTGATGCAGGCGTTCGACAGCATCATCGGCATCGACCGGCTGAAGGTGCTGCACCTGAACGACTCCAAGTTCGGGCTGGGGATGAACAAGGACCGTCACGAGCACATCGGCGAGGGCGAGATCGGGCTGGAGGGCTTCCGCAACGTCGTGAACGACCCGCGTCTGGCCGGGCTCCCGGCGATTCTGGAGACGGAGAAGGACAAGGACGGGGAGAACGACCGTAGGAACCTGGCGACGCTGCGGGGGCTGGTGGAGGCGTAAGGTCGCTCCCGGCACGTGAGCCGCGCGCGATGGGAGCAGCGCTTCGCGTCGGGTTCGTCGCTTCGCTCGGAATGAGGGGGCGATGGGTGCGTGGCTGCATCGTCGATGCGTCATGGTTCGTTGCGAACGCCGGTCGCAGGTGCGGCTCAAGGCCGGCGCTACAGGGGTGAGAGCTCCGTCGTCGCAGCCAACCCTGGACATCAAGGGCTTGCCCCGCTTCTCGCCATTGGCTCGGCCGGGTCCGGGGCGACGATGGGAGACCTCGTGCCCCGGGCTGAAATGCCCGGGGCTGCTGCTAGACGTTGATCTTCTGGCTCTCGAGGCGGTTGATGACCATGAGCTTGGGCTCGGTCATGTCCTCGATGGCATAACGGATGCCCTCGCGGCTGAGGCCGGAGGACTTCACGCCGCCGTAGGGCATGTGGTCGATGCGGTACGAGGGGACGTCGTTAATCATGACGCCGCCGGCGTCGACGTGCTCGAAGGCCGTCATGGCCTGCTCGAGGCGATTGGAGAAGATGCCCGCCTGCAAGCCGTATTCGGAGTCGTTGAGCTGGTGCAGGCCCTCGGCGAAGCTGTCGACCGGGAAGAGCGTCACCAACGGCGCGAAGGCCTCGCGTGAGCAGACGAAGCTCTCGCGCTTCGCGTTTTCGAGCACGGTCGGCTCGAAGAAGCGGCCCTCGGCCTTGCCGCCGGTCAGGACGGTCGCGCCCTCGTCGACCGCCGCCTCCACCCACGACTGTGTGCGTTGGGCGGCCTTGTCGTCGATCATCGGACCGAGCTCGGTCTCCGGATCCAACGGGTCGCCGCACTTCAGCGTCTGGGCCGCGGCGACGAGTTTCTCCTTGACCTCGTCGTACCGCGAGCGGAGGACGAAGACGCGCTGGACCGAGATACAGGTCTGGCCAGCGTAGGAGAAGGCGCCGGTCCGCATTCGCGACACCGCGTAATCGATATCCGCGTCGTCGTCGATCAGCACGCCGGCATTGCCGCCGAGCTCGAGGACGACGTTCTTCATGCCCGCGCGCGTCTTCATGCCCCATCCCACGTCGGGGGAGCCGGTGAAGGAGAGGAGCTTGAAGCGGTCGTCGGCGATCATCGCGTCGCCGGTCTCTCGGGTCATCGGCAGCACACTGACGGCGCCCTTCGGCACGCCGACCTCGTCGATGAGCTTGGCGATGTAGAGCATCGTCAGCGGGGCGAGCGTGGGCGGCTTGAGGACGATCGGGTTGCCCGAGGCGAGGGCCGGGGCGACCTTGTGCAGGGCGAGGTTCAACGGGAAGTTGAACGGCGAGATGCCGGCGATGGGGCCGATCGGGAAGCGGCGGACGATGCCGAAGCGGCCTTTGGAGGATGGGAGCAAGTCGAGCGGGATGACATCGCCCTCGATTCGCTTGGCCTCCTCCGCGGCGGTGTCGACCGTAAAGACGCCACGATCGAACTCGACCGTGGCCTCCTTAACCGGCTTGCCGGCCTCGGTGGCGATGATCTCGATGACCGTGTCGCGGTGTTCCTGGAGCTTGGCGGAGAGATCCTTGAGGATCGTCACGCGCTCATAGACCGGCATCGCGCGGAGCTTCGGGAAGACCTCCTCGGCGGAGCGCACGGCGGTGTCGAGGTCCTTGGGCTGGGCGAGGAAGGTCTTGCCGGCAACGCTGCCGTCGTAGGGGTTCTGGACGTCGAGCGTGTGCCCGTTTTCCTTCCAGTAGCCTGCCAGATACATCGGATAGGTGTGTGTCATGGGGTGCTCCTTCAAACGCCAGATGCCCGGCAGGAGAGCGGTGCTCACCTCCCGGGCATCGTCCCACGAACCGGTTCTGGACGCCAGTTACTTGTTTTCCAGGTACTCGTACAGATTGGCGCCCTTGTCGCGGAAGATGTCGTAGCGGGTGGGCGCGTTCGTCTGCTGGTTCTCCGGACCGACGCCGGACTCCCACCAGATCGGCGCCTGACCGCCGATGGTGGCCAGCTCCGTCTTGGTGTAGATGAGCCCCTCGCGCTCGAGCACCGAGAGCTCGTATTCCTGGCTCATGGTGATGGCATCGACTGGGCAGACCTGCGAGCAGAGGCCGCAGAACATGCAGCGGCCGGCCTTCAGGATGAACTCGCCCAGCTCGCGGTCGCCCTCCTCGGATGGCACGACGTGCATCTCCAGGCAGGAGGTGGGGCAGACACGGGCGCAGAGCCCGCAGGCGACGCAGAGCGCCTCGCCGGTGTCCGGATCGGAGCGCAGCGACGGCAGGCCACGGAACCGCGGCATCATCGGACGCTTCACATCGGGATACTGCTGCACCATCTTCGGCATCATCAGCCGCTTAAAGGTGACGGCAAAACCCTTGACCTCGTCGAGCATGTACAGTGCCCTTTCTGAAGGGTTAGTCGGCCTGCGTCGCCGTCGCGCTCATGGTGAGCAGGCGCGGCGTCAGCGGCCGGGGCGAATCGGCGTTGGCGGTCAGGATGGTCGCGCCCTGCTCGCCCAGCGTGGCGACCGGGGTCACGACGCCGCCGCGCTCGAGGCGGGCGTAGGTCACGCCGCCATAGCCCGGGACCACGCGGGCGATCTCGGACATGATCTGGCTCGGGTGGCTGGCCTGGAGGCCGTAGCCCATGCGCTGCGACACGGCGCTGATGATCTCGATGACCGTGCGGGTCTCCCCCATCGGCGGGACGGCGGCGCGGACGCGCTGAACCGTGCGGTCGAAGTTCGTGAAGGTGCCATCCTTCTCGAGGTTGAGCGCCAGGGGCAGGACCACGTGCGCGATCTGCGCCAGTGGCGAGTCGTAGGCGTCGACGACGATCAGGAGCTCGAGCTTCTGCAGCGCCTCGAAGAGCGCCCTGTGGACGAAGGTGGAGCGAGTCGCGTGGCCGCCCTCGATCCACATCGCCTTGATCGCGCCGGCGTTGATGGCGTCGACGAGGCCGTCGTAGGCGACGCCTGGCTCGCTTGGGAGCTGCTTGACCGGGACGAAGCCGTTCGAGGTCGACGCGCGGTCGGCCCAGCGGCCGAGCCAGAGCGACTCAAGCGCGCCGCGCGCCGTGGCGTCGGTGACCGCCAAGCCGCCCGGCAGCAGGTCCGGCGTCAGGCCCATGTCCGTCGTGCCCTGGAAGTTGGCCGGGCCACGGAGCGAGGCGACGCCGCCGCCGACGCGACCGATGTTGCCGGTCAGGATCGCGAGGTTGGTGCAGGCCGCGGCGATCGCGCCGGCATCCTCGTAGCCGGATTTCGCGTCGCCATGGAAGATGCGCGGCTGGACGAGGTGATCGATCTCACCCTGGTGCGCGACCGTGTGGAAGATGGCGCCGGGCGGGAAGCCGGCGGCCGGGCGCTCGGACGGCGCCTCCTGCTGGCCAGTGACGAAGATGATGGCGGCCTCGCGGATCTTCTCGACCGGCACGCCGGTGGCGCGGGCGACGGCGTCGAGATCAACGGCCGGCGCGGTCGCCTGGCCGGTGGCGAGGCCGAGGCGGACGACCTCGGCGGCGATGGCCTCAAGCAGCTGGGCTGTGGTGTTCGGGTTCGGCTGGAGCCAGAGCGCGGCGCGGTCGCAGAGCGGGTAGTGCTCGGTGGAGACGACGACGATCCGCGTCTCGCGGTAGAGCCGGGAGTGGTTGATCCAATAGGAGGCGATCGGCGCGTACTCGAAGATCGAGGGGCCGACGACCAGCAGGTTCTTCGCGGCGGAGAAGAGTTCCTGCATGTTGTTGGTGTGGGCGACGTCGTAGCCGAGCGCCGCGCGGGTCGCCCGCTCGACGGCCGACTGGTTCGGCGTCATCAGGCGATTGACGGTGTTGGACTGCATGACGGCGCGGGAGAACTGCTGGAGGACGTAGGCCTCCTCGTTGGTGTTCTCGCCGGAGGCCAGCGCGCCGAACGCGGCGCCCTGGTAGTGGGCGAGACCCTCGGCGACGAGGTCGATCGCCTCGTCCCAGGAGACCTCGTAGGCCTCTCCGTTGGCCTCGCGGACGCGAGGGAAGAAGAAGCGGTCGGGCGACTGGATCTGCTCGTAGCCCCAACGGCCGCGGTCGCAGGTGTAGCCGTGGTTGACACCGCGCTCCCAGAGGTGGGTGGTGCGGCGGACGATGCCCTTGTTGGTCTCGACGTTGATCGTGCAGCCGACGTCGCAGAAGCCACAGATGGTCTCGGTGGTGTCGAGCTCCCACGGGTGGTGGCCGAAGTGGCGGTCCGTGAGGGCGCCGACGGGGCAGACGGCGATGCACATGCCGCAGTTGGTGCAGGTGCCCTCGGCGATCATGTCCTGACCGAAGGCCGGAGCGATAGTCGCCTCCAGCGAGCGGTTGGCGGATTCGATGGCGACGACGCCGACGATCTCGTCACAGACGCGGGTGCACCGGTTGCACATGATGCACCGGTCCCACTTGTAGTCGATGTAGGGGCTGAAGTGCTCGTAGGGCTGGGCGAGCTTCGGGCGGCGGTAGGGGTTGGCGTTGATGTTATGCAGGTACGTATTGTCCTGCAGGTAGCACTCGCCGGACTTGTCGCACGTCGGGCAGTCGAGCGCGTGGTCGATGAGGTACATCTGCAGGATGTACTGGCGCGCCTCAAGGGCATCCTGCGAGTGCGTGAGCACCTCGATGCCCTCGGTGAACTGGGCGGCGCAGGATTCAACGAGACCGCCGCGCCTGCCGAGGATCTCGACGGTACAGATGCGACAGGAGCCCCACGCCCGCATCAGCGGCTGGAAGCAGAGGTTGGGCACCTCGATACCCGCCAGCCGAGCCGCGTCCAGGATGCTGGTCCCCTTGGGAACCGTCACTTCCTGCCCGTTGATCGTGCCGGTGACCAATTGTTGCTGTGTGGTTGTCACCATTGGTGAGGGAAGCCTCCGTCGGCGTACCGCGGGTCAGCGAGACTTACAGCTTTGGAAGACGCTGAATCTCGAAGCGCAAGGACGTTGGAACCCGCCATTGAGCATTAGCCTGCATCCAGCTCGCGAGGGGGTCCGAGAGGCGCGCGGTTGGTGTGGCATCATGACCCCGTAAACTGTGGAGATGGTACCACAGGAGGGGCGCAGTTTCGGGCCAACCCGGGTCGGGAGGGACGGACTGCCGTCGCCCCCTGCCGCCTCGTCGTAGGGTGGAATGCGTGCCATATCCTTCCCGTCGCCATCGCGGCGCATGGCAGGCCGCCCAGACCAGAATCCCGTTGGAGGACGTTCACCTTGACCGCAATGACTGTAGACGCCCCCGTCGACACCATTGAGACCGTGATCGGTCTCGAGGTGCACGCGCAGGTGCTGACGAAGAGCAAGATGTATTGCTCGTGCTCGGCCGAGTACGCGAACGCGGAGCCGAATACCCACGTCTGCCCCGTCTGCCTTGGGCTGCCCGGCGCGCTGCCGGTGATCAACGCAACCGCGATCGAGACGGTGATCCGGACCGGTCTGGCGCTGAACTGCGCGATCCCGCCCTACAGCAAGATGGATCGCAAGAACTACGTGTATCCGGACCTGCCCAAGGGCTACCAGATTTCGCAGTATGATCTGCCGCTTTGTATCAACGGCACAATTGAGTTCGTGGTCGATGGTGAGCAGCGTACAGCCGGAATCACGCGCGTTCACATCGAGGA
>DATLHE010000304.1:0-9515 GCA_035540335.1 Thermomicrobiales bacterium | reverse complement strand
CAGACGGTCGATCTGGTGCCGGGGGTGGAGATCCAGTTCCGGCGGACGCGCAAGGAGTGCCTGATCGTGGCGCGCAACGGGCAGGTGATCGTGCGCGCCTGAAAGAGAGTTCGTAAGACGATCCCGTACGGTCGCCCCTTGCGGGCGACCAGCATTTTGCCAGTCGGGGGTCGGCCACCGCCCGCAGCTGCGGCCCGCAGGGGCGCCCGCAGGGGCAGCGCCGACCGAACGACCGCCCCTTGTGGGCGGTCCGGGGCGGACATAGAGTCCGCCCGTACGCTGGTTGGCGATCAGCTGGCGCACACACTCCGGGGTGCGCGGCTACGAGGGCGGGTAGGCGTCGATCCCCTTGCCAGCGTTCATCCTGAGCACTCGCGAAGGATCCCCGTGCGCAGCGCCGGTCTCTCCCGGCCTAGCCGGGCAGAGCCGCTCCCGTGTCACACGCACCGGCAGGCCGCACGATATCGATGCGCCGCATCGATGGGCAGCCCCCGGCCGAGCCCACGGGGCGAGAAGCGAAGGGCTCGCTCCGCTGCTCGGCCTCGCCTCGGCCATGGCGGGCCTTTGACACCGTTCGCGTCGCTGCGCTTCGCTCGCGGGCTCGGGATGACAGGGTGGTGGAATGGCGGTTAAGGGACGTCGCGATCGCGAACGGACGCCGGCCGCAGGTGCGGCACCGAGGGCTCGCTCCGCTTCTCGCCTGCGGCTCGGCCGGGGCCTGGGGCTACCGGGGCGAGCCGCCGTTCCGCTATCGATGCGCCGTTGTCATTAGCAGACGTCGGCCACAGGTGCGACACGAGACCCGACGCTACCGGGGCGTGGCGCCGTTCCGGCATCCACACGCCGTGGTGCTGGACGGTCCCCGGCCACCTAGGGCCGGGGCTACCAGTGCGGTCGTCGTCCTTCATGCGTTACGCGGCGGTTCCGACCGGAACCTGCCCGATGGAGATGGCGGTAGCCGACCGCCCGCACGATGCGGTTCGGCGGGCGGTCGGCTACCGCCGCTGGCCGATGCGCGTCTCTCCGATGCGGTACGCCTCGTTCCAGACGGTCCGGATCGGGATGTCGTGGGAGCGGGCGATGGCGACGACGTCGTCGTACTCCGGCGTAATGTCGATCGCACGGCCGTTCCAGATCCGCACCTTGATCCGCACGTCGCCCCAGCGCGTCGTCACGCTGTCGCTCTGCCGGGCGGCCTTCGTCCGCTCGATCGGCAGCGCCCGGACGCCGAGCGTGGAGGTGTTCTCGATCAGGGTTGACTCCAGCTCCAGCCGCCGTCCCGCCGGCGCGAGCACGCTGATCTGCGTCGCCGGGCGTCCCTTCTTCATCGTGATCGGCGTCAGCCAGACGTCGAGCGCGCCCGCCGTGAACAGGCGCTCCGTGACGAGTTCCACGAACTGCGGGTTCATGTCGTCGATGTTCGTCTCCAGCAGCACCTCTCCGCCCACGGCATCCTCGGGAGCGGCCAGCTCGCCGATCCAGACACGCAGCGCGTTCGGCCATGGCAGCTCCTTGCTGCCGAAGCCGTAGCCGATTGCGGATGGGACGTACGATGGGCGCTCGAACCGCGCCAGCGTCGTCAGGATCGCCGCGCCGGTGGGGGTGAGCAGCTCGGCGGGGGTGTCGGCCATCACGGGCGAGGGCGCGGCAATGGGCGCCCTGGCCTCCGCCAGCAGCTCCAGCGTCGCCGGCGCGGGCACCGGGATAACCCCATGGGCGCTGTTGGCGAAGCCGTGGCCGATCTGCGGCGGACCGGCGTAGACCTCTTCGATGCCGAGCAGCGAGAGGCCGATGCAGGCGCCGCAGATGTCGACGATGGCGTCGACGCCGCCGACCTCGTGGAAGTGGACGTCGTCCGGCGTGGTGGCGTGGATCCTGGCCTCGGCAATCGCCAGGCGCTCGAAGATGCGCAGCGCGGTGTCCCGCACCGGTGGGTCCAGGGGTGAGCCTTCGATGATCTGGCGGATGTCGCCCCACGTCCGGGAGTGGACGTCGTCGCTGACCGCGACCGTGACGCGCGTACCGTGGATGCCGTGCTGCCCGGCGCGGTCGGCCCGCAGATGGTAGCCGCCAATCGGGAGCTTGCTGAGCTCGGTAGAGAGGGCGGTCGGCGACAGCCCGGCGTCGACGAGCGCGCCGAGGATCATGTCGCCGCTGGCGCCGGAGAACGGATCGAAGTAGGCGATCTTCATCGGGCAGGGTCTCCTGGCGGGCGCGGCTGGGGGCAGGCGCCCGTGATTAATTCGGGTTATCCGGCACGCCCCGGGGCCCCGGCGTCGGATACACTATCGCTAGAGCATACCCGTGGTTAGCCGATGTTGTGCGCATGCTTGCCGCGGCCACGGGGCGACATCCACGGAGGTGGTTCCATGAGCTTCAATTCGTACACGCCCCCGGGATGGTGGGACCGCACACGCTTCGTGCGCTACGCCTTCGTTGCTGGCATCATCGTCGGCGTCTTCTTCGGCTGGTTCTTCCACGGCCTGATCTCGATGGTGATCCAGTTCGGCGTCGTCGCCGTGCTGCTGGTGCCCCTGGCGGTGCTCGCCTTCATGTGGTGGCGATCCTCGCGCGAGCGCAAGCAGATGCACTCCTCGATGACGGTCATGCGCTGGAGTCCCGGCCAGTTCCCCCGGTATGGCAACGACATGGCGGCCGACCCCTTCGGCGGCCTCGATGACGATGTCTTCGACGTTGACGATCCGCAGCGGCAGGAGCGACGTCGCTGACACTTCTCCTTTCCCTTCTGGTTGTTTGCTTCGCCGTCGGCATACTGATCGGCTTCATCGGGGCGGGGGGCGCCGGGGTCATGGTGACCCTGCTCACCGTCGCCTTCCACCTGCCGATCCATCAGGCGGTCGGCACGGCGCTGGCGGCGATGCTGTTCGTGACCGCGGCCGGCGCGTTCTCCCATTTCCGTGAGGGCAACGTCTCGATCATGCCGGGGGTCGTCGTCGGCATCGCCGGCATGACGGGCGCGGTCGTCGGCGCCAACGCGAGCCAGTCGATCCCGGAGCACGTCCTGCAACCCATGGCGGGCGTTGCGCTGTGGGTCCTGGCGTTCCTCGTCTGGCTGCGGACGCAGCTGAAGGGGCGCCTGCAGGAGACGACGGAGGAGACCGCAACGCCCCTCATGGCGGGGCAGGTCGGCGCCGGCCTTGGCGTCGGGGTGGCGGGTGGCGTCGCCTCGGCCTTCTTCGGCGTCGGCATGGCGCCGTTCGTCCAGCTCGGGATGCTCACCGTCATGCGGCTGCCGCTGAACAAGGCGATCGGAAGCACGATGCTGGCGCTCTCGTTCATCAGCCTGAGCGGCAGCATCGCACTGGCCAGCAACGGCGACGTGTCGCTCACCCACCTGATCGGCGTCGTGATCGGCATGACGTCCGGATCGTACGTCGGCGCGAAGTTCACCCGCCGCGCGCCACGGGCGGTGCTCCGGGCGGGGATGGTGGCGACGCCCTTTCTCGCGGGCACGATGCTGATCGTCTTATAGGTCGGTTCGCGGCAGGGCTGTCGACGCCGGGCACGGGGACACCCTCCTCGTACCGGGCCCCGAAGCGCCGGCCGGTCAGCGCAGGGCGGCGGTCGATCGCACGGGGCGGCCCAACGGAACGCCCCAGCATCCCGCAACCCACTCCGAACGCCGGTACGTCGCTCTATCTCACACGTATTCCTGGTGCTACCATGCGCTCAGGACGCCCGATCTCCAGCCACACGAGAAATGGACATGAGCGATCTGCCGAGCGGCATCGTCACGTTTCTCTTCACCGACATCGAGGGCAGCACGCGCCTCTGGGAACGCGATGCCGGTGCGATGTGGGCGGCGACCGCGCGTCACAACGAGATTCTCAGTGACATCATCGCCCGGCACCGGGGCCACCATTTCAAGACGATCGGTGACGCCTATCTCGCGGCGTTCGTGGAACCGCTCGACGCGGTCCTCGTCGCTGTCGCGGCGCAACGCGCATTCGCCGTCGAATCGTGGGCTGAGACCGGGCCCATTCGCGTCCGCATGGCGATCCATCGGGGGGAGGCGACCCCGGTCGGTGGCGACTATGTCGTGGCACCCTGCCTGAATCGCCTCGCTCGCCTCCTGTCGACCGGCTACGGCGCGCAGGTGCTTCTCAGCGAGGCCGTCCGGAAGATGGTTGAGCCGCGACTTCCCGCCGGCATCGCCCTGCGCGACCTCGGCCGGCATCGCCTGCGGGATCTGCTGGAGCCCGAGCAGGTGGCGCAGCTGCTTGCCGACGGCTTGCCCGACACCTTCCCTCCCCTCAAGAGCCTGGAGCGACATCCGACCAACCTGCCGATTCAGCCCACCCCACTCGTCGGCCGGGACACCGAGCAGGGTGCCGTCAGGGCACTGATCGAGCGGGAGGATGTGCGGCTCGTGACGCTGACCGGCGTCGGCGGTACCGGCAAGACCCGGCTCGCGCTGCAGGCAGCCGCCGAGTTGCTGGAGACCTTCGAGGACGGCGCGTTCTTCGTGGATCTGGCGCCACTGGAGCAGCCGGCGCTCGTGCTTCCAACGATGGCTACGGCGCTCGGCGTCAGGGAGTCAGCGTGGCACTCGCTGCGCGACGCCCTCTTTGACCACCTGGCGAACAAGCGGCTCTTGCTGGTGCTCGACAACTTCGAGCATCTGATGCTCGCTGCACCGACCGTTTCTGATCTGCTCAGCAATTGCAAACGGCTCAAGGTCCTGGTGACGAGTCGCGCGCCGCTCCGTCTGCGGGGGGAATACGAGTATGCGGTGCCGCCGCTCGCCGTTCCCGATCCACGTCGCATGCCGTCGCTGGATGCCTTGGCCGCCATCGATGCGGTGAAGCTGTTCGTGCAGCGGGCGGTGGCGATCCGGCCGGACTTTTCCTTGACCGATGACAACGGCATGCCCGTGGCGGAACTGTGCGCGCGCCTGGACGGGATCCCGCTGGCGATCGAGCTGGCGGCGGCTCGCATCCGGACGCTGGAGCCGCCGGCGCTGCTCGCGCGCCTCGACCGGCGGTTGAACGTGCTGACAGGAGGTGCTCGCGACCTGCCCGGCCGTCAGCGGACGCTGCGCGCTGCCATTGCCTGGAGCCACGATCTGCTTACCGCGGACGAGCAGGTGTTCTTCCGCCGGCTGGCCGTCTTCGCGGGGAGTGGCTCGATCGAGGCGGCGGAGGCCGTGATGGAGTCTGTCGGTGAACTGGCCGTCGATGTGCTCGACGGGATCGAGGCGCTGATCGACCAGAGCCTGCTCCGCCGGACGACCGGTCCTGACGGCGAACCGCGCTTCGCGATGCTGGAGACGCTGCGCGAGTTCGCGTTGGAGCGGCTCGCTGAGGCAGGCGAAGTCGACGCGCTGCAGGGGGCGCACGTCGCGTGGTGCCTGACCCTGACCGCTGACGCCGAGGCCGCGTTCCGGGGCCCGGAACAGACGCGGTGGCTGCGCCGGCTGGACGTCGAGCATGACAACGTCAGGGCGGTCCTGGGGTGGGCGGTCGCGATGGATGACGGTGAGCTGTGCCTGCGTGTCGTCCGGCGCCTGTGGCCCTTTTGGCACCTCCGTGGGTATCTGGAGGAAGGGATCCGCTGGATCGACGCGGCGCTTGCCATGGGCGATCAGCGTGTGAACGGTGACCGGCTGTGGACACAGGTCGGCGCCGGCACCCTGCGCTTCGCGAGGGGCGATTTCTCCGGTGCCGAGCAGTGGTATGCGCGCGCCTATGCCGAGGCCGAGTCGATCGACGATCCGTTGGCGACCGTGATCCTGCTCAACAATCTGGGCGCTGTCGCGCACGCGCAGGGCCACCTCGACTCCGCGGCGGAGTGGTATGAGCAGAGCCTCGGCTTCGCTCGGACCCTTGGAGAACAGCGACGGTATGCGACGGCGCTCGCGAATCTCGGTGCGATCGCGCACTACCGGGGGGATGAGCGGGCCGCGATCGCTCGCTATGATGAGAGCCTCGCCATCTACCGGACACTTGGTGACGGCGTCGGAACCATGGACGTGCTCTCCAATCTGGTGTCGGTGATGGCGCCCGTTCCCGGCCAGCGCGATCATGCCCGCCGGCTCGGGGAAGAAGCCCTGGCACTTGCGCGAGAGCTCGGATCAGCGCAGGGAGAGGCGTCCGTGCTCACCTACCTCGCCATCGTCGCCGAGACAGCGGGGGAGGCAGAGCGGGCGGCGGATCTGCACGAGCAGAGCCTGGCGCGCTCGCGTGAGGTCGGGGACCGAGCCGGGATCGCGGGTTCGTTGGGGAACCTTGGCGCGGTGGCGTTCGATGCCGCCGAGGTTGATCGAGCCGTTGCCCTCAGCGCCGAGAGCGTGGCCATCTTCGCCGAGCTGGGCGATCCCGACGGTGTCGCCTTCGCCCTGGAGACGCTGTCCGCCGTGGCCCTCGCGCAGGGCGAGCCACAGCGCGCGGCCCGATGGATTGGCGCAGTTGATGGGCTCCGGGATGCCGTTGGCTCGGCGGTGCCGCCAGAGTCGCGTCAGCGGCGGGAGCGGTTCCTGAACCGTTTGCATGCATCCCTCCCGCACGATGCGCTCGAGTCAGCGGTCGCAGCTGGCCGCGACCTCGCCCTGGAGCAGGTGCGCGTCGAAGTCGCCGTGACGATGGCGCCCCATCCTGGCCTACCGGCACCCGCGGCCAGCAGGTCAGTTCGGCCGGTCCATTAGGACGGCGCAGGAGGCGAGACCATGCCGCGTTCCATGGTGCTCTTTCGCGTGGTTGCCATGCTCCTCGCCGCCACGCCGGTCATCGTAACCATGGGGCGAGGCGATGTTGCCTCAGCCCAGGTGCTCGATGCGGAGCGCGGACTCTACCGGAGCCCGACTTTCGGGTACCTGCTCCGCTGGAACCCTGAGGCATGGCAGGTCGCGGACGAATCCTCGGAAGATGACGTCGATCTCCTGGAGCTGGAGAGTGATGCCGCCAGTGTGCAGCTCGCCGCCTACGAAGCATTCGGGGGAGATCCCGACCGCTGTCTCTCCGATGCCGCCGGATGGCTCGGGGAGCAGGGCTTGCGCTCCTTCAAGCCGGCAACGTACGAGAATGGCGCCAGCGCCGAAGAGCATGCCGACGGGCAAGCCTACGGCGCCTTCCTGGCCGTGCCCGATACCGGGACGCGGGATACGGAGTACCTCGTCCAAGTCGAATGCAGGACCTTGATCCAAGATGTGGCCGTGCTCGAGATCACGTCTGTCGTGTCCAGCGAGGACTATGCGAATGGCGCCAGCGACGGAATGCAGCTCGTCGACAACATCGCGTTGCCGAGAGGCGCCTTTGTCGTCGCTCCGGACACCTTCCAGGGGGTGAGCACCGAGCGCATCTACCACAGCCCCAATTCCGATGCCTTCCTGGAGTTCTCCGTCTCCAGTCACGATACCGCCGTCGACGAGGGGCTGCCCGATCCCGAGCGTGGGACGCACTGGGTCTCGGTTGACGTGGCCGTCACGAACTCCGGGGATGGCCCCGGGGAGGTTGATGTCGACCGCATCTCCGTCTCCGACCAGTACGAGACCGTCACCTATGCCTCCCTGTATGCCTGGCATCTGGCGACGGGCAGCGCCGACGAGCCCGTGCAGAGCCTGGAACCCGGCGAATCGGTGATGGTGACGCTTGATTTTGAGCTCGCAGAGGGGGCCGAGGTCCTTCGGGTCGAATGCGATTGCGGGACGGACACGGACGCTCCGGTCGTCATCGCACATCTCCAGGCCGATCCCTACGGAGTGTCCCCGCCCCCACCGTTCTCCGGCTGCAATCCGTACGGATGGGACACGCCGGCGATCGTCGTGGACCAGTCCGGCAAGGAGTTCGCCACCATGACCGGGACGCTCTGGGAGAGTGGCGATACGTTCGCGCTCCTCGTCGCGATCGAGAATGCCGGCGCGGATCGCGTCACAATCGACACGCGTGACTTCCGGCTGGCGGTGAACGAAGACACTTCGTATCGCGTCGACAAGGTGTCCTGGGATCTCGGCCCCGAGGAGGGCCGCAGGCGCCGGTTGGCGCCGGGGGAGCAGACGCTCGCGCTGTTCACATTTACCATCGCCGAAGAGTTGTCGTTCAGCACGAGCCTCTACTATCTCGGGCCGGACGGCGGGCAGCGGCAAGAGGTCGCCTCGATCGGGGTGGGTGGCGGATGTGGCGGTGGTGGCCGCCCGAAGATCCTGGTGACCCCGTAGGCGATGCGGGCCTGGCATTGCCCCGACCCAGTACACTTGCTCAATGATCAGGGCCGCGGCCCTAGAGACCGGGCCTTGTCCCGGCAGATTGTTACGGAGGTCCTTGCCCTATGGCAGTTACATTCACCAAAGACGACGTCTTCGACGGGCTCAAGAACGTCTACGACCCGGAGATCGGGATCAATATCGTTGACCTTGGCCTCGTCTATGACACCGACATCGAGGAGGACGGCGACGTCCTGGTCACGATGACGCTCACCTCGCTCGGATGCCCGCTCGGCCCGGTCATCATGCAGGAAGTCAACAACGCGCTGAAGGACCTGCCGGGCATCGGCGACACGGACGTCAAGCTGGTCTGGAGCCCGCCCTGGTCGCCGGACATGATGTCGGAAGAGGCGAAGGACGAGCTGGGCATCTGGTAGGCGCCGCTCGACGTCCGCACGCGAATGTACGTACACTGGTGCGCAGGATGCCTGACGCCAGCGCGAGCGCCAGGGCCAGGTGTCCTGGCGCTCGTCTGTGAAGTGGGGTCGCGGTGGTTCCGGGAAACGTCGCATGAAAGCACGCAGCCAGACGGCGTTGCTCGTCCTGCTGATCACCGCGGTGGTGGCCATCTGGAGCGGCGCGTCCGGGATCGATGTGCCCGGCGACGCCGACGCGAGGCCTGAGGACCACCTCGCCGCCCAGGATGCCGCCACCCCCACGCCCCAGGGCGTCCTCGAACTCTCCCCGACCGCGCCATCCACGCCACCGCCGACGCTCGGTCCCGCGCCCGAACCGGCCCGCGAGCCGACTCCCGCGCCATCTCCCACGGCCGAGCCCACCACGGCGACGGCCACCGCGCGGCCCGCGCCGCCGCCCACCGGCGTCGACGACGCGTCCTACATCGTCGAGCGCGGGGAGTCGGGCCGGCAGGAGGTCGCTCTGACCTTCGACGCCGGCGAGGGGGCCGGGTACACCGAGGAGATCCTCGACCTGCTCGCCGAGCGCGGGATCAAGGCCAGCTTCGGCGTCACCGGACAGTGGGCCGAGCAGAACCCCGAGCTGATCCGGCGGATCGTGGACGAGGGGCACATGCTCATCAACCACACCTACGACCATCGCTCGTGGACCGGCGTGTCGCCCGGCACCGAGCCGCTGACCGCCGCCGAGCGCCGGGACGGGCTCGACAGGACGGAGCAGATCGTCCTCGACATCGCCGGCTACGAGATGAAGCCCTACTTCCGCTTCCCCTACGGCGACTACGACCCCGAGGCGCTCGTGCTGTTGAAGGAAGCCGGCTACGACTACACGCTCTGGTGGACGTGCGACACGATGGCGTGGATGAGCTCGACGCCGCAGG
>DATLHE010000303.1:0-11517 GCA_035540335.1 Thermomicrobiales bacterium | reverse complement strand
CCTGGATCTCGCGGTCGATGATGCCGGGCATCGACTCGGACGAGCGCGGGCGCGTGCCGGCGAAGCGTATGCGCGCCGGGTCGGCGGCGATGCCGATCTCCTCCTCGATCTCCCGGAAGGCCTCCTCGACCGTCTCCCCGGCGGCGAGGTGGCCGCCGACGGTGGCGTCGAGGACGCCCGGCCAGGTGTCCTTGTGCTTGCCGCGCTGGTTGAGCAGCAGGAAGGGCATTCTTTCCTCGTCGTCGATGCCGTAGACCCAGACGTGGATCGCGCGGTGCCAGTCGCCGTCGCGGTGGACGTCGGCGCGGCGCTTGGTGATGCCGGTGGGCGTGCCGTCGGCGGTGACGACGTCGAAGAGCTCGTCGGGATCCTGGGCGAGGGGAGTGGGCATGGGCAATCCTTGGGTAACGCACATTGGGAACGACATGCTGCCAGTCCAAGGAGCAACGATGGAAGATCACGATGTCGAGCGCCAGCGATTCTGGTCGATGAGCGATCGATTGGTCTCCGAGCACGCGATGATCATCGATCGTCCCGGCGGGAGTGCGCATCCCCGCTTCCCGGACATCGTCTATACCTTCGATTATGGATATCTGGACGGCACGGGTGCGATCGATGGCGATGGTGTTGACTGCTGGCGCGGCAGCCTGCCGTCGAACCGGACGACGGGTGCCATCATAACAATCGACGTCATGAAAGCCGACAGCGAAGTCAAATGGCTGATCGGCTGCACGGACGAGGAGATGGATGCGGCGCTGGCGACGCATCGCACCATGTGGCAGGCGGCGATTCTGCTGAAACGGTGAAGGCTTGTTGCCGGGAACGACAACGGCCGAGTGGGGTGATCCCGCCCGGCCGCTTGCGTGTGACTGGTGTGTCGCTTATGGCGTGGTGGAGGCCACGACGGTCAGCGCGTCGGACCACTTGCTGGCCAGGTCGACGATCGGGCCGGAGAAGAGGCCGAGGACGATCGTGGCGACGACCATCACCGCGATGCCGGTGTTCAGCATCGGCGTGGCGGGCAGGGTGCTCGACTCCTTGCCGTCGGAGAAGTACATCACGGCGACGACGCGGAGGTAGAAGAACGCACTCACCGCCGACATCAGCACGATCGCCAGCGCCAGCCAGAGCAGGTTGGCGTCGATCAGCGCGACGATCACGTAGTACTTGCCGTAGAAGCCGATCGTCGGCGGGATGCCCATCAGCGAGATCATGAAGATGGTCATCGCGGCCGCCAGCATCGGATGCTGGGCGCCGAGGCCGTTGAAGTCCTCCAGCTCCATGCCGCGCCCGCGCTGCTGGATCCAGATGACGACGGCGAAGGCGCCGATGTTCATGAAGGTGTAGGCGAGCATGTAGTAGAGCACGCTCGTCACGCCCTGGTCGGCGGGGCCGCCGGAACTGAAACCGTCGGTCGCGCGGTAGGCGGCGAGGCCGGCCAGCATGTAGCCGGTGTGGGCGATCGAGGAGTAGGCGAGCATGCGCTTCACGTTGCGCTGGGAGACGGCGACGATGTTGCCGAAGACCATCGTGATCAGCGCGAGGAAGGCGATGATGACCGTCCAGTTGTCCTCCAGCGGCGCGAGGCCCTGCACGAGCAGGCGGACCAGCGCGGCCGCGGCGGCGGCCTTCGGCACGACGGACATCCAGCCGGTGACCGGCGTCGGCGCGCCGTCATAGGCGTCCGGCGTCCAGAAGTGGAACGGGACGGCGGCGATCTTGAAGCCGAGGCCGACGATCACGAGCAGCAGGCCGAGCAGCAGCGAGGCGTCCAGCTCGTCCTGGCCGGTGACGAGCGCGCGCAGGTTGGAGGAGATCTGGTCGAGGTTGGTAGTGGCGGTGGCGCCGTAGATCCAGGCCATGCCGTAGAGCAGGATGGCGCTGGCGAAGAGGCCGAGCAGGAAGTACTTGAGCGCGCCCTCGAGCGACGTCTCGCGGCGCTTGGCGAAGGCGGTCAGGATGTAGGTGGAGAGCGACGCGAGCTCGATGCCGACGTAGAGCATCACCATGTCGCCGGCGGCGGAGGTGACCAGCGCGCCGAGCGTGGCGAAGGAGAGCAGCGTGTAGAACTCGCCGAGCGGCATTCGCCCCTCGAGGTTCTCGACGTAGCTGGCGGAGACGAGCACCGTCAGGATCGCCGCCGAGAGGATGATCAGCGAGAGGAAGACGGTCAGGCCGTCGCCGCGGAAGAGGCCGTAGAAGGTGGAATCGTTGCGGTCGTCCTGCCAGATGAGGGCGACCAGGCCCGCGCCGTAGCCGAGCAGGGAGATGGCCGTCAGCCACGTGTACTGCATCGCCTTCGGCAGGAAGGCGTCGAGCAGCGACACCACCACCGCGGTGACGAGCACGATGAATTGGGGCAGGATCAGGCCCCAATCCGGATGGACGAGGTTCAGTGGCATGAAGGCGACTCCGCTTAATTTCCGATGACGCGCGTGGCGCCGTCGAGAATGGCTTGGAAGCTCGGCTCAACGATGTTGAGCAGCGGCTTCGGGTAGACACCGAAGATGATCGTCAGCGCGGCGAGCGGGAAGAGCGTCAGCGACTCCTTGAGCGTCAGGTCCTGCCAGCGCGAGCTGTCCAGCTGACCCTCGTGGGTCGGGTAGCTGCCCGTGTCCGCGTGGTCGTCGTGGCCGTGGTCGCCGCCGCTGACCGGGTGCGGATGCAGCGCGCCGCCGTGGCCGTGATCGTGACCACGGCCGCTGGCGGCCAGCTCGGCCTCCTCGCTCGCCGTCAACTGGCTGTCGCCGGCATCCGGCGCCTCACCCGAGGCGCGGCCGAAGACGACCCGCTGGAAGAGCCAGAGCATGTACCACGCCGCGAAGATCACGACCGAGAAGGTGATCGCCGCCGCCCACGGGTTGTAGTCCCAGGTGCCGAGGGCGACGAGAAACTCGCCGACGAAGCCGGAGAGGCCGGGCAGGCCGATGCTCGCGAACATGAAGAGCATGAAGTAGGCGGCCCAGATCGGCATGCGGGAGGCGATGCCGCCGAAGGCGGCGATGTTGCGCGTGTGCGCCCGCTCGTAGATGACGCCGACGATGAGGAAGAGGCCGCCGGTGTTGAAGCCGTGGGCGAGCATCACCATCATGGCGCCGTCCATGCCCTGCATGTTCATGATGAAGATGCCGAGCGTGACGAAGCCCATGTGACTGACCGACGAGTAGGCGATCAGCTTCTTCATGTCGGGCTGCACGAGCGCGACGAGCGCGCCGTAGATAATGCCGACGATCGAGAGCGAGATGATGATCGGCGCCCAGTCCTCGGTGCCCTGCGGGAAGAGCGGCAGGTTGAAGCGGAGCATGCCGTAGCCGCCCATCTTCAGCATGACGGACGCCAGGATGACGGAGGCGGCGGTCGGGGCCTCGACGTGGGCGTCGGGCAGCCAGGTGTGGAAGGGGAACATCGGCACCTTCACCGCGAAGGCGATGAAGAAGGCGGCGAAGACCCAGAACTGGAAGGTCGTGGAGTAGGCGCCGAGGGCCGCGCCCTCCTGGAGTTTCAGGATGTTGAGGGTGCGCTCGCCGGTCTCGTTGAAGTAGGCCTGGTAGGTCGCGACGATACCGATCAGCATCAGCAGCGAGCCGAAGAGCGTGTAGAGGAAGAACTTGATCGCCGCGTAGACGCGGTTGGTGCTGCCCCAGATGCCGATGAGCAGCGCCATCGGGATCAGCATGATCTCCCAGAAGATGTAGAAGATGAACAGGTCGAGCGCCATGAAGACGCCGAGCATGCCGGTCTCGAGGAGGAGGATGGCGATGAAGTACTCGCGCTGGCGGGTGCGGACAGTGTCCCACGACCAGATGATCGAGACGACGCTGATCAGGGTGGTCAGGGCGATGAGCAGCACCGCGATGCCGTCGACGCCGAGAAAGTAGGAGACGCCGAGGTCCTTCAGCCACACCTTGTGCTCGGTGAACTGGAACTCCGCGTTGCGGTCGAACGTCGCCAGCACGATGAACGAGAGCACCATGCTCGCCAGCGAGCTGACCAGCGCGATCAGGCGGGGCAGCGTGCTCGACGCCCGTGGGGCGAAGAGGATCGCCAACGCACCGAGCGCCGGCAGGTAGGCAATCAGGCTAAGGATCGGGAAACTGTCCACACGCCCCTCCGGGGAATTCTTGTCACCACCACGACCGGATCCGGTTCCAGGTTCGTCCGTGGCCGGCGTCGATGCCGGCCACGGGGTTGTTCCGCGTTAGCGAAACAGGTTCGAGAAGCCGGCCAGGTAGACGCCCACCAGCACGACCATGCCGAGCGCGATCGCCAGCGCGTAGTTCGCGACCAGGCCGGTCTGCACGTGGCGCAGCCGCTGGCTGATGGCGCCGATGCCGAGCGCGACGCCGTTGACCGCGGCGTCGATGACGCCGACGTCGACGACCTTCCACAGGAAGACCGACAGTGCCTTGAGTGGCCGCACGAAGATCGCGTCATAGAGCTCGTCGATGTACCACTTGTTGAGCAGGAATTGGTAGACCGCCGGGAAGCGCGCGCCAACCTCCCGGGCGCTGATGGCGCCGGAGAAGTAGGTCAGGTAGGCGACGCCGATGCCGCCGAGGGCGACGACGGTCGAGATCACGCCGAAAGTGACAGTCGTCGCCATCGAGACCTCGTGCGCGTGCACGTGCTCGAAGGCGTGGTGCAGGAAGTGATGGAACGGGCCATCCTCCGGCGGGAAGCCGACGAAGCCGATGATCGCCGACGGGATCGCGAGCAGCACCAACGGCGCGGCCATCCACGGCCCGGACTCGTGCGGGTGGATGCGCGCGATGTCGAAGCGCTCGCGGCCGAAGAAGACGAGGAAAACGAGGCGGAACATGTAGAGCGCGGTCAGGAATGCGGCCACGAGGCCGATGATCGCCGCCGGCTTGCCGAACGACGAGTCGCTGACCCAGGCGCCGACGATGATCTCGTCCTTGGACCAGAAGCCGGCCAGCGGGATGACGCCGGCGTTGGCGAGCGAGCCGATCAGGAACGTCCAGAAGGTGACCGGCATGTGCTTGCGCAGGCCGCCCATGTTCCGGATGTCCTGCTCCTCATGCATGCCGTGGATGACGGAACCGCAGCCAAGGAAGAGCAGGCCCTTGAAGAAGGCGTGCGTCATGAGGTGGAAGATCGCCGCCAGCCAGGCGCCGGTGCCGAGCGCGAAGGCCATGTAGCCAAGCTGGCTGACGGTGGAGTAGGCGACGACGCGCTTGATGTCGTTCTGCGTCAGGGCGATGGTCGCGGCCATCAGCGCCGTGAAGGCGCCGACGATGGCGACGACGAGCATCGCGGTCTCGGACTGGATGTAGATGGTGTAGTTGCGGGCCACCATGTAGATGCCGGCGGTGACCATCGTCGCGGCGTGAATGAGCGCCGACACCGGGGTCGGGCCCTCCATGGCGTCCGGCAGCCAGACATGGAGCGGGAACTGGGCGGATTTGCCGCAGGCGCCGATGAAGAGCAGGATGCCAATGAGGGTCAGCGTGCCGCCGCCGATGCCGAGCGCGGCGTGGTCGACGGCCTGCTCGAAGATGCCGTGCTCGCCGTAGAAGTTGATCGTGCCGAAGGTCCAGAAGGTGAGCATGACGCCGAGGCCGAAGCCGAGGTCGCCGACGCGGTTGACGATGAAGGCCTTCTTGGCGGCGTTGTTGGCGGAGCGGCGGCGGAAGTAGTAGCCGATGAGCAGGTAGGAGCAGAGGCCGACCGCTTCCCAGAAGACGAAGAGGACGAGCAGGTTGTCCGCCAGCACGAGCATGAGCATCGAGAAGACGAACAGCGGCAGGTAGGAGAAGAAGCGGTAGAAGCCGGGGTCGCCGTGCATGTAGCCGACGGAGTAGACGTGGACGAGGAAGCCGACGGTAGTGACGACGAGGAGCATGATCGCCGTCAGCTGGTCGGCGTAGAGGCTCACCGCGACGTTGAAGTCGCCGGCGGGGATCCAGGTGAAGAGGCGCTGGCTGATCGCGTGGCCGGAATCGCGGATGTCGAAGAAGACGAGGATCGACAGCAGCCACGAGAGGCCGACGGCCGGCATCGCCACCCAATGGGCGTTGTCCCGGATCACCGAGCGTCCCAAGAGGATGTTGACGCAGAATGCCGCCAGCGGCAGCAGCGGAATCAGGAACAACCAAACAGCCATCAGTACGTCCTCAACCTTATTCCCTGGTACGTTTCGTGGTGCCGACGCACCGGACTTCGCTGTCGTCGGGCGGCCCGGGGGCCGCGAGAGGAAGGGCAACCCTGGCGGTTGCCCTTCCCGTATCTGGCATCGAGGCTAGTCGCGCAGCTCGCGCAGGTCGGCGACGTCGACGGACTTGCCGGCGCGGCTCAGGGCGATGATGATCGCCAGCCCGACGCCCGCCTCGGCGGCCGCGACGGCCAGCGCGAAGAGCACGAACGCCTGCCCGTTGATCGTGTTGTTCTCCCACGCGAAGGCCACGAGGGTGATGTTGACAGCGGTCACCATCAGCTCGACACACATGAAGATGACGAGCACGTTCCGCCGCGTCAGCACGCCCATCATCCCGATGATGAAGAGCGCCGCGCTCAGGAACAGAAAGTGATTGACTCCAACCTCTGACATGCGTTGCTACCTCGGTGCCGCCCCGGCGGCGATCAGTGCTTCGGCGTCGCGTCGCCGACGGTGGTGTACTCGTCCGGGTTCTTCGTCATGATGATCTCTCGCGGACCGTTCGGCAGGCGCTCGCGCCAGGACGGGTTGACCGCGATCGGCGTCTCGCCGCGGGGGCCGACCGGCAGCGCCAGCTCCTCGGAGCCGCGCGGGTGGCCGAGGCTGATCGGCGCCTGGCTCTCGCGGGCCCGCTCGCCGAGGCGCTCCGGCAGGCCGAGGACGACCGCGCCGATGACGCCGACCGACAGGACCAGTGAGGTGATCTCGAAGGCGAGGATGTAGTCCGAGAAGATGATGCGGCCGAGCGCCTGTACGTTGCCGCCTACCGCGGCGACCGCCTCCGGCGTGTCCGGGCCGATGGCCGGGACGGCGGTGCGGGTGATGATCGCGGCGCCGACCTCAAGCAGCAGCACGAGGCCGAGCAGGAGGCTGACGTAGCGCTGGAGCGGCCTCGCGGTGTAGAGCGCCGGGAGCTTGTCCGGGTCGACGAGCATGAGGACGAAGAGGAGCAGCACGAGCACGGCGCCGGTATAGACGATGATCTGCATCACGGCGAGGAACTGCGCGCCCATCATCACGAAGATGCCGGCGACGTTGATGAAGCAGAGCACGAGGAACACGCCGGAGTGGACCGGGTTCGGCGACACGACGACCCCGAGCGCCGAGACGACGCAGATCGCCGCGAGCACGAAGAAAAAGATGACGTCCCAGGGCATCAAACCGCTCCTCTCGCGCGGGCCAGGGCCGCGCGCACGGGCATCGACGAGTGGTCGGTGGGTCGGAGGCCGGATCGCTCCGGCAGCTGTCGCGTCATCAGAACACCTGCCCGTTGGCGATCAGCCGGAAGAAGGCGGTGAGGAAGATGTTCAGCAGCGTCAGCGGGAGCAGCACTTTCCACGCCAGGCCCATCAGCTGGTCGAAGCGGAAGCGCGGCAGCGTGGCGCGCAGCCAGACGTAGAAGAACAGGAAGGCGACCGTTTTCAGGAAGAGCCAGAGGAGGCCCAGCCCCCAGTACGTCTCCGCGCCGGGGCCGTCCGTGCCGCCGAGGAAGAGCGTGCTGGCGAACAGCGAGACGAGAATCATGTTGATGTATTCGCCGAGGAAGTAGAAGGCGAAGCGGAAGCCCGAGTACTCGGTGTAGAAGCCGGCCACGAGCTCGGATTCGGCCTCGGGGAGGTCGAACGGCGCGCGGTTGGTCTCGGCGACGGCGGCGATCATGAAGAGGATGAACGCCAGCGGCTGGGAGAGGATGTACCAGTTGCTGATCTCGATCGGACCGAGGCTGATCGTCTCGTGCTGGGAGACCATGATCTCGCGCAGGCTGAGCGTGCCGGAGAGGATGAAGACGCCGACCAGCGAGAGGCCGAGGATGAGCTCGTAGGAGATCACCTGCGCGCCGGAGCGCAGCGCCCCGAGGAGGCCGTAGCGGTTGCCAGACGACCAGCCGCCGAGAATGATGCCGTAGACGCCGATGGAGCCGACCGCGAGGATGAAGAGGGCGCCCACGTTGAGGTCGGCGACGAAGAGGTTGATGTCGCGCCCGAAGATCTCGACGACGCCGCCGAAGGGGATCACCGCCGCGCCGGTGATGGCGGTCATGAAGACGAGCATCGGCGCGAAGAAGAAGATCCAGCGGTCCGCCGCGGCGGGGATGAGGTCTTCCTTGCCGAGCAGCTTGACGGCGTCCGCGATGGGCTGCAGCAAGCCGAAGGGCCCCGTGCGGGTCGGTCCCAGGCGGTCCTGGAACCGCGCGAGCACCTTGCGCTCGAACCACGTCACGTAGGCCATGCCGATGAGCATGACGTTCATGACGACGAAGGCCACGATGATCGTGATCCAAACTGGTTGGTCTGCCATGTTCCGGTTTCAGCCCTTGGTGAGCGGCGCCGCTGCCCGCATGTCGCGGAGCACCGTCAGCGCTCGTCCCTTCTCTCCGACCACCACACGCTGCTGGCGCATCCGCGCGCCGTCACGGACTGCGGCGGGGTGGCGCCAGCAATGGTACCCCGCCCGGTGACGTCGCGTTGCCATCCCCCTCGCGCCGCTACCGGTCGACCGAGCCGAGCACGATGTCGATCGTGCCGATCAGCGCCACCATGTCCGCCAGCATCGCGCCCTGCGCCATGTGCGGCAGGACGGCGAGGTTGACGAAGTCCGGAGTGCGGATCCGCATCCGGTACGGCATCGACCCGCCATCGGAAACGAGGTAGTAGCCGAGCTCGCCCTTGCTGTGCTCGATCGACTGCCAGACCTCGCCGACCGGCGCGTTGAAGCCCTTGATCACCCACACGAAGTGGCGCTGCATGTCCTCCGCGGTCGTCATCGTGCCCTTGTGCGGCGGGATGACGTAGGCGGACTCGTAGTTCATCAGCGGCGTGTCCATGCCATCGACGTAATCGATGCACTGCTGGACGATCTTGTGCGCCTGGCGCATCTCTTCCATGCGGACGAGATAGCGGTCGAACACGTCGCCGTGCTGGCCGAGCGGGACCTCGAAGTCGAGCCGGTCGTAGACGCAGTAGGGCTCGGCTTTGCGGACGTCGTAGTTGACGCCGGAGCCGCGGAGGCAGGCGCCCGTCAGCGAGTAGGAGACGGCGGCCTCGGGCGAGATGATGCCGACGCCCTTGGTGCGCGCGAGCCAGATCGGGTTGCCGGTGAGCAGGTCGGCGTACTCTTGCTGGCGGCTCGGGAAGACGCGCAGGAAGTTGCGGATCTGGTCGATCAGCGTGTCCGGGATCGGTCGCGAGAAGCCACCGATCTCCATCATGTTCGTCGTCAGGCGCGCCCCGCAGAACGTCTCGAAGATGTCGAGGATGATCTCGCGCTCGCGGAAGCAGTAGAGCGACATCGACAGCGCGCCGATGTCGAGGGCGTGGGTGCCGAGCCAGACGAGGTGGGCGGCGATGCGGCTGAGCTCGGCCATGATCACGCGCCAGTACTGGGCGTGCTCGGGCGCTTCGACGCCGCAGAGCTTCTCGACGGCGAGCACGTAGCCGAGGTTGTTGAGCGGCGCGGCGGTGTAGTCGGTGCGGTCCGTCCACGGCACGATCTGCGCGTAGCGGTGGGCCTCGGAGAGCTTCTCCGTGCCGCGGTGCAGGTAGCCGATGATCGGGTCGCAGGAGACGACCGTCTCACCGTCGAGCTGCAGCAGCACGCGCATCACGCCGTGGGTGCTCGGGTGCTGGGGGCCCATGTTGAGCGTCATCAGGCGCTCGCCGGAGGGCAGGTAACGCTCGTCCTCTACGGTCAGCGTGCCGGTTGGCGGCACGGTCGTCGAGACGACGGCGCCCGGCTTGCCCAGGGGTGTGGATTCGATATCGGCGAGCGGATCGACGCTCGTGCCGGTCGGCTGTCCTGTCTGCGATGACATGTGGGCTACACCCCCCTTCCGGTCCAGCGGGTGCGCGCCCGCGGCACCGTGCGTTCCTTGTTATAGACCGGGAATTCCTTCCAGCCGCGCAGCGGGTAGTCCTTGCGCAGCGGATACCCCTCGTCCCAATCGTCGGCGAGCAGCATGCGGCGGAGGTTCGGATGGCCCTGGAAGACGATGCCGAACATGTCGTAGCACTCGCGCTCCAGCCAGTTCGCGCCGTTCCAGACCGGGACCAGCGAGGGCACCGGCTGGCCGTCGTCGCAGCCGGTCTTGAGCCGGACGCGGACGCGGTTGCGGATGGAGTAGAGCTGGGCCATGACGTCGAACCGGGGCGCCGTGCGCAGGTTGAGCATGTCGACGGCGGTGAGGTCGGTCAGGAAGTTCAGCGAGATCTGCTCGTGGTCGCGGAGGAAGAGGGCGATCTCGCGGAAGGCCTCGCGGCTGACATGAATCGTCGTCTCGTCCCGGAAGCGGATGATGTCGAGCAGGTCGTCGGGGAAGTGCGCGCGGAGCGCGCGGACGACCGGGTGCTTGTTGACATCGGGGTCCCAGTAGAGCTCGCGGCCCCAGCCCAGGGCCTCGTAGTCGGTCTCGGCCAGCGCGGCGCCCGCGGGGGCCAGCTCCTGGTCGTCAGTGCGCCGGGCGTCACCGTCGCTCACGGTGCTCTCCTCTTCCGCGCGACCCCGTGGCGGCGGACCGGCACGGGCATCGCGGATCTATAACGAACAACGTACGGCGGCATATCCCGGACAGGCGTCCTCGTCTCCCCTGGAGACGAGCGAGCGCCCGCGTGCGTGACACGCGCCTAGCCGCGAATCGTGGCGAGCGCCTCGGCGCGATCCGCCTGGCGCTGCTCCTCGGCGGCGCCTAGGCCCTGCTTGCGGGCCATGGTTTCGTACTTGATGACCTTGTTCTGAAGCTGCAGGATGCCGTAGTACAGCGACTCCGGCGTCGGCGGGCAGCCCGGCACGTAGACGTCGACCGGGACGACCTGGTCGACGCCCTGGACGACCGCGTAGGTATCGTAGGGGCCGCCGACGTTGGCGCAGGAGCCCATCGAGAGCACCCACTTCGGCTCCGACATCTGGTCGTAGAGGGTCCGCACCACCGGCGCCATCTTCTTCGTCACCGTGCCGGCGACGATCATCAGGTCGGCCTGGCGCGGCGACGAGCGGAAGAGCATGCCGAAGCGCTCGGAGAGGTCGAAGCGGGCCATGGAGGAGCTGATCATCTCGATGGCGCAGCAGGCGAGGCCAAACTGCAGCCACCAGAGGGAGGAGCGGCGTCCCCAGTTGAAGAGAAAGTCCAGCGACGTGGTGAAGACGTTCTTGTCGAAACGATCGTCGATCAGACCCATTCGAGGGCCCCTTTCTTCCAGGCGTACGCGTAGCTGACCAGCAGCAGGCAGATGAAGATCACCATATGGACGAAACCGAACATGCCCAGGGCGTCAAAGTTGACGGCCCATGGATAGATGAACGCCACTTCCAGATCGAAGATCACAAAGAGCATGCCAATAAGGTAGAAG
>DATLHE010000302.1:0-2654 GCA_035540335.1 Thermomicrobiales bacterium | reverse complement strand
CCGAGGCAGAAGTGGATGCCCATGCCGAACGACATGATGCGGCCCACGTTGCGGCGGATGTCGAGGGTATCCGGCGCCTCGAACGCCCGGGGGTCGCGGTTCGCCGACCCGAGCACGAAGAAGACCTCCGTGCCGCGCCGGATGGGCATGCCGGCGACCTCCATGTCCTCGAACGCGAGGCGGGTCGTCATCTGAACGGGGCTGTCGTAGCGCAGCAGTTCCTCGGTCGCGTTGCGGGCCAGCGACGGATCGTCGACGAGCGCCCGCCACTGATCCGGGTGCCGCAGGAGGGCCAGGGTGCCGTTGCCGATGAGGTTGACGGTCGTCTCGTGCCCCGCGACGAGCAGCAGGATGAGCGTCGCGATGAGCTCGTGCTCGTCGATCTTGCCCTCGGCGGTCTCGGCGGCGATGAGGGAGGAAATGAGGTCGTCGCTCGGGTCGGCGCGGCGCTGGGCGACGATCCAGGACAGGTAGTCAACCAGCTCGGACGACGTCTGGTCGGCGCGCTGGACGAACGCGGCGAGGCCGGTCACCGGCAGGTCGATCGCGGCGGCGATGACGGCCGCCCAGTCGCGGAACCGCGGGAAGTCTTCCTCCGGCACGCCGAGGATGCCGGCGATGACGAGCACCGGCAGCGGATAGGCGAAGGACGCGATGAGATCGGCGGGCTCGTCGCGCTCGCGGAGACCGGCGACGAGGCGGCTGGCCAGGTTCGCGATGGGCTCGCGCATGTTGGTGACATGGCGGGGCGTGAAGGCCATGTTCGCGGTCGAGCGCAGGCGGGTGTGGTCGGGCGGATCGCGGAAGAGCATGAAGTGGCGGGCGACGTCGCCGAACGACTTCGGCTCCGGTTCGTGCGGCGGCTCGCCGGGTGGCGCGAGGTGGCGCCACTCCTTGCCGAGGCGGGAATCGCGCAGCGAGGCGTGGACGTCCGCGTGGCGCAGCAGGACCACCGCGGGATCGCCGCCGGCCCAGCCCTCCTGCCCGCGCGCGGTCGGTGCCGCCTCGCGGAAGCGGGCGTAGTAGTCGTAAATGTCGTCCGGGTGCGCGTCGCGCTCCGGCGCGAAGAGGGTATCCGGCGCGGTAACCGACGCCGTGCCGTCCGCATCCCCATGTATCATGAGATCCTACCTTTCCTTGCGCGGACACCTCCGGTTCCGAGCAGTATCGCCCCTGAATGGCCCTAGTCTACGCGCGAATGCATCCGGCGCATGCCCGGCAGGAGCCGTCGATGGATCGCCTCAGCCGCTCCCCTCGCCCCCCCGCCTTTCGTGACCGCATCGATGCCGGCATGCAGCTGGCCGAGCGGCTGCGGCCGCGGGTGTCCACGCTGCCGCTGGACGACGTGGTCGTGATCGGGCTGGCGCGCGGCGGCGTGGTGGTCGCGGCGGAGGTCGCCTACCTGCTGGGGGCGCGGCTGGAGGCGATGGTGGTGCGCAAGCTGGGGGCGCCGGGGCAGCCGGAGCTGGCGATCGGGGCGATCACGGCGGGCACGGGCCGCGTGCTGAACAGGGCGCTGATCGCGGACCTGCAGCTCTCCGAGCCGCAGGTCGAGCGCATCACCGAGCAGGCGCGAGAGGAGGCGCGAGCGCTCTCGCGCGAGCTGGGCATCCGGCCCGAGGGGCAGGACGTGGCGGGCAGGACGGCGGTGCTGGTCGATGACGGGCTGGCGACGGGCGCGACGATGCGGGTGGCGATCGACGCCGCCTACGCGATGGGGGCGGCGCGGGTGATCGTCGCGGTGCCGGTGGCGCCGCTGAGCATGATCGAGCCCTTCCGGACCGTCGCGGACGAGGTCGTGGCGGTGATCGCGACCAATCAGCTGAACGCCGTCGGCCGGTGGTACGAGGTGTTCGAGAACGTGCCGTCGTCGACGGTGCGGTCCATCCTCGACACCGCGCGACGGACGCGCGAGGTCTGACGCCTGGAATTGCGCGAGCGGGCGCGTACTCCCTATGCTTCCCTCGCAGACCGACGACGCGGCCGCGCGCACGACCGAGGGCAGACATGTATCGATTGCAGGACCCCGCCGCCACCATCCCGCCCGTGACACCGATCGGGCAGCCGGTCGAGGCCGGTGTCTGGCGGCTCACCGTCGTCGAGGCGCAGCTGGGCGACGACGCGGCGACGGCGATCACCAGCACCAACGGCGGCAACCCGGACGCGCCGGAGGGGCTCGTCTACGCGCTGGCGCGGGTCTCCGCGGAGAACACGAGCGACCAGCCGCGGATCGTCAACCTTTCCGACTTCGCCGGCACCGGCACGGACGGCATCCTGCGGCGGCCCCCGGCGTTGATCGTGCCCGACCCGCCGCTGCAGGCGCGGGTGGAAGCCGGCGACGCGGTCGAGGGCTGGGTGCCGGTGGTGGTGAACGACGCCGCCAACGCGCTCCTCTGGTTCCAGAGCCCCTTCCTCGGCGGCGACTGGGCGGAGGCCGTCTTCGCGCTCGCGGACGGGGCGGCGGTGCCGGCGTTCGACGCGCCGGGGGACGATCCCGGCCGGGGGGAGACGCCGGAGGCGGCGGCCGGCTTCAACGAGACGGTGCGCACCGGCGGCTGGGACATCAGCGTGACCGAGCACATCTCCGGGGAGGCGGTCTACTCCATCTCCGAATTCGCGCTGCAGGCGCTGGCCGGGGGCAACCCGGCGGATCC
>DATLHE010000301.1:0-3261 GCA_035540335.1 Thermomicrobiales bacterium | reverse complement strand
TAGAACTGATAGATGCGTCCCCGGCGCAGCTCGAGCTCGAGGGTGGCGGTCGCGGGGTCGTAGCCGACCGACCGCAGGAGGGTGGATTCGACGGGGACGCGTTCCATGTCCCGGGTCCTTTCTGGCGGCGTGGGTGGTTCTCGTCCCGCGGGCGATACGGACGGGGGCGACCACGCAGGGTCTCCCCTCCCCAATGACGCCCTCAACGATAGCGGAACGCTGGTCCCGATGATTCGCGTGGCGGTCTCACCGACCCCGGGCACCCAGGCCCGGGGCTACCTGTTGCGCAGGGGCGGACATAGAGTCCGCCCGTACGAGGGCAACCGACACCGCACCTGGTGTGCGCGGCTACGATGCGGAGGATTGGCGATTTACCCCGGGCATACCAGCCCGGGGCAACTGTCCCTACTCGCGGCGGAGCCAGACGGTCATGGGGCCGGCGCCGCGGTTGGCCCAGACCATGTACGGGATGGCGACGAGGTCGACGCTGGAGCGGCCGGGCTGGTCGCGCTGGGCGGCCTCCAGTCGCCGGTAGAGCGCGCCGTCCCAGCCGGGCGCGGCGGCCTCCAGCTCGGCGTCGGCGGTGAGGACGACGATCCCGCCGAGCAGCTCTGGCCGCTGGGCGGCGCGAATCGTCGCGTCGTCCGGGATGACGACGTCGCGGACGTCGCCGATCGGGTTGTCGGCGGCCTCGGCGCAGTAGACGAGCGGGCCGCGCATCAGCGCGACACGGCCGGCGTTGTTCGCCACGCGGGGGTGGCAGACGATTCGCCGCACCGGCATCGGCAGCGAGAGGTGGACCGTGTCGCCGACCTGCCAGGTACGGCGGAGGGTGACGTACTGGCCGGGAGCGGTCTCGGCGTCGGGCAGCCGCTCGCCGTTGACGGTGCCGTGGGCGCCCTTTGCCCAATCCGGCACGCGGATCTGCAGGGTGAAGTCGCCGGCCTCGTGGATATCCGCGACCTCGATTGTTATGTCACCATCCCACGGGTAGCGAGTGGTCACCCGCAGCGTGACGGAGCCGCCGGACTGCAGCGGCACGGTGAGCTCGCCGTCGGCGAAGAGGTGGAGCCAAACGGAGTCGTGCCGGGCGTCCGACTCCGGGAAGCGGCGGGAGGTGACCGTCGCGAAATAACCAGGCAGCTGGGCGAGCAGGCGGGCGACGTTCGGCGGGCAGCAGGCCGTCCCGAACCACGGCTGGCGACGATGGCGGCCATCGTCGGCGAGCGGATTCTGATAGAAGTACATCTGGCCGTCGAGCGCGACGCCGGGCAGGACGGCGTTGTAGAGCGTGCGCTCGAGGATGTCCGGGAAGCGCGTGTCGTCGGCCGCCTCCAGCAGGAGCATTCGCCACATCCACATGACGACGGCGATCGCCGCGCAGGTCTCGGTGTAGGCGCGCTCGTTCGGCAGCTCGAAGTCGGCGCCGAAGGCCTCCCCTTCCCAGCGGGAGCCGACGCCGCCGGTGACGTAGGAGCGCGCCTCGAGCAGGTTGGTCAGCATCAGGTCGAGCGCGTGACGGAGGCCGGCGTCGCCCGTCTCGGCGACCAGATCGGTCGCGCCGGCGTTGAGGTAGACGGCGCGGACGGCGTGGCCGACCATCTCGCGCTGCTGGCGGAGCGGCGTGGCGTCCTGATGGTAATCGCCGCCGCCGATGGCGCCCCGGCCGCGGACGTCGATGAAGAAACGGGCCTGGTCGAGATAGCGCGGGTTGCCGGTCTGCCTGTAGAGCTCGATGAGAGCCAGCTCGATCTCCGGGTGGCCGTCGGTCTCCTCGCGCTTGCCCTCGGCGGCGGGGCCGAAGACATCGCAGATGTGGTCGGCAAAGCGGGTGGCGACGGACAGGAGTGTATCCGTGCCGGTGGCGCGGGCGTGGGCGACGGCGGCCTGGAAGAGATGGCCGGCGCAGTAGAGCTCGTGCCTGTCGCGGAGGTTCGTCCAGCGCTGGTCGGCGAGGTCGCGGGCGAAGTAGGTGTGGAGGTAGCCGTCGTCGCGCTGGGCGCCGGCGATGAGGTTGACGACGGTGTCGATCATCCGGCGCAGACTGGCGGTTTCCGCTTCGGGGGCGTCGAGGAGGGCCCAGCAGGCGGCCTCGAGCCACTTGTAGACGTCGGAATCGTTGTAGTAGAGGCCGGCGAACTGGCCGTTGTCCTTCCCGGCGGCGCGGGCGAAGTTGCGCAGGCGGCCGGTCTCCTCCAGCAGGCGGTACTGGGAGGGGAGCGTCTCGCGCAGGTTGGTGGCGAGGCGCGGGGCGAGAAGGTCGTCGGTGAGGCGGACGTTGCCGACCGGGATGGGGCGGTGGGCGGCGTAGGGGCTGGCGGTGGTGTCGACGACGACGGCGTGGGCGGTGGTGGCGGTGGATCCGGAAGCACTCATCAGGTGAACCCTCGGCGAGAGATCGGCAGGCGATCCGATGGCGTCGGGGGAATCGTATCCAATCGCGCGCCGGTCGCATAGCGGCGGGGGTGTGCCGGAGATCGGACATGGGGGCGCTGCGCGCCTTTGGAGGCGCTCTCGCTTCGCTGCGCACGGGGATCCTTCGCGTTCGCTCAGGATGACGGGTGTTTGGGCCGGCCGCGCCAGGGCAGAACGGGCGTGTGGGCCAGATGGCGCGGGCGATCCCGGCGCGGCGGGAGGGCATTGAACGCGCATTCGGTGCATTGCCGTTGGGGTGGGTGAGCGCGTTCAATGCCCTCCCCTACGGCGTTTGCGGTCTGGAGCGCCGTGTTGCGGACGCCGCTTCGCGCCGGGTTCCCCGGCCGAGGCGGCATCGCCGCCGAGAAGCGATAGCAGGCCCTTGCATGCGCTCGGAATGAGGGTGGTTTGTTGGTGAGCGGGCGTGCATCATCGAGGCGCCGTGGTGACGTGCGAGGGCCGTCCACGTGTGCGGCACACGAGGCCCGGCGCTACCGGAGGGAGCGACCGTTCTGGCATCGGAACAGCGTTGCTGGTGACGACCCCGCACACCGCCCGCAGGGGCAGGTGCGGGGCGACGATAGCTGCACGTGAAAGGACACATGCATCATGCCCGAGCTGACGCCCGATCAACGCGCCGACGTCGCGGAGCGGCTGGCGCTGCCAGAGTTTCCGCGGACGCAGGCGTACGACCCGGTCTGGCAACTGGAGAACCTGATGGGCCCGAACGCGCTCTGGCTCACCGAGGCGCTGACCGGGGAGATGGGCCTGCGGCCGGGGATGCGGGTGCTCGACCTGGGCTGCGGCAAGGGGCTCAGCTCGGTGTTCCTGGCGCGGGAGTTCGGG
>DATLHE010000300.1:0-7146 GCA_035540335.1 Thermomicrobiales bacterium | reverse complement strand
CCATGACCACCGCCCAATCCCTCCGCATCATCCGGCGGCTGGTCGTCATCGACCTGTCGATGGCGCTCATCTACCGCGCCGAGTTCGTCATGTACATGCTCAGCACCGTGCTGGCCCCGACCATCTCGCTGCTGATCTGGCGCGCGGCGCTCGCCAACGGCGCGGCGCTGCCGGTCGACGAGGAGTACCTGACAACCTACTTCGTCCTCCTCGGCGTCGTCTCCATGCTCACCTCGTCGTGGATCTCCGGCTTCCTCGCCGAATCGATCCGGCTCGGGAAAATCTCGATCTGGATCGTGCGGCCGGGGTCGACCCACTTCAACGGCATCGCCAACAACCTCAGCGAGAAGATCGTCAAATCCGCCGCTCTCGCCCCGCTGATCGCGATCCTCTGGTGGTTCTTCCGCGACAGCATCGTGCTTCCCACCGATCCGCTGCGCTGGCTGCTCGCCGGTATCGCCATCGTCGCCGCGGCGGTGATGGTCTACGCGCTGGACGTCCTCATCGGCGCACTGGCGTTCTGGGTGGACGACATCGGCGGCATCGACTGGGCACGCAACCTGATAACGATCGTCCTCAGCGGCCAGCTCGTGCCGCTGGTCCTGATGCCCGCCTGGGCGCGGGGGATGATGGATGTGCAGCCGTTCCGGTTCACGCTTTCCTTCCCGCTGGAGCTGATCGTCGGCGACCTGTCCCCGGCCGACCTCGCGCTGGGGATGACGCTGCAGCTCCTTTACCCGGTGCTAACCGTGCTCGCGGCGTACCGCCTCTGGCGGCGCGGCATGCGTGCCTACACCGCCGTGGGAGCCTGAGATGATGCAGACGACCCCACTCGACCCGACCTGGCTGCACGCCGCCCGTCGCCACGGGCGCCTCTGGCGACGCTTCGCCGTCCAGGCGCTCGTGCGGGAGACGCACTACCGCGCCCACTTCCTCGCGACCAACGTCGTCGGGCTCATGCAGCTCGGGCTCTCGCTGATCCCGGTGCTGCTGCTCTACTCGTACACGGAGGACATCAACGGCTGGTCGCAGGGCGAGGTGATCGCGCTCGGCGGGGTCTACCAGGTGACAGTCGCGCTGCTCTGGCTGGCGGTCCAGACGAACATGGGACGCATCTCGACGTACGTCCGCCAGGGCGAGCTCGACCTGATCCTGATCCGCCCCGTCTCGGCGCAGTTCTACGTCACGCTGCGCTGGGTAAAGCCGGCGGAGGTCTTCATGGTCCTCACCGGGCTCGCGGTCACGGTCGCCGGGCTCCGGCAGGGCGGCGTGACGCCCTCGGCGGCGGGCATCGCGCAGGCGGCGCTGCTCATCGGGTGCGGGGTGGTCCTGCTGACGTGCGCCTGGTCGGCGATCGTCTACACCACGTTCTGGTTCACGACCACCGACCCGGTCTCGATGCTCGTCGCCGACCTCATGCAGGCGGGCAAGTTTCCCCTGTCGTTCTACCCCGCCGCCTTCCGGGTCTTCTTCGGGTTCGTCTTCCCGATCGGGTTCGCGTCGACCTTCCCGACCGAGGCGCTCGCCGGGCGCGGCGGCTGGGGGATCGTCCTCGCCGGGATCGCGCTGAGCGCGGTGGCGCTGTGGCTCCTGCGTGCGTGGTGGCGCTTCTCCGTGCGGTTTTACTCCAGCGCGAGCAGCTAGCGATGCCCGGAATGGTTGCGGCCGCGCGTGGTAGGACGACCACAAAGGGTCGCCCCTACCGGTTCGCGCGTCGTTATTGTCAGGTTGCCAGGTGAAATAACTTGGCCGGTGGCCATCTGGGCAGCCTAAGGACATCGCGGGATCGATTTCGTTGATCTGGCGGGGTTTTCTTAGGTGGCCAGGTTTTCCGGACTTCGCGCCCGAAACCTGGCAGCCTAAGCGTGCGTTCCGCTTAGGCTGCCCAGATGGCCAAGTTATGGATATATGGGAGACATGGCAGTGTAGGCAGGCATGCCAGCATGCGGGGCGGGAGGGCATTGGACACGCTACACCATCTCGATGCGGATGCTCCGGCCAACCGCTCGCGCCGCGCGCTCGATGGTGTCCAGCCCGACGCCCTCGCCGGTGCCATTCAGGATGCGATCGACCTGTGAGCGGCTGGTGTGCATCCGCTCAGCGAGCTCGGACTTCGTCATGCCGCGTGCTTCCATCTCCTGCTTGAGCTGCCAAATGACGACGCGCATACCGGCCGCGGCCGAAACGTCTTCATAGAGACCATCTTCGCGCAGGAAGTCGTCAAATGCCGAACCCTGATGCTCTTCGTTCATCGTCCCAACTCCTTCATGCGCCGCCTGGCCTTGTCGATCTCGTCCGCTGGCGTGTTCTGCGTCTTCCTGATGAAACCGACGAGGAGATACATTCTGCCCTCGGCTATACAAAAGAGCACCCGAGCAATCCGGCCATCCGAGATGTCAGACCGCACCTCCCACAGTCCGGAGCCAAGCGATCTGCACGTCGGCATGCCGAGCGGCCACCCAAACTCGACCGTCTTGATATCGACCCCGATGTTTCGCCGGTCCTCGCGAGCCAGCGACAACAGCCATTCACGGACGGGTTAGTCACCTGCCCTCGTTCGAAAGAACCGTGCCTCGATATGCTTGCCAGAGCTCACTTCGCGACGTTCCTCCCCACGGGACGATTGTACCTCCTACGGTACACACCGCAAGACAATCGCGCGTGGCAAGAGCAGCGATTCCTCGATGTCCTGAACGGGTTGAAGGATGCGTCGGCGTATCGGCTCGGGATGACGCGGGAAGGCTTCTTAGGCTGCCGAGATGGTCACGTTTTCCCTGTTTGGGTGTGTTGGCAACCTGGGCATCGATCTCCCGCTCCGGGCAGTCGAGGCCAAGGAGCAGCAAAAACCGAACGGGGCAGCCATCAAAGGCTGCCCCGTTTCCGGCCCTGCGGGCCGGCGGGAGCACACGAGATGCTCCCCTACCAGTTCACGGTAGCTAGTCCGCCGGGGCGACCTTCGGCACGCCCTCGTCGTCCAGCGCGGGGGTGGGCGCCGGCGTACCCTCGACCCGCAGGTCCGGCAGCCAGTTCAGCCAGCCCGGCAGGTACCAGTTGCGGTCGCCGAGCAGCGCCATCGTCGACGGCACCAGCACCGAGCGGACGACCGTCGCGTCGAGCAGCACGGCGATGCCGAGGCCGAAGCCCATCTGCTGGAGCATCACCAGCCGCCCGGCGGCGAACCCGGAGAACACCGCGACCATGATCAGCGCCGCGCCGGTGATGATCTTCGCCGTCGAGTGCAGCCCGACCGCGACCGACTCGCGGTTCCGGTACGTCAGGTCGTAGTGCTCGCGAATCCGGCTCAGCAGGAAGACGTGGTAATCCATGCTGAGGCCGAAGAGCACGCAGAAGAGGAAGATCGGGATCCAGGCCTCGATCGTCGGGGTCTGCTGGAAGCCGAAGAGGCCATTGCCGACGCCCTTCTGGAAGACGAGGACGAGGATGCCGTAGGCCGCGCCGACCGAGAGCAGGTTCATCACGATCGCCGTCGCCGAGACGACGACCGAGCGGAAGGCCAGCAACAGCAGCACGAAGCTGAGCGCCAGCACGAACGCGAACACGATCGGCGTGTAGTCCTCGACGATCGTGAAGAAGTCCTGGTTGAACGCGGTCTCACCCGTGACATAGGTCTTCACGCCGGTGCCATCGAAGGCGGCCGGCACCACGTCGTCGCGCAGACGCTTGATCATCTCGTACGAGCGGTCGTCATTGCTCGGGATCGTCAACGTCGCCTGAAGCAGCCCGACGTCGCCCGCCTCGTTCCACTTTGCCCAGTTCTGGGCCGGGATCGGCAGGAACGCCGGCTTGGTGCCATCGCCGTTCGGGATCGTCTCGGCGGCGAGCGCCACCCGCAGCTTCTCGATGCCCGGCGCGGCGGCGGCGGGATCGCCCTGGATGGCGAACTGGACCGGCGAGAGCCGGCCGGCGGAGAACTCCTGATCGAGGATCATGAAGGCGTGGCGGGCCTCGCTGTCCTTCGGCATCGACTCAACGCCGGCGAAGCCGGTGTTGATCTGCCAGTACGGGATCGAAGCAGCCACCAGCAGCGTGACCGCGAGCACCACGCTGATCACCGGCCGCGCCATCACGGTCTTGGTGATCCGGCCCCAGAAGCCCTGGTAGGCCGCTTCCATGCTGTTGGGGTCGTCGTGTGCGTGAACCTTTGCGTACTCATCGTAGTTGCGCTTGCGTGGCCAGTCGATCTTGTCGCCGAGCAGGCTGAGCAGCGCCGGGACGAGCGTCTGGGTCGCGGCCACGGCGATCAGGACAACGATGATCGCGCCGGTCGCCAGTGCGCGAAAGATCGACGCCGGCAACAGGAACATGCCCATCAGGGCGAGGACCACGGTGCCGCCGGAGAAGGCGACCGCCTTGCTGGCGGTGCCACCGGTGATGCCGATCGCGTCCAGCTTCGCGCGACCATGCCGCCGCTCTTCGCGATAGCGTTCGACGACGAAGAGTGCGTAGTCGATACCGACCGCGAGGCCGATCATGGTGATCATGTTGGTGATGAAGAAGGAGAGTTCGAAGTACTGGCCGATGATCGCCGTGATCCCGAACGAGATCGCGATCGAGATCATCGCCAGCAAGATCGGGATACCGGCCGCAACCAGCGCCCCGAAAACGATCACCAGGATCACCAGCGCGGCCGCGATACCGATCGTCTCGCCACGAACCAGGTCTTCCTCGGCGATGACGTTATTCTCCTCGCCGATGCTGACGAAGCCGACCGACATCACCTCGAAGCCATCGCCGGAGAGGGCCCGCAGGTCATCCAGATAGGCGGACGCGTTCTTCGTCGCCTCGTCCTGGGTGCCGGCGAGCGTGGCAGGGATGATCGTCGTCTCACGGCCCGCGGACACCAGCCCCTTGGCCGCCTCGGCGGTCTGCGGGTTGGCGCTCAGCTCGTAGTAGTTGGTGACGGACTCGGGCACGACCACGCCGCTCATGCCGCGCAGCGCGGCGGTGACCTGCTCGACCTTGGCCTTGAAGGCGGGGTCGTCGACCGTCGCGGAATCGGAGCGGATGATGACCGTCTCGTCGGTCGGATCTTTCTTGACCAGCCCGGCGTTGTCCAGCACCGTGAGGCCCGCCTGGGACTCCGGGTTGTTGGCGAAGGAAAAATCGGTCGTTGTCTTCATGCCCAAGGCGCCCGTGACACCAAGGGCGAGGACCAGGATGGCGATCCAGGCGCCTATCGCCCACCAGGGGCGCCGGGCGCTGGCGCTCGCCAAGCCCGAAGTCGAGAAGATGCGCTTCATGAGTGTGCCTTCCACAAATGCGACGAGGGCGGTGGGCTGGCGCCCGCGGGCTCTCGGGACTCGTGAACTGTTGCCTGTAAGAACGGTCTCTGCCATCGCCGGAGCATCGGCGACGGCTGACGCTCACTCCGGAGCGCCTGTCGATTGTGCTCACCGCGTCCATCGCCAGAAGCAGCGCTCACGGCGTCGACGCCATTCGAAGACCAAATCCGGGGGGACCCAAGAACGAACGCAGACGGGGAAGGAGGAATCTCGCCCGGAGGTGGGCACCCGTCTCCTGAAGACCGCCTTCGACTCTAGCACCTCGGATTTTCGTTGTATACGGGCCCAACGGGCTCATTTGGGTCACATGCGCCGCGCACCTCCCGGCGCGGCCCGCGCGTCCGCCTCACCCCCTGAGACGAGTGAGGGGATGCGGTTGTGACATGGGGTGAAAGGGCACTTTCTGGCCAGTGTCCGGTACACTGTGGCGGCCACCTTTGCGATGCGCAGCCACGTTGCGCGGCACGACAGGGAAGGATTCCGTTGATGGAACGCGTCATCTCCGTCGTTCTGTCGATCGCCATGCTCATGCTTGCCGTCCCCGCGTCGGCACAGACGCCCGAGGTTGGCATCGACATCGCGACGCTGCCGGGCGTGCAGCGGGCGGTCTCCCGCACCTACGCCTTCGACGTCGCGGCGCTGACGGAGCTGCTGGCGACGCCGAGCGCGATCCTGCGGGCGCCGCGTGGCCCGCTGCTGATCGTGGCCGTCGCCGCCGAGTTCGACACGCCGGAGCACGCCGCGGACGCGGCGCGCGCGATCGGGACCACCTCGCTCGGGGGCCTCGCGGACGAGCATCCCGCCCTCCAACCCGACGCCACGCCGGTCAGCGACCTGGGCGACGGCGGCGTCCGCTTCGGCGGGGCCGGCGCCGACGAGACCCTCGCGGGCTACGTCGTGCGGGACGCGACGTGGGTCATGATCGCGATCGTCAGCAGCACCGACGACAGCGCGGACGCCACCGCCCGGGACATTGTCACCTACGCGCTCGGGCACCCGGCCGGCCCCGAGGGCGGCGAACTCCACGCGGACGGCACCTCGCAGGGCGGGCCGTGGAGCAAGCTGCCGACGGCCGCCGACGAGGACGTGCTGGCGGGCGCCACGCCGCTGCTCGACGCCGTGCTCGTCCCGGCTCCCGGCGAGAACACTCCGGCAACGTGATCACGGTTCTGCTGCTGTCGCGGACGACCTAGCCGCATGATTGTCACCATTGAAGGAGGATCCATGACGCGCATCGCCTTCCGGATGCAGGTGAAACCCGGCAAGCTCGAGGAGTACATCGCCCACCACCGGGCCGTCTGGCCCGAGCTGTTGGACGACCTGCGCGCGGCCGGCTACCGCGATTACTCGATCTTCCACGACGGCAACGACCTCTTCGCGGTGCTGGAGTGCGACGACTGGGAGGCGGCCAACGCCCGGCTCGCCGGCAGCGACGCCAACCGCCGCTGGCAGGCGTTCATGCACGACTACCTGGAGCAGCAGGTCGACGCCGAGACCGGCCCGACGCGGCTGATGCCGGAGATCTTCCGCCTGGACTGAGCCGGGACCCGGATGCACGATCTCATCGTCGTACGGCATCGTGGTACGGGCCGCCCTTGTGGCGGCCCAACGCCGAACATGCCATCGTCGTGCGGCCGTTGATCGCCACCCCGGGCACCCAGGCCCGGGGCCACCGGGGAACTACGCCGTTGCCATTCGGGGCGCCGCTATACTGACCGGCGGGAGCTCCGTCCCGCGCCAAGGATTGCCGCCCGCCATGAACCAGGTCCTTCGCCTCACCGGCCTGCTCGTCCTCGTCACCCTCCTGGCCGGGTGGCAGTCGCCCGCGCTCGCGCAGGAGGCC
>DATLHE010000299.1:0-24057 GCA_035540335.1 Thermomicrobiales bacterium | reverse complement strand
TTCCTGGGTGCGGCACAGGCTCGGAGCGGACGGGCATGTGGTAGGGTAGCGGCCTTCGACTGCGGAGAGGAGAGGCAATGCTGGGTGTGATGTCGCGCTACTGGTGGACCTACGCGCTGCGCGGGCTGATCGCCATCCTCTTCGGCGTCATGGCGATCGGCTGGCCGGACCTGACGATCTCGGCGCTGGTGATCCTCTTCGGGGCGTACGTCGTCGTCGACGGCGTGATCGCGGTCTTCAACGGCGTGACCGGGCGCGGCATCCACGACCGCTGGTGGGCGGACATCCTGATCGGGTTCGCGGGAATCGTCGCCGGCATCTGGGCGATGGCCTACCCGGAGCTGACCGCGGTCGGGCTCATGTATGTCATCGCCGCGTGGTGGCTCTTCACCGGCGTGATGGAGATCATCGTCGCGATCCGGCTGCGCGAGGTGCTCAGCAATGAGTGGACGCTGATCCTCTCCGGGATGCTGTCGGTGGTGCTCGGCGTGCTGTTCCTGGTCTCGCCCGGCGCCGGCGCGATCAGCCTGATCTGGGTGATCGGCATCTTCGCGATCGTGTTCGGGGTGATGCTGGTGGTGCTCGCCTTCCGCCTGCGCGGTATCCGGACGAACCCGCGGGTCCTGCGCTGAGGGCATCCCCTTTGGGTTAGGTGTACATCCTCTCTTTAGCGCCGGGTTTCGTGTGCCGCACCTGTGGCCGGCGTAACGATAGCGACCACGGCATTTCCCCATCCCTGCATCCACGCTTCCCACCCCGCGCCATCCTGAGCAACGCGAAGAGCCTGTCCAGAGCGCAGCGTGGGAATCCCCCCGGCGAAGCCGATCTCTCCTCGGCTGGCCGGGGACGGCCGTTCCCTCGGGAGAGGCTCCCAGCTTGCGAGGCCATATCGATGCGCAGCATCGATGGGGATCCCTCGACTGCGCTCGGGATGACAGGATGATTTGGTCGCAGATGGGAACCGGGAGGTGGCGAGCAGCGCTTCGCGTCGGGTTCTTCGCTGCGCTCAGAATGAGGGTGTTATTGGGCGAGGCCGTTTCTACCCCGGCCGCAGGTGCGGTCCAAGACCCGGGGCTACCGGGGCCCAACGCCGCTCCTCCGTCGATGCGCCGCAATCGGTCATGGGCGGCGGCATCGTGACGACGCGGTGATCGAGCGGCGATGCCCCTGACCGGGCTGGTCGGGCGTATCCCGGCTCCCCTCTTGACATGCCCGCTGCCGGCCTGTATCGTACTTAACGTGATCGTTAATTAACAGGTTGGTTAGATACACCATGACGGCCGATCCCCTCAGCATCACCTTCGCCGCGCTCGCCGACCCGACGCGCCGCGCGATCCTCGAACGGCTCGCCGAGGGAGAGGCGACGGTTAGCGAGCTGGCCGCGCCGTTCGACATCAGCCTGCCGGCGATCTCGCGGCACCTGAAGGTGCTGGAACAGGCCGGATTGATCACGCGGAGCCGCACGGCGCAATGGCGCCCGTGCCGGCTGGCGCCGGGACCGCTGGAGGACGTTGCCGGTTGGATTGCGACATACCGTGAGATTTGGCAAGGCAGGTTCGACCGCCTCGACGAGTATCTGCGATCGATACAGACGAAGGGAACCACCGATGATCACGAACGTGACCGCGAGCACGACTGAGCCCCTCATCACCATGACCCGCACCTTTGACGCGCCGCGCGAGCTCGTCTTCGAGATGTGGACCAAGCCCGAGCACATCGCCAACTGGTTCGGCCCCGAGGGCTTCACCGTCCCCCGCTGCGAGATCGATCTCCGGGTCGGGGGCGCCTGGCACATCGACATGCAGGGGCCGGATGGCACCGTCTATCCGAACAAGGGTGTCTACCAGGAGATCGTGCCGCCGGAGAAGATCGTCTATACCGACGTCGTCGACGATGGCGAGGCCTGGGGCGACACGCCGCCGCCAAGCTCGGAGCTGACGATCCTCTTCGAGGAGGAAGGCGGCAAGACGACGATGACCACGATCACGCGGCTGCAGTCGATCGCGGCGCGGGACGCGATGCTGGAGATGGGTGCCGCGGCGGGTTGGGACGAGACGCTCAACAAGCTCGCCGCGTACCTGGCGACGGTCTGAGCCCTCCCCAACCGTTCAGGAGCTGGGACATGCAGAGACGGACGTTCGTCAAGACGGTCGCGGCGGCGGGGATGTCGCTGGCCGCACCGGCCGTCGCGCAGGCGCAGACCGCCACACCGGAAGGAACACCCATGACCGAGACGGCCCCCCAGACCGGATACGCGCCCGTCAACGGGCTCGAGATGTACTACGAGATCCACGGCAGCGGCGGGACGCCGCTGCTCCTGCTGCACGGTGGGCTCTTCAACATCGACCTCCAGTTCGGCGAGCTGATCCCCAGCCTGGCCAAGACACGGCAGGTGATCGCCGCCGATTTCCAGGCTCATGGCCGGACCAACGACATTGATGACCGGCCGCTGACAATCCCCAACCTGGCCTCCGACGTCGCCGGCCTGCTCCAGCACGTGGGCGTCGGGCCGGTGGACGTCTTCGGTTACAGCGTCGGGGGCGCGGTGGCGACCGAGCTGGCCGTCCGGCACCCGGAGCTGGTGCGCAAGGCCGTGATCTCGTCCGCGTCCTTCAGCCGCGACGGCGACCGGAGCGAGAACATGGAGGCGATGGGGTCGCTGAACGTCGACATGATCGCCGGCACCCCGATGGAGCAGGAGTACCTCGCGAAGTCGCCGCATCCCGAGAAGCTGCAGCAGCTGCTCGACAAGCTCGGGGCGTTCGATGAGCAGGTCACGGGCTGGACCGAGGACGAGATCCGGGGCATCGCCGCGCCGACGCTGATCACGGTCGGCGATTGCGACATGGTGAAGCTCGACCATGCCGTCCGGTTCCTGCAGCTGCGTGGCGGCGACGTCAACGGCGATTTCGTGGGCGTCCCGGCCTCCCAGCTCGCCGTGCTGCCCGGCACGACGCATTTCTTTGGGCTGAGCCGCCCGTCGCTGGTGCTGGAGCTGGTGGTGCCCTTCCTCGACGCGCCGATGCCGGAAGCGTAGACGAAGGCGCACACCCTCCGGGGTGCGCGGCTCCGACGTTCGTTGTTCGTGATTCGAGACATACCCTCGGAAAGGAACCAGGACATGCGCAAGATCGTGGCAGGCGAGTTCGTCTCCCTTGATGGTGTGATGGAGTCGCCGGATCAATGGCACTTCCCGTACTGGAGCGACGAGATGGGCGCGGTGGTCGGCGAGCAGATGTCCGGCTCCGACGCCATGCTCCTGGGACGGGTCACGTTTCAGGAGTTCGCCTCCTTCTGGCCGGACAAGACGGAGGACGAGGTGCCGGGGGCGGGCCACATGAACGGCGCGCAGAAGTATGTCGTGTCGACGACGCTCGACGACGTCTCCGCCTGGCAGAACTCGACGCTGGTCAGTGGCGACATCGCCGGGGAGATCGCGAAGCTGAAGGAGCAGCCGGGTCAGGATATCGGCGTCACGGGCAGCGCCACGCTCGTGCAGTGGCTGCTGCGCGAGGGGTTGCTGGACGAGCTGCACCTGCTGGTCCACCCGATCACGCTGGGGAGCGGCAAGCGGATCTTGGACGAGAAGGCGGGCAAGGTGCCGTTGACGCTGATCGAATCCCGGAACCTGCCGAACGGCGTGCTCTACCTCATCTACGCGCCGGACCGCTCAGCCGGCGAGGGCGAGGGAACAGCGGAGCGCGGCGCGTAGCGTTCGCCACCACGATCGAACGAGTCCCGGAACGGTGGATGTTCCGGTAGCCCCGGGCCTCATGCCCGGGGTTCATGGTGTTCGCCGAAGGCGTTTCCAATCCGGCGCGAGCGCAACCCACCACCCTCATCCTGAACGTCAGCGAAGGATGACGGTGTGGTGGGTTGCGCTCGTGTCAGACTTGGAAATGCCGTCATGCCAACCGGCGTCGGCCACAGGTGCGGCACACGAGGGCTCGCTCCGCTTCTCGCCCCAACGGGCTCGGCCGGGGCCCGGCGCTCTCAGGGGCGAACGTCGCTTTCAGGCACGAGGTGCCATGGTGGATAACAGACCTGCACACGAGGTGTGCCGGCACGAGGGCGGATCCCAGAAGGGGATCCGCCCTCATCGTTGATGCGCTGGACGCTCCGCCGCGGAAGGACGACCCGCGCGAGGTTGACAGCTCCCCGCGCTGGATCGTTCGGTGCGGTCAAGATTTCGTACATGGAAGATCCTCGATTGGGATACGCCTTTTGCCTCATGCTTCTACAACCACGGTTGCAGCAATCTGACTTCACGGCTTGGCGGTCGCCGGTGCACATGTGTGCGCCCATTCAAGGCAGCCATGTTGAGCGTCCTGGTGACCTTCCTGTCGTCGTAAAGGGGAAGTGAGATGGCGAACCAGCTGCCGCGATCAGTTTTGCCGATTCCTGACCGGCCCTATACCGGCCTGATCACGTACGATGCACGGGATCCGGCAACCGAGTTCCCGCGCATTGAACCGCTACGGCCGCCGTCCGGGGCGCCAAACGTACTGGTCGTTCTGCTGGATGATGTCGGGTTCGGCGCATCGAGCGCGTTCGGAGGTCCCATCAACACCCCGACCGCCGAGCGGCTGGCCGTCAACGGCCTGAAGTACACCCGATTCCACACGACCGCGCTGTGCTCACCGACCCGGCAGGCGCTGCTCACCGGCCGCAACCACCACTCGGTGGGTATGGGTGGGATCACGGAGCTTGCCACCGGCGCCCCTGGCTACACCTCGCTACGCCCGAACACCGCCGCACCGCTGGCCGAGACCCTCAAACTCAATGGGTATTCCACCGCCCAGTTTGGCAAGTGCCATGAGGTGCCGGTCTGGCAGACATCTCCAATGGGACCGTTCGACAATTGGCCAACGGGCGGCGGCGGCTTCGAGCACTTCTACGGCTTCATTGGCGGTGAGGCCAACCAGTGGGCCCCGGCGCTCTTCAAGGACACCGTCGCAGTCGAGCCGGAGCGGACGGCCGACGAAGGCTACCATCTCACCGAGGACCTAACCGACCGGGCGATCGAGTGGGTGCAGCAGCAGAAGGCGCTGATGCCCGACAAGCCCTTTTTCGTCTACTTCGCCCCCGGCGCGACCCATGCGCCGCACCACATCTTCAAGGAGTGGGCAGACAGATACAAGGGCGCGTTCGACCACGGTTGGGACAGGCTTCGCGAGGAAACGTTCGCCCGCCAGAAGCAACGCGGGGTGATCCCGCCGGAGGCCGAGCTGACGGCCCGCCACGCGGAGATTCCGGCCTGGGATGACATGCCGGACACCCTCAAGCCGGTGCTGATCCGCCAGATGGAGATCTATGCCGGTTTCCTGGAGCACACCGATCATCACCTCGGGCGACTCATCGACGCCCTGGCGAGCCTCGACGTCCTTGACGACACACTGATCTACTACATCATCGGCGACAACGGCGCTTCCGCCGAAGGGAGCCTCAACGGCACGTTCAACGAGATGATCACCTTCAACGGCGCCGCCGCCCTCGAAACGCCGGAGTTCATGATCGAGCGTCTCGATGAGTTCGGCGGACCACTGTCGTACAACCACTACTCCGTCGGTTGGGCGCACGCCCTGGACACGCCCTACCAGTGGACCAAGCAGGTCGCCTCCCATTTCGGCGGTACCCGCAACGGAGCCGTCATCCACTGGCCGAACGGCATCCGGGCCAAAGGCGAGATCCGCTCCCAGTTCTGCCATGTGATCGACGTCGCCCCAACCGTGCTCGAAGCCGCCGGTTTGCCCGAGCCGCTCAGCGTGCATGGCGTCCAGCAGAAGCCGATCGAAGGCGTGAGCATGCTCTACTCCTTCGACGACGCGGCCGCCGGCGAGCGCCACGACACGCAGTACTTCGAGATGTTCGGGAACCGCGGCATTTACCACCGGGGATGGACAGCGGTCACCAAGCACAAGACACCATGGTTGCTGCTCGAACCGGACCAGCCGGCCTTCGACGACGACGTGTGGGAGCTGTACGACACGACCGCCGACTGGAGCCAGGCCCACAACGTCGCGGCCGAGGAGCCGGAACGGCTGCACCACCTGCAGCGCCTCTGGCTCCTCGAGGCCGCCAAGCATCAGGTACTGCCGATGGAGGACCGCCTCGAGGTGCGCTTCGACCCAGACGTTGCCGGTCGTCCAAGCCTCATCCGCGGCAACTCGCAGATGCTCTTCGGAGGGATGGGGCGGCTGGCCGAGAACTGTGTTGTCAATATCAAAAACACGTCGCATGCCGTCACCGCCCAGATCGACGTGCCGGAGAGCGACGCGTGCGGCGTGATCGTCGCCCAGGGCGCCCAGAGCGGTGGCTGGAGCCTCTACGTCAAGGACGGAAAGCCGGCATATTGCTACAACCTCCTTGGCCTCCAGCGATTCAAGGTGTACGGCGAGACGCCGCTCACTCCGGGCGAGCACCAAGTGCGGATGGAGTTCGGTTACGACGGCGGGGGCTTGGGCAAGGGCGGCACCGTCTCGCTCTTTGTCGATGGCGTTTCGGTCGGGAGCGGTCGGGTGCATGCTACCCAGGCGATGATCTTCTCGGCTGACGAGACGACGGACGTCGGCATCGACAGCGGCACCCCGGTCAGCGATGACTACGGGCCGAAGGACAGCGCCTTCAACGGCCGCGTGCGCTGGGTGCAGCTCGACATTGACGCCGCGGCAGCGGACGCCGACCACCTGATCAGTCCGGAAGAGCGGCTGCGCGTGGCGATGGCTCGCCAGTAGTCACGCGTCCGACCTCCCCGCTGATCCCGGCCGGCACGACGTCAACCTGTCACCGCTCGGGGGCGTCCGACGTCGTAGGGGCGGATCCCCGAAGGTGTCCGACCTTGTTACGCCAGGAACGCCGGGAGCGGCAGGCCGACGCGCTGGCCGGTGCGCATCGATTCGAGGCCGGCCTCGACGATCTCCTGGGTGTCGCGGGCGAGCGCGGCGGAGACGAGGTCCGGAAAGGGCTCGTCGCGCAGCAGCGCCGCGGTGAAGGCGTCGATGCCGTTGCGAGCGTGCTCGGGTAGCTCCGGCGCGACGATCGTCTCCGCCGCGTCGTCTCCCACGCGCTTGATCGCCAGCTCCGTCGGGCTGGTGAGCGCGATCGCGCCGTTCTCCCCGTAGATCATCGCCGGGATGTCGACCGGCACGGCGGGCTGCGACCACGTGCCCTCCGCGATGGAATGCCCCCTCGCATAGTGGAGGATCATCACGCCGTTGTCCTCGACGGTGAAGAAATCCTTGACGTAGCGGCCGCCAACGCCGGTCACCGCGGCCGGCATGCCCATGATCCAGCGGCTGAGGAGGGCGCCGTAGGAGCAGAAGTCGACCGCCGCGCCGCCGCCGTTCTCCTCGCGGTCGACCAGCCAGCCCCAGCCGACGCGGCCGACCGGGCCGCCGGCGTCGAACCCGGCGGGCGGGCCGCCGTGGCCCAGGCGATGGTGCACCTGCCAGACGGCGCCGATCGCGCCGGCGTCGACGAGCGTCCTGGCGTGATGCCAGGCGGGCCACCACGCGGTCGGCCAGTTGACCATCAGCCGGACGCCGTGGCGGGCGGCCGTCGCTGCCATCTGCCCGGCGAGCGCCAGTGTGCTCGCCATCGGCTTCTCCTTCATGACGTGGATGCCGCGTTGCGCGGCCGCGGCGACGATCCCCGGCGCTTGCCGGTTGGTGGCGCAGGTCACGATCGCTTGCGGCTCGGCGGCGGCGTAGAGCTCCTCGGCGGTGAGGAAGACGGGGACGTCCTCGTGCTGGGCCTGCATCGCATCGCGCAGCTCGGCGTCCTCGATCACCATGCCGACGACGTTGGCCGTCGGGCTGGCGAGACCGGCGGCGAGCAGGCCGCCGACGTGCAGATGGGCGCCGCCGACGTAGCCGAGGCGGATCGCGCCGTGGCCGGCGCCGTCGTTCTGTACCAACGTTCGTCTCCTTGCGGTATGGTCAGGTCATGCCGGCGTTTTTACTCGCGCCATCTGACCACGATCGGGAGCCTGCGTCGAGAGCGACATGAGCACCACCCGCACGCTGTTTCGCCATCTCAGGGCCCTCGGCACCGCGGTCGACCGGCTCATCCGCCACGCGATCGTCTGGCTGATCCAGGCGCTGGTGCTCACCGGCGTCGTCGGCCTGTTCACGCGGGACGCCACGCCGACGCTGCAGGAAGCGTTCATCATCATCGTCATCATCGCGATGCTGAACACGGCCGTGCTGCCGGTGCTGATCCGGCTGGCGGTGCGGGTCAGCGCGTGGCTCTTCCCCGTGATCACGTTCGGGCTGAACGCGGGCGTGCTCATCCTGGCGGACCTGCTGGTGCCGGGCTGGCGGGTCAACGGCGTGCTGGAGGCGGGGGTGCTCTCGGTGATCCTCACGGCGGTCTCCGGCTTCTTCGGCACGCTGCTCTCGATCAGCGACGACGGCGCGTGGCAGCGGTTCGCGCTGGGGCCGGTGCGGGCGCGGTATCAGCGCGGCGAGCCGCTGCCGGACCAGTCGCCGGGGTTCGCCTTCCTCGAGATCGACGGGCTCTCCGAGCCGATCCTGCGGGAGGCGATGGCGCGCGGGTACGCGCCGCACCTTGCGGAGCTGCTCCGCGCCGGCACGCATACGCTCGATCGCTGGGAGTGCGACCTCTCGTCGCAGACGTCGGCCAGCCAGGCGGGCATCCTGCTCGGCAACAACCGCAACGTGCCCGCGTTCCGCTGGTACGACAAGGCGCTCGGGCGGGTGATGGTCTCGAACAGCGTCCGCGACGCGGGTGTCCTGCAGACGCAGCTGACGACCGGGTCGGGGCTGCTGGTGGAGCAGGGGGCGAGCCGGGGCAACCTCTTCTCCGGCGATGCGCCGGACAGCCTCTTCACGATGGCGACGATCCTCTATCCGGCGCAGGCCAACACGGGCACCTACTTCCTCTTCTACGCGAACCCCTACAACGTCGCGCGGACGCTCGCGCTCTTCGTGGCGGACGTGGTGCGCGAGCTGGTCGCGGCGACGTGGCAGCTGCTGCGCAACGAACGGCCGCGGGTGCGCCGGTTCGGCGTCTACCCGCTCGTGCGCGCGGCGACGACGAGCCTGCTGCGCGAGCTGAGCACGTTCACCGTCGCGGGCGACCTGCTGCGCGGCGTCCCGGCGATCTACACGACGTATGTCGCCTACGACGAGGTGGCGCATCACTCCGGCATCGCCCGCGGCGACGCGATGCGCGTGCTGCGAGACATCGACCGTGACATCGGGCGGCTGGCGCGGGTGGCGGCCGAGGCGAGGCGCCCCTATCACCTCGTCGTGCTCTCGGATCACGGTCAGAGCCAGGGGGCGACCTTCCGCCAGCGCTACGGCGCGACGCTCAGCGACGTCGTCCAGCGGGCGATCGCCGGCGAGCGGGTGCGGGAGCACCTCGGCACCGACGAGGGCTGGCAGTCGGTCAGCGCGCTGGTGACCGACGTGCTGCGGCACGACTTTCGCGCCAGCCCGCGCGTGCAGCGGGCGGTGCGGCGGCGGATCCGTGACGGCGAGGTCGTGCTGCCGCCCAACCGGGCGCCGCGGATGCGGCCGCCGCAGGACGTCACGCCGGATGGCGGCGTGATCGTGCTGGCGTCGGGCAACCTGGGGCTGATCTCGTTCGCGCAGTGGGATCACCGGCTGACGCTGGAGGAGATCGAGGCGGCCTACCCGGTGCTGGTGCCGGCGCTGGCGCAGCATCCGGGCATCGGGTTCCTGATGATTCGCAGCGGGGAGCACGGCCCGGTCGTCATCGGCGGCGATGGCATCCGCGTGCTGGAGGACGACCGGGTGATCGGCAAGGATCCCCTCGCCGGCTTCGAGGCGCACGCGGCGGACCATCTGCGGCGCGCGGACGGCTTCGACAACGCCCCGGATATCTATGTCAACAGCATGGTCGACGGCGAGCGCGGCGAGGTGGCGGCGTTCGAGGAGCTGGTCGGGTCGCACGGCGGCCTGGGCGGCTTCCAGACCGAGCCGTTCATCCTTCACCCGGTGTCGCTGGCGCTGCCCGGGCCGCGCGTCGCGGGGGCGGAGATGCTGCATCACGCGCTGAAGGGGTGGATCGCGGCCGGGCAGGCCAGCGCGCCGGTGACACGACGGCGGGAGCGTAGCCGTGCCTGACACCGTCGTCACCGTGATGACCGCCAACGTCGGGGCCGGGCTGGCGCACGATACCGACATCGAGGCGGCGCTGCGGGCCGCGGGGGCGGACATCGTCGGCTTCGAGGAGCTGCCCCGGGCGCAGGCGCGGCGGCTGCGGGGCGCGCTGGCGGATGTCTACCCGGAGGCGGCGTTCTTCGCGGACGGGAACGAGGGGCGCGGCGTGATGAGCCGCTATCCGCTCCGCTCGGCGCGGATCCTGGAGATCGCCACCGGCCGGCCGGACGTCGTCGCCGAGATCGACGTCGAGGGGCTGGTGCTGACGGTGATCGTGGCGCACCCGCGGCCGCAGCGGATCACGCGCACCGGGCTGCTCTTCGACTTTCCCTCCCGACGCCAGTTCCTGCGGCTGGCGCGGCTGACGCGGGAGGCCGCGCCGGCGGTGATGCTGGGCGACTTCAACATGTCCCCGCGCCATCCCGGGTACCTGCGGATCCAGGCGATGGGGCTGGTCGACACCTTCGCGGCGAAGGGCAAGGGGCTGGGGCTGACGTTCCCGACGCGGGTCGGCTTCTCGCGGATGCCGGGCGACCGGCTGGCGCGGAGCAAGGTGCCGCCGGTGGTGCGGTTCGACTACATCTGGTGCACGCCGGACATCACGGTGCAGGCGGCGTGGATCGGTCCGGACGCGGGGTCGGATCATGCGCCGGTGATGGCGCGTCTGACGCTACCCCCGCCCGCTCGGCCGCCGCTTCATCCTCGATGATCTCCGCGATCGGCGTCTGGTTCGCGATCCGCTCCTCCGCGAGGTCGGAGCGCATTGCCGAGAGCAGCGTGTCGTGGTCGCCGCGCACGCGCAGGCGGAGCCAGAAGAACTCGCCCAGCACCCGGAGCACGGCGAGGACCGGCACGGCCATGATCGCGCCGAGCGGGCCGAACATGTTGGACCCGGCGATGACGGCGAAGAAGATCAGCAGCGGGTGGACGCGGACGGCCGAGCCCTGGATGCGCGGGGTGATGAAGTTCGCTTCGAGCTGGTTGATCAGGACGTAGAGCACCACGGTGGCGAGCGCCAACTGCCATGACATCGTCAGCGCGATGGCGACGGAGGGGATGGCGCCGAGGAAGGCGCCGACGTAGGGCAGGATCGCCGTGGCGGACATCCAGAGGCCGAGGATGAGCGCGTAGGGGATGCCGAGCAGGGAGAGCCCGATCGTCGCCATGATCCCCTGGATCGTGATCGAGATGAGCAGCCCGCCGAGGTAACGCGAGAGCGAGTAGCCGACCGTGTCCCAGAGGATGCGCGCGTCCTGCCGGTAGGCCGGGGCGAACATCCGCACGAAGGTTTCCTTGAAGCGCGGGATATCGATCAGCAGATAGATCGAGACGAAGATCACGCCGAAGGTGGTGATCAGGATGTTGACCGAGCGGGTGAGCGTCGAAACGAGATTGGCGAGGATGTCGGCGGCGATCTGCTGGCCGGCGTCGAAGATGCCCGCCTCGAGATCATTGAGCACCTCCTCCGGCCGCTGCTCCATCCAGCCGCGCCGGTAGAACTCGTCCAGCACGTCGCGGGCGAGCCCCTGCAGGTCGTCGACCGTCGCCGGCAGGGAGTCGGCGAGGTCGCTGATCTCGGAGACGGCGAACGGGATGAGCAGCGCGAGCGAGACGATCGCGAGGAGGAAGGTCGAGAGCGCGACGACGAGGATGGCGATGCCGCGGGACATGAATCGCTGGAGGAAGCGGACGGGGAACGAGAGGATCAGCGCGACGGTGGAGCCGACGAGGAACAGCCGGACGACGTTCGGCGCGGAGATCGCAAAGAGATAGATGAGGATGCCGCAGAGCACGAGCAGGACGAGGCGGGTGCGCGGGGTGATGAAGATCGGGGTCGGCTCCGGGAGGGGCGCCGGCGGCCCGATCTCGGTGCGCGTGGATGGTGTGAATGGCGACGTGACGATGCGCCCGATATGCCGCACTCGATGCATAGGGTGTGCCCTGCTCCACAGTGAACGCCGCGGCGCGCCCGGACACATCCCTCGCTGGCGTCCGGCACCGCATGCAGACGGTACTGTAGCGGATCGGTGGGTGTGGGGTGGCGCATCTTCGTGCACGACACACCGTCATCCTGAGCGTATGCGAGGGATCCCCCGGCGAAGCCGGTCATCCGTGTGGATCGTATGTGCTGGCCACGCCGCTTCGCGTAGGGTTCTTCGCTTCGCTCAGAATGAGGGTGGAGGTGTTCGACGTGTCGCGGCCAAGTCGGGCAGCTTGCCGACCGCCCGCTCAAGGCTGGCGCGGGTCCAGGGCTGGGCGCGGGGGTCCTGCATGATCTCGTCGACCGTGCGCCATTCGACGCCGGCGACCTCGGTGGGGTCCTGCGCGACGGGCTCGCCCTCCCCGGCGCGGGTGAGCATGACGATATCGAGCACCGGGGTGCCGTTGGCCGCGAAGGTATGGCCCTCGACGTAGACGACCGGCGGCACGAGGTCGATCCCGACCTCCTCGACCAGCTCGCGGCGGGCGGTCTCCTCCAGTGCGTCGGCGCACGGGCCGTCCCAGTCGAGCTTGCCGCCGGGAAAGGTCAGCCAGCCGCCGCCGAAGTCCTCGTCGTCGGAGCGAACGATCATGAGAACGCGGTCGTTGCGGACGACGATGATCTCGACGTTGACGATGAACCCATCCACCAGCAGATGCCTTTCGTGTGATGTCCTGCGATGAGGAATGGCACGTCGCGCGTGTTCGCATGGTCCCCGATATGCGGAGATGCGCTGACGTCCAGATTGACGAGTCATGGGCGCCGAGCCGCTCTCTCCTATCAGCTTCGAGGTGCATCGTGTCCGACACCGAGCATTACGACAACCTTATCCTTGGCAGCGGCGAGTCCGGCAAGTACGTCGCGTGGACCCTGGCAAAGGCCGGGGAGCGCACCGCGGTCGTCGAGCGCCAGTACATCGGCGGCTCCTGCCCGAACATCGCCTGCCTGCCCAGCAAGAACGTGATCCACACCGCCAAGGTTGCCTCCCTGTTCCATCGGGCCGACGAGTTCGGCATCACCACCGGGCCGATCAGCATCGACATGACCGGGGTGCGGCGGCGCAAGCGGCAGATGGTCGACGGGCTGATCGACGTCCACCGTGGCCGCTATGCGGGGAGCGGCGCCGAGCTGATCATGGGCGAGGGCCGGTTCGTCGCGCCGAAGACGATCGAGGTGCGGCTTGCGGACGGCGGCACCCGGACCGTCAGCGGAGACCGTATTTTCCTCAACCTCGGCTCGCGCGCGGCGCTGCCGGACGTCCCGGGGATGGCCGCGGCGCAGCCGCTCACACATGTCGAGGCGCTGGAGCTCGATCGCCTGCCGGAGCACCTGATCATCCTCGGCGGTGGCTACGTCGGGCTCGAGTTCGCGCAGGCGATGCGCCGTCTGGGCAGCCGCGTGACCGTCGTGGACCGCGGTCCGCAGCTCGTCAAGCGGGAGGACGTCGACATCGGCGAGGCGCTGCTGCGGCTGTTCGCGGACGAGGGGATCGAGGTCGCGCTCAACGCGCACCCGCTCGCGGTCGAGGGGCGCTCCGGCCAGCAGGTTGGGCTTCAGGTCCGGACGCCGGACGGCCCGCGCACGATCGAGGGCAGCGATCTGCTGGTGGCGACGGGACGCCTGCCGAACACGGACAACGCGGGGCTGGATGTCGCAGGTGTAGAGCTCGACGGTCTGGGCTATGTGCGGGTCAACGAGCGGCTGGAGACGACCGCGCCAGACGTCTGGGCGATGGGCGACTGCGCGGGCAGCCCGCAGTTCACCCATGTGGCCTTCGACGATTTCCGGATCGTCCGCGACAACCTCAACGGCGGGAACCGGACGACGCGTGCACGGCTGGTGCCCTACTGCATCTTCACGGATCCGGAGGTTGGCCGGGTCGGCCTCAACGAGGCCGAGGCGCAGCGGGCCGGGATTCCCTATCGTCTCGCGAAGACGCCCATGGCGGCGGTGCTGCGGACGCGGACGCTCTCCGAGATGCGGGGGTTCCTCAAGGCGCTGGTCGCCGTGGACAGCGACCGCCTCATCGGCTTCACGGCGTTCGGGGCGGAGGCCGGCGAGCTGATCGCGGTCGTGCAGACGGCGATGCTGACGGGCGCGCCGTACACGCTGCTGCGCGACGCGATCCTGACGCATCCGACGATCGCCGAGGGGTTGACGGTGCTGTTCGCCGATGAGCCGCAGCCCGCGCCCCGGGCAGCGGCCCCGGCCGGGGTGGTGGCCTGACGTTGCCTTTCATGCCGCCGGCCTTTCCTCAAGAAACCACGTCATCCTGAGCGACAGCGAGGGCTCGCTCATGGGCGATTGCGCAGCAATCGAGCGGATGCGGCCCCTTCGCTTCTCGCGCTGCCGCGCTCGGCCAGAGGATCCCCCGGCGAAGCCGATCATCCAGGCGCAACGCGCGTGTTGGCTCGTGCGCTTCGCGTCGGGTGCTTCGCTGCGCTCAGCATGAGGGCGAGTTTTTGGAGAGGGGCGGGGACCATAGGCCAGCCGCCTTGGGCGAGTGACCCCGGCCACCCAGGGCCGGGGCTACGGGGACAGCCCCGCGCGGGTTGTCCGCCCCTACGCGGGCAATTGCGCGAGCAGGGCGTCGACGTCGGCGGGGTGGAGGACGCCGCGCTGGATGTCGCCGCGGGCGGCGCGGAGGAGGCGGTTGCGCAGGTCGTCGCCGGCGATCGGGTCGCCCTGGGCGAGATGACCATGGTTCGCGAGCCACGCCTCCAGCGCGTCGATGCCCTCCGGCGAGAGCGGCGCGTCCTCATCGGCGCGGAGACGCGCGATCAGGGTCGCGCCGTCGTGGCCGGCATCGCTGAGCATCTCCCCCACGCGCGGGAGCGCGGCGGCGGGCACATCGCCCGACTCGGCGAGGTCGCCGGCGGTCACCGGGCGGGCGTGACCGATGCGCCAGATCGCTAGCGCCGTCTCCAGCAGACGGGCGCGGGCCATTGACGATTCCCAGATCGCCGCATCCACGCCCAGCCCGGCGAGGCGCTCGACGCCGCCGGTGGCGACGAGCCCCGCGAGCTGGCCCCACGTCCGGATATCCTGCTCCAGCAGGCGGTGGAGCGCGGGGAGGTCGTCGATGAGGTGCCAGAGGTGGACACCGCCGAGCCCATCGCTCCACGGGTCGATGCCGGGGGCCTTGAGCTCCGTGCCGTAGGCGGCGCGGTCGAGCCCGTCGGGCGCGGGGACGTCCAGCCGCTCGGTCACCTGCTGCGGGACGGCCATCGGCAGGCGGTCGAAGCCGGCGTCGCGGCGCACCTCGGCGAGGTCGATGACGGTGACCGCCGGACGGGTGGGCGAGGGGATCTGCGCCAGCCGCGCCTGCCAGCGGGCGACCTCGTCGCCCTGGGCGGTGAAGTAGAAGACCTGCCGCCCATTGCGGCTGATCTCGATCGCGGCGTCGATGATTGCCCCGGCGCGCAGCTCGTCGCTGTTGCCGAGCGTCTCGTCGAGCAGCACCGGCAGCTTCGGCCCGGACTCGACGTTCTCGACGAACGCCAGCCGGATCGCCATCAGGAGCTGGACGCGGGTGCCCGAGGAGAGCTGGTCGAGGTGCAGCGAGTGGCCCGTCGTCGTGTCCCGCGCGGTGAAGGCGGGCGGCGGCCCCTCCACGAACTCCAGCTCGTAGCGGCCGCGGGTGATGATCGCGAAGAGCTCGCGCGCCCGGTGGAAGACGATCGGCATCGCGGCGTCGCGCGTCTCCTCCTGGACGTGGGCGATGAGCGTGCTGCCGACGATGCGGGCGTTGAGGTCGTCCCGGGCGGCACGGACGGTCGCCATCGCGTCGTCGCGACGGCCGAGCGCGTGCTCGATGTCGCGCTTGCGTTTGGCGTCGCCGAGGCGGGTGCGGATCTCGCTGATCTCGCGCATGGCCGGCTCGAGGTCGGCCGCGGCGGTCTCCGCTGCCTGGAGGCGGCGTTGGAGCTCATCGGTGTCGAGGTCGCGCAGCTCCGGCGTCAGCGCGAGGGCGGTGTCGGCCTCGCGCACGGCGGCCTCCCGATCGCTGACGGCGCGCTGGGCGGCGCGGAAGCCGGCCAACTGGCCGATCTGGTCACGAAGGGCATCCTCGTGGCCGTCGTCGAGACCGACCTGCCGGTAGATGCCTGCGCGGGCCTGCGCGAAGCGCTCGATCTCGGGCGCGATCGTGCTCTCCAGCTCCTGCTGGCGGGCGGCGGCGTGGGCGTTCGCGTCCTGGAGTGCCTGGTAGCGCTCGTCGAGGTCGGCGATGTGCTCGTCCCAGCTCGTCGTGGCGTAGCCGAACTCGCCGAGCGCCTGGCGCAGGGTGTTCTCGCGCTGCAGCCGCTCGCCGCCGACGGCGTTGAGCCGGGCTTCGGTGGCGCGGACGTGCGTGTCGGCCGCCTGCCAGCGGGAAAGGTTCTCGGCGAGCAGGCGCAGGCTCTCCTCACCCAGGTCCGGCGCGACGCCGTAGCGGGAGATGAGGTTGGCGCGGCGGGCCTCCGTCTCGCCGTAGGCGCGATCGAGCTCGGCGCGCTCCTGCTCGAGCGCGGCCCAGCGCTCGGCCTTCTCCTGCTCGACGAGGGCGACGCGGAGGCGCTCCTGGAGGTCGTCCATGCGCTCGCGCACGGCCGGGGTCGTCCAGCTCGACGGCAGCGGCAGGCCCAGCGCCTCGTAGCGCTGCTCCCACAGCGGGGCCTCCTTGGTGGAGGCCGGCAGGGTGTACTTCCAGGCGTAGATGATGACGAGCACGCCGAGGACCGCGAAGAAGATCCATGGCCAGGCGACGAACGTCGCGAGCCAGATGGCCCCGGCGATGGCGAGCAGGCCGCCGACATAGGCGGTGAGACGGGCCCTGCCGATCAGCGCGCCGGCCTCCTGCGCGTTCGGGGTCTGGACGCGCTTCGTGAGGTAGTCCAGGCCCTCGCGCAGGGTGTCGACGTCGGCCGGCGGAGTCACGCCGCCGATCCAGTGCTCGACCTCGTCGCGGGCGCGGCGGCGGACGCGGATGTCCTCGTAGGCGTGCGAGAGGTGGGCCAGCTCGCGGATGCCCTCGGTATCGAGCGCGGCGATCTGGGCGTCGGAGAGGTCGGCGGCGAGGCGGCGCTGGTGGCTCTGGCGCTCGGTGACGGCGGTCTTGAGGTCGCGCTGCAGGTTGGCGACCTCGGCGTCGATGCGGGTGAGCTCGTCGCGGTCGGCGCGCAGCGCGCGGAGCACGCCGTCGTTGATCGGGCGGTCGGCCAGCTCCGTCCGGTCGCGCACAGCGGTCGCCTGGTCGCGGGCCCGTTCCAGCTCGGCGCGTTTGGCGTTGAGCGCGGCGAGGCGCTCGTTCAGCTCGGCGATGCGTCTCGGCTCGTCGCCGCTGGCGTGGGCGAGCCCGGCCGGGAAGGCGGCGAGCCGCTGGTGGGCCTGGTCGAGGTCGTAGCGGGCGTGGGCGAGGTGCAGCGCGCGGCGGATCGCCTCGGCGTCGGCGTGGGCCTGCCGGGCGCGGCGCTCGCGCTCGCGCAGGATCGTCAGCTGGCGGCCCTGGGCGGCGATCTCGTTCTCGGCGCGCTCGGCGTCCCGCAGGCGGACCAGCGCGGCGTCGACGTCGCGCGCGGCCTCGAGGCGGGCCGGGACGTCGCGCCGGTAGCCCTGCGCCTGGGCGATGGCGTCCAGGTCGAAGCCGCCGGACGATTCCCGGAGGATCGCCTGCGCCAGCGGCTGATTCTCGGAGGCAAGGAGATCGTGCAGGCCGAGCGTGTAGCGGACGCGGTCGTCGATCGGCGCCAGCAGCGGTGGTTCGGCGAGATCGCCGTCGCGCGAGCGCGTCACCCGGCCATAGTCGGCCTCGATCGTCCAGCGGTCGTCGCCGAGGTCGAAGTCGCCGGCGAGCGCGTGGCCGCGCAGGGAAGTCGGGTGCGGCCAGATGAGCGCCTGGATGGCGCGGGCGGTCGTGCTTTTGCCGGAGGCGTTCGGGCCGAAGACGATGTTGATGTCCGGGCTGAGGTTGCGCAGGGTGTAGCCGGGGTTGATGCCGGGCGCCTTGCGGACCTCGATCGTCGTGAATGCAAGCTTGTCACGCTGATGCGTGGCGGGCGAAGCCGGTGTGCTCATCTACTCCACTCCCCGTTGGCGGATCAGCGCATCGAGCAGCGTCCACCCCTCGCGACGGAGGAGCGCCCGGGCCTGCTCGGGGCCCGGCTCGGGGTCGTTGGCGACGGAGGCGAAGACCCGCGCCCGGTGGACGCCCTGGAGGCGGGTCGTCGTGCGCTGCAGGAGCGTCTCGTGCGCGGGCGACATCTCCCCTGCGCCGTCGAGGCCGGTCAGCAGCCGCGCCAGCTCCCCCACCGGGTCCGGACGGCCGACGAGCGGCGCGAGGTCGGCCGGCGGCCGCGTGTCGATGGCCACCGACCCGATGGCGGCGATGACGCCCTGCTGCTGGATGTCGAGCGTGCGGGCGAGGTCTCGCATGAGCGCCGGCACCTCGGCGTGGCGTGGCGTGACGCCGGTGACGCGCACCGCGCAGGGCACGCAGACGAGGTGCCCGCCGGGGTCGTCGGAGATGGCGGCGGCGAGCGTCTCATGGAGGACGCGGATGACCTCGTTCTCGATGTGCTCCGGATCACTCATGGACGTTATGTCGATATCGATGTCCTCGAAGCGGACCGGCGCGATGTCGATCATGCGGCAGGCCGGGGCGTCGCCGGGGGCGACGTCGACGATCCAGACGCCGTGCGGGCCGGGGGCCTCCGGCCCCAGCGGGCAGGCCGCGCCGGGCTCCAGCGCGGTCGTCTCCCCGATCCGCCCCACCGCGTGCCGCGTGCCGTGGCCGAGGATCCAGAGATCGACGGGAACGTCGTTCAGATCGTCAATGACCACCGGGGCGAAGGCGCCGGTCGCGGCGTCCGACTCGACCAGCGAGCCGTGGACGAGCGCGACGATCGGCGTGTCGTCCTCCCGCGCCGCCGGGACATCGACGAGCGGCGTGCCGGGCGCCGTCTGCCCCGCGGCCGACCAACCGAGGAGCGAGACCGTGTCGCCGTGCCTGCCGGTGATCGTCTCGCGCGTCCAGCGGCTGTCGCGGCCGATGAGGTGGAGCGCGCCGGTGGCGTCGGTGTCGGCGATCCGGCGCAGGATGTCGAAGTCGTGGTCGCCGGCAACGGCGTAGACAGGGATCTCGTGGCGGCCGAGCGTCGTCAGGCCGCGCTCGATGGGACCGAGGGGCTCGAAGAGGCGGTTTTCGCGGTCAATCAGGTTGCCGGCGAGGAGGACGGCTTCGACCTGCTCGGTGATCGCGGTTTCGACCAGCTGGTCCCAGACGGTGGAGGTCGCGAGCCGGGCCGGGTCGAGACTGAGGTGGGCGGGGATGCCGGTGACGCGACGCCCGAGATGGAGGTCGCTGGCGCACAGGAATCGCATGGAAATCCTCTCACAGCGGGTCGTATGGCGCGTCTTTCATTGGTGGGACGGAACAGGATCGGGTGTCGCGCGTCTCTACGGTAGCAAGAATGCGGCGCCGGTGACAATGAGTCCCACCCGGCATACATGGCGTCACAGTTCCGTGACAGATCGGTCGCAGGCACGCGAAGGGCCTTCGGCAAGATACAAGAAGCGGCGGCGACCGAAATCCGCGATGATGAGGATGCAGGACGGACGAGCCGCCAGGTGCCCGCACAGGCGCAGGATCGAGAAACACGATGCAGCAGATCTGGAGCATGTCGGAACCCGTACAGCAGCAGCGTCAGGCGCGGCGTGAAGTCCGCACCCGGGACGTGCTGACCCCACTGATGATGATGTCGGCCGGCGCGGTGCTCGCGATCGCGGTCGTGCTGCTGGATGCGGCGCAGAAGCTTGCCTATCCCATCGGGTTGATCGGGGGCATCGCCCTCCTGCCGTGGATCATCTCGGCGATCCCGGTCAGCTCGCGGTACCGGGCGAACGAGCAGGGGCTCACCGGGCTGGTGATGACGGTCGCTGTCTTCGTCAGCATGTCGGGGCTCTACTCGGGTCGTCTCTGGGCGTTCGTTGGCGGTCTCGCGCTGTTCAGCGTCAGTGTGACGGTCTGGGCGGTCGGCCGGCGATTCGAGCGCGACTAACCCCCTCTTCCCCTTCTTCCCTCCCTCCCTTCCTTTCCCTCACCCCGGGCGACAACGCCCGGGGTGTTTTCATGCGAGAGGCGCGGTTCGCCCCGGTAGCGCCGGGCCTGGGTGCCCGGCGTGGCAGGGCCGGCAGCGTCAGGAGAGACCGGCCCTGCGGTGCCGGGGGATTCCCACGCTGCGCTCTGGACAGGCTCTTCGCTGCGCTCAGGATGACGTGGAGGGGATGGCCGTGCCGGCACGACGCAGGCCGATGGGTGGACTCGCGGCGGGCGTGTAGGGGCAGGCTTTGATGCCTGCCCGATGTCGCCGGCCGCAGGTGCGGCACTGTCCGTGGCTGCGAGGCCCGGGGATACCGGGGCCGCCGTTCTGGCATCGAATCGGCACGATTGCGAGCCGACCCCGGGTACAAGACCCGGGGCTACCGGGGCGAGCAGCCGCGCCGGAATCGAACGTGGTCGAGTGCCGACCGTACGGTGGCAGGAGGGAGATATCGGTCGGTGCGGCCAAAGGAAGGGCATTGAACGCGCCAAGGCGAGACGACCTTTCAGGTGGTTGAGCGCGTTCAATCCCTCCCCTACGGACGATGGCCGACCGGACGTCAGCGGTGGGGACGCGGCGATGACGGGGGCGCGAGGATTGCTAAATCGAGGTTAACGACCTGCCGATTCTTGTGATTCTCGTCACAAAGTGTGTAGACTGGATTCTCGTACCCGTATTTGGAGGGGAGTATTCCCACGCGGCGGTGTCGTCATCACGGTGGAACGGTTCCACCTGGCACCGATCACCGCTGACCATCCCCGGTCGGCGGCGGAAGAGACCTCCGGTGGCCAACTACCATCGTTTGGAGATTTTCGCGTGGATGTTCCCTTGTGGGTGTGGATCGCGACCATTTTGGGCGTGATCGGACTCCTCTTTTTCGATTTCTATTCGCATGTCAAGACGCCGCACGAGCCGACCCTGCGTGAGGCCGGCTTCTGGTCGGCGATCTACCTCGGCCTGGCGATGCTGTTTGGCATCGGGATCTGGATCGTGTGGGACAGCCAGCACGGTCTGGAGTACTTCGCCGGCTTCCTGACCGAGAAGAGCCTCTCGGTCGACAACCTCTTCGTCTTCCTGATCATCATGACGACGTTCGCGGTGCCCAGGGAGTATCAGCAGAAGGTGCTGCTGATCGGCGTCGCGATGGCGATCGTGATGCGCGGCATCTTCATCGCGCTGGGCGCGGCGATCATCGAGAACTTCAGCTGGATCTTCTACATCTTCGGCATCTTCCTCCTTTACACCGGGTGGAAGCTTGCCAGGACCGACCACGATACCGAGGAGGAGTACAAGGAGAACGCCTTCATCCGGTTCGTGCGGCGGATCCTGCCGGTGACGGACACCTACGTCGAAGACAAGATGATGGTCGTGCGCAACGGCCGCCGGATGATCACGCCGATGGCGATCGTGATCCTGGCGATCGGGTCGACCGACCTGCTGTTCGCCTTCGACTCGATCCCGGCGATCTTCGGACTCACCGAGGAGCCGTACATCGTCTTCACGGCCAACGCCTGGGCGTTGCTCGGCCTGCGGCAGCTCTACTTCCTGCTCGGCGGGCTGCTGGAGCGGCTGGTGTACCTGTCGTACGGGTTGGCGTTCATCCTGGTCTGGATCGGCTTCAAGCTGATCATCCACGCGATGCACAAGAACGAACTGCCGTTCATCAACGGCGGAGAGCCCATCACCGTGATCCCAGAGGTGCCGACGTGGCTGTCGCTGCTGGTGATCCTGGGGACGATCGCGGTCGCGGCCTTCTTCTCGCTCCGCAAGACGCGCAATGAGGCGCAGCGCGAGGTCACTCCGGCGCAGCACACGAACGCGTAGGACGCATCCACCACGTCAACAGCGACAACCCCGGCGCACGCGCCGGGGTTGTCGCGTTCACAGGGGTACCGGTCAGACAGCCGATTGACCTCAAGCGCGGTTGAAGTCGTATGCTCATGAAATGAATCGGGCATCGGCCTCGACGGTGCGTCGTTGCGGGCGGCGACGGGAGGACCCATTCGACTTCGCTCGCGCGCAATGGCTCCCGCAGGGGCCCCGCAGGGGCAGGGCAGGCGTTTGAACACGCTCCCTTACAGTTGGCGGTGGCAGCGAGATCGCCCACCCGGATGGCCGGTCGTCAGTCGGGATGTGGTGTGGTGTTATTGTCGTGTGCCGTCCGGCGGGAGCGGGACTTTTGCCTCTCGCGCTGACTCGCTCGGCCGGTGGTTTGCAGGGCCATACCGCCGTGGTCTCCAACGCGCTTGGCGTAGGGTTCTTCGCTTCGCTCAGAATGAGGGTCGTTTCAAGGAGTCCATACCCGTGCATCCAGCAGCATGGTCGTCGATGCGCAGCGCGATGCGCGCGGAGGAGACGACCCGCCCCCTTTCGAAAGTGACGCTGCGGCGGATCGCGACGTTCGCGACGCCGTACCGCCGGCATTTGGTTTATTTCCTGATCCTGAGCATCGTCTCGGCGGCGCTCGCGGTGGCGACGCCGATCCTGGCCGGACGGGTGGTCGACGCGATCGTCAACGGCAAGGCTGAGCGGGTGGTGATCGGCCTGGCCGTGCTGATCGCGGGGATCGCGATCGCCGACGCGGGCATCGGTCTGGTCTCACGCTGGCTGTCGGCGAGCATCGGCGAGGGGCTGATCCTCGATCTGCGAACGGCGGTCTACGACCACGTCCAGCGGATGCCGATCGCGTTCTTCACACGCACGCGGACCGGGGCATTGGTGAGCCGCCTCAACAACGACGTGATCGGGGCGCAGCGGGCGTTCACGAACACGCTCTCCGGGGTGGTCAGCAACGTCGTGATGCTGATCCTGACGCTGATCGTGATGATCGGCATCTCGTGGCAGATCACGCTGCTGGCGCTGCTGTTGCTGCCGGTGTTCGTCATCCCGGCGCAGCGGATGGGCTCGCGGCTGGCCAGTTTGCAGCGCGAGTCGGCGAACCTCAACGCATCGATGACGACGCAGATGACCGAGCGCTTCTCGGCCGGCGGCGCGACGCTGGTGAAGCTCTACGGGCGGCCGAACGAGGAGTCGGCGGAGTTCTCGCGGCGGGCCGGGCGCGTCAAGGACATCGGCGTGAAGACGGCGATGATGCAGTTCGTCTTCATCACCGCGCTGACGCTGGTGTCGGCGCTGGCGCTGGCGGTGGTCTATGGGCTCGGCGGGTTCTACGCGCTGCGCGGGACACTCGAGGCCGGCGCGGTGGTCTCGCTGGCGCTGCTGCTGACGCGGCTGTACGCGCCGCTGACGGCGCTGGCGGGAGCAAGGGTGGATATCATGAGCGCGGTGGTGAGCTTCGAGCGCGTGTTCGAGGTGCTGGACCTGCCACCGATGATCACCGAGAAGCCGGACGCGCGGACGGTGCCGCCGGGACCGGTGAGCGTGGCGTTCGACCACGTCCGCTTCAGCTACCCGAGCGCCGAGAAGGTCTCCCTCGCCTCGCTGGAGGAGGTCGCGACGCTGGACACGCGGGGCGGAGTCGAGGTGCTGCACGACATCTCGTTCACGGTCGAGCCGGGGCAGATGGTGGCGCTGGTCGGGTCGTCCGGGGCCGGGAAGTCGACGATCGCGCAGCTTGCGGCGCGGCTGTACGACGTCGACAGCGGGGCGATCCGGCTCTCGGGGGTGGATCTCCGGGATCTCTCGTTCGCGGCGATCCGCGAGGCGATCGGGGTGGTGACGCAGGACGGGCATCTCTTCCACGAGACGCTGCGGGCGAACCTGCTGCTGGCGCGGCCGGAGGCGACCGACGAGGAGCTGTGGGACGCGCTGCGGCGGGTGCGGCTGGCGGACCTGATCGCGGGGTTGCCGGACGGTCTGGCGACGGTGGTCGGTGAGCGGGGCTACCGCT
>DATLHE010000298.1:0-9445 GCA_035540335.1 Thermomicrobiales bacterium | reverse complement strand
GTACGCGAAGCCGGACCCGGACCTCTTCATCGCCGCCGCCGACAAGCTGGGCGTCGATATCGAGGACTCGCTGATCATCGGCGACTCGATCTGGGACCTGCTGGCCGCGCGTCGCGCCCGCGCGCTCGGCATCGGCGTCCGCTCCGGCGGCTATGGCGGCGACGAGCTCCGGGAGGCGGGCGCCTACCGCGTCTACGATGATCCGCTCGACCTGCTGAACCACCTCGACGAGGTCGGCGTCCGCAGCTCGCGGTGAGCCGAGCGGAACGACTGCGGCGTCAGCTGACTGCTCCGGAGCGACGCGGCGTCAGGCGGGCGTCACCGTTGCCCCACGACCGGGCTCGTGTGCTTCTTCCGCCACGGCGATGGCCCGCGCGGCCCAGACCACGCCGAGGTGGCTGAATGCCTGCGGGAAGTTGCCGATCGGTTCGCCCGTGTCCACCTCGATCTCTTCCGAGAGCAAGCCCAGGTCATTGGCGCAGCTCAAGACGAGCTCGAGCCGCTCCCGAGCTTCGTCGACTCTCCCAAGGCCAGCGAGCGCCCCCGCCAGCCAGAGCGTGCAGAAGGTGAATGCGCCCTCGGCCCCATGGAGGCCATCCGCGGAAAGATACCGGAAGACATGGCCATGACTCGTGAGATCCCGGTCGATCGCCTCGACCGTCGCGCGCACCCGCGGATCGTCGTAGGGCAGAAATCCATAGACAGGGACGAGCAATGCCGACGCATCGAGCAGCGTCGACCCGAATGATTGCGTGAAAACGCCTGTGTCCGGAGCGACGCCGCGCGTCTCGATCTCGGCCCGGATGCGGTCCCGCAAGGCCGCCCACCGCTCCACGTCCACCTCGACGGAGCGCCCCGTCGCTCGGGTGTGTTCGACGATCCGAATCGCGCGATCGATGGCGACCCACGCGAGGAGCTTCGAGTACAGGAAGTGGCGCTTCCCCCCGCGCACCTCCCAGATTCCCTCGTCGGGCACCTCCCATTGCGCCTCGACCGTGTCGACGATGTCCGCGATGAAGCGCACCACCTCGGGGTCGTCGATCGACCGGGGCCCATGACCGTGCTCAAGGAGGTAGCACACGGCCGCCAACAGCTCGCCATAGATATCGAGCTGGATCTGGTTCCACGCGCCGTTGCCGACCCGCACGGGCCGCGAGTCCCGATACCCGCTCAGATGATCCAACTCGTACTCGTGCAGCAGGCGCTCGCCGCCGATGCCATACATGATCTGGAGCTCGTTTGCCCGGCCGGCGGACGTCCGGTAGATGAAGCGCCCGAACTCGCGCACCTCCCGCTCGTAGCCCAACCCGGCCAGCGCCCGCAAGGTAAACGCCGAGTCGCGAATCCATGAGAACCGGTAGTCCCAGTTGCGAACGCCACCGATCTCCTCGGGCAGCGACGTCGTGGCGGCGGCGATGACCGCGCCGGTGGGCGCGAAGGTCAGCCCCTTGAGCGTCAACGCGCTCCGAATGACGGCGTCGTGGTACGGCTGGCCGTGCGTCGCCCTGGACGCCCAGTCTTGCCAGAATGCCGTCGTGTCCTGCTCGCAGGCGAGGAGCTCGCGCTCATCGGGCCCTTCCGGGTCCACATCGCCCTGGGAGACGGCGGCCAGCGCAACGACCCGCTGCTCACCGGCGCCGATCTCGAAGCTCGCCGTGCACCCGCCGGAGAGATCCCGGTCGATGGACAGATCACCAACATAGAGCCCCAGCTGGTCGGCCCCACCGGTGATGAAGGCCAGCTTCTCACCAAGCATCTGCAGTCGCGGCGTGGTGAGCCCATACTCGAATCGCGGATGGAACTCCATGCGCATCGGGACGGTGCCCTCGACACCGCGGACGATGCGGATGAGGAGACTTGTCGAGCCCGATCCGGGTCGCCGGAGCCCGCCCTTCGCCCCCTCGTCTGCTTCCAGCGCGAGGAAGTCGGTCACGGTGGCGACACCGTCAGGGGTCGTGAAGGTCGTTTCGAGGATCAGGGTCTCCGGCACATACCGGCGCGTCGTCGTGAAGCTGCCCCGGGGCGCGATGCGGAACCAGCCGCCAACGTCGCGATCAAGGATCCTGGCGAACACCGCGGAGCGGTCGAACCGGTTGAAACAGGCCCACTCGATCGAGGCGTCTCTGGTCACCAGCGCCGCCGAATGACAATCGCTCAGGAACCCGTAGTCGGAGATGGGTGGGAAGGTGCTGGCTGGCATGGGTGTGCCTCCGCGTTCATGACTGCCGGGGCCGGGAGTCCCGCTGATGCGTGCGCCACCTGAGATGCCCATGATGCCACTGAACGAGCGCCGCGGCGGGGTGAACGCACATACCCGGCGCCGAAACTTGCCCAAAGGGGCCAGATGTGTCGCCGAGCATGGCCCTGTCGCGGCGTCTGCCGCGCAACGGCGTCCAATTGACCGACGCGATCACTCCGGGAACGGTTCGGGCGGGCCCGGGGCCGGGTTGCCGGGTACGTCATCGGCGAGACGCGCATCTTTCCGCGCGGACTCAGGCGCCACCATCTCCCCGGTGATGACATTGGAACAGGGCTCGCCGCGCTCGATGGCCGTGATGTTTCCGAGCGTCGTCTCCGCGATCGCCGTCAGCGCCTCCGCCGTGAAGAACGCCTGGTGGCCGGTGATGAGAACGTTGGGGAAGGTCAACAGCCGCGCGAAGATGTCGTCCTGGATCACCTGGCTGGAGAGGTCCTCGAAGAAGAGATCGGCCTCCTCCTCGTAGACGTCGAGCCCCAGCGAGCCGATCCGGCCGGACTTCAGCCCCTCGATCACCGCGGTCGTGTCGAGCAGCGCGCCACGGCTGGTGTTGACGAGCATCGCGCCCGGCTTCATGTGCACGATCGCGCCAGCGTCGATCATGTGCCGCGACTCCGGCGTCAACGGCAGATGGAGGGTGACGATGTCCGACACGGCGAGCAGGTCGGCAAGCGAAACGTAGGTGACGCCGAGCCCGGTCGCCTCGTCGTTGGGATAGGGGTCGTAGGCGAGCAGCCGGCAGCCGAAACCGGCCAGGATTCGCGCCACGACCGTCCCGATCTTGCCCGTGCCGACGATGCCGGCGGTCTTGCCGCGCATGTCGAAGCCGAGCAGGCCGTCGAGCGCGAAGTTGCCCTCCCGCACCCGGGCGGCGGCGCGCGGCAGCTTGCGGTTCAGCGCCAGCATCAGGCCGACGGTATGCTCGGCGACGGCGTAGGGCGAGTACGCGGGCACGCGCGCGATCGTCATGCCGAGCGCGTCGGCGGCGGCGAGGTCGACGTTGTTGAACCCCGCCGAGCGGAGGGCGATCAGCCGCGCCCCGCCGTCCGCCAGCGCCTCGAGCACGGGAAGGTCGAGCCGGTCGTTGACAAAGGCGCAGATCGCGGGGAAGCCCGCCGCCAACGGGGTCGTCTCCGGGACGAGGCGCGGCTCGAAGAATCGAAGGTCATGCCCCGCCTCGCGATTGGCGGCCTCGAGGAATCGCCGGTCGTAGGGTTTGGTGCTGAAGATCGCAACCTTCACCTGCCTGCCTCCGGATGGCTAGCGTCCGCCGGTAAACGGCTCCTCGCCCGTCGCCCGGACCATCTCCACTCCCTCGAGCAGCGGCCCGATCAGATCAAGGCGATCGGGATGCGTCGTTCAGACGGTCGTGTTCGGCATGATCCGCAGCTTCCCGGCAACGGTCCTGGTGGCCAAGTCACGTCACCTCCATGCACCGTCGAATGGATGATCGCCCCTACCTGTTACCCCGAGACGAAACGTCAATCGTCGAGCTGGAGGACCGACAGGACGTTCCCGGCGGGGTCCGTGAACCACGCGATCGGCGGCCCGCCGCCGCGGCCAATGCCCTTGGCGTCCTGCTCCATGCCATCGTACCGGACGAAGCGGACGCCACGCGCGGTCAACGCGTCGACGGCGGCGTCGATGTCGTCGACCGGGAAGTTGAGGATGGTGTAGGTGGCCGGGACGTGGTCCTCTCCCTTGGGATAAACGAGGATGTCGCGGTCGCCGGCGATGTGGAGTGTCAGCATGCCGAACTCTTCGGACACGTTGAGCCCGAGCACATCGGCATAGAAGGCTTTGGCCTCCGGCACGTCGTCGACGGAGAATCCGCTGAAGGCCTTGGTGGTGGTGAACATGGCGGAAGAATCCTTTCCGGTTCGCCTGTGGTGCCTTGGCCGAGCCGCAGGCTAGGGTTCGCCATGGCCAAGCGCGTAGCGCGAGAAGCGAAGGGCTCGCTCCGCTTCTCACCCACCGGGTTCGGCCGGGCGGGCCCTCGCACTCGCTCGGAATGAGGTTGATTGTGGCGGGCGCGGGTTCCGGTAGCCTCGGCCCCGGGTGGCCGAGGTCCATTCCCCGGCCTGAAGGGTCGCCACAGGTGCGGCACCATGGCCCAGGGCTACCAGGGCGAACGACTGCGGCAACCTCAACGCTGACGGCCCGGTCAGGCCTGCCGCGGCTCGGCGGGGTGGTAGGTGAGGATGACGATGCCGGTCGCAAGCGGACGGGATTCGACCAGCGTCAGCGCGGGGATGCTGGTGCCCTCCTGGAAGATCCGCTTGCCCTTGCCGACCACGATGGGATGCACCATCAGGCGGTACTCGTCGATCAGGTTGCGCTGCATCAGCCAGTTGGCAAGGTCGCAGCTGCCGTGGATGACGAGATCCCTGCCCGACTTTCGCCGGAGTTTCTGGATCTCCTCCTCGACGTTGTCCCGGATGACGTGGGAGTTGTTCCACGCCGGATTCTCGAGCGTCGTGGACACGACGTACTTGGGGATGCCGTTCATCAGGTCGGCGAAGGGCTTCTCCTCCTCGTGGCCCGGCTCCGAGCGCTCGGGCCACGCGGCGGCAAAGCCCTCGTACGTCACCCGGCCGAGCAGCAGCGCCTCGCTAGCCCTGAGCTCGTCGAACTTGTATTGCCCGCCCTCCTCATTGAAGAACGGGAAGTGCCACAGGTGCGGATCCTCCATCACGCCGTCGACTGAGACGAATTCCGTGAGGGCGAGCTTCATGAGTGTGGTTCTCCTTGATACATCGTCCCGATACGCGATCCCGCCCCCCGGAGAGGCGTGCGCCCATCGTAAGCGGCGGCCCACCGGCCCGCCCTTCTTGCGTGCTCAGGGACGAGTGGTCCATCTGGGGGTCCAGGCGGTGGACGGAGGACCCTGTGTCCCGCGCGACGAGATCCTGGATCGGGGCGCAGTCCGGTCAGGCGTTCGGGTCGGCCTTGCTCGTGGCGTACTCCGGACGCCCGGCAAGCCGATAGGTCTGGATGGTGATGCCCCCGGACGTGGTCTGCGTCCGGACCAGGTCGAGCGCCCTGTCCGGACCGGTTTCGGGGAACAGCCGTGTGCCCTGGCCGACGACGACGGGATAGGTGAGCAGGTCGAGCTGATCGACCAGGTCGTTGGCGAGCAGCCATCGGACGAGGACCCCGCTGCCGGGCACCACCAGTTCACCATCGTGCCGCGCCTTCAGATCGCGGATGGCCGCGGCGACGTCGCCGTTCAACACGATCGTGCCCGCCCACAGCGGGTCGGTGAGCGTGGTCGAGACCACGTACTTGGGCCGGCTGTTCAGCGCGGCGCCGATCGGGCTCGTGCTCATCTCGGGTATCGCGCCCCAGGAGCCGGCGAAGATCTCGTACGTCCGCCGGCCGAACAGAAATGCGGCCGCGCCGCCGTAGACCTCGCCGACATGGTCCTCGGCTTCGGTATCGAAAAGGGGAAGGGCCCATCCGCCGCGATCGAAGCCGCCGCGGCGATCCTCTTCCGATCCGCCCAACCCCTGCATCACGCCGTCCACCGAGACGTTCGTCGTCACTGTCAGTTGCATGTCGTAGTCACCCATCTGAATCACGGCCGCGGCCCATTCCGGGTCCGCGTCACTTCGTCGAGAAGCGCCAGCGCGTCTGGCTGAACGGCTCGTCCTTGCCGAAGCCAAAGGCGGTCACCGGCGCGACCGCGAAGACGAGCGCGACATTGCCCTCGCCACCGTGAAAGGCGCCGTCGCGCACCTCGAACCGCCACGCCTCGCCGTACTTCGCGACGTAGGCCTCGGCCACGCGCCGGAGCAGCGCCTCGTCGCGCACCCGGGCGGCCTCGCCCTCGACCACGACATCGAGCCCGGCGAAGTCGTTGCAGCCGGTGGTGAGGATGCAGTGCGCGTTGTGGGCGATGTTCCTCGCCTTGCGCTCGGTCTCGCCGGTGCAGAAGTGCATCGCGCCCTCGTGCCAGACCGCGATCAGCGGCGTGACATGCGGGCGCCCGTCCGGCCGCACCGTCGTCAGCCAGAAGGTCTGCGCCGTCGCCAGCTGCGCGGTGGCGTCCGCCCACGGTCGGGCGGCGGCGTCCGGGCTGCTGAAGCGCGTGTCGAGCTCGGTCGTCGGGGATGCTGCCTGCGTCATCGGGATCGTCTTTCCGCCGGGCGGCGCGTCACGTTCCGAAACGCAGCGCCGACCGGGCCTTGGCCTTCGTCGCCTCTTCCTCGCGGTTCTTCGGCGTGGCGGTCGTCTCCAGCGATGCGAGGAGCCGCTCGGCGATGCGCGCGATGTCGTCGACCGCGGCCTCGAACGCCGCCTCGTTCGCCTTCGACGGCGCGGTGAAGCCGCTGATCTTGCGCACGAACTGCAGCGAAGCCGCGCGGATCTCGTCGTCCGTCGCCGGCGGCTCGAAGTTGAACAGGGGTCGAATGTTTCTACACATTACGCATCACCTTCATGGCTCATTGATCTGGATTCAGGGTACGTCCGGGGCCACGCGGGCACTTCTCGCATCTTGCGGCTCACCGCACGGCATCAAGGACGGCCGTCGCGTTACCGGAGTGTCACCCCGCCGGGCAGCTCCTGGAAGCGCCGCGCCATCGCGACCCCGACGCGGCTGGCGTGCACCTTGGCGACGTTCGCCCGCTCGCCCGCGAAGAGCTCGTCGACGGTCTCCGTCCAGTAGTCCAGCCAACGCTGGAAGTGGTGCGGCTCCAGCGCCTGCTTCGCGTGCAGCTGGAAGTGGACCATCATCATCCCGCCGGGGTACTTGCGGGCGTCGAAGAGGATGTTCTCCCAGAAGTCGCACATGATCGGCATGTGCGCCGCGAGGTCCATGTGCGCCACGTCGATGAAGATCGGCCCGAGGACAGGATCGGCCATCGCGCGCGTGTAGAAGGTCTCCACCAGGCGCTCGACGTCCTCCCGGGTCCCGATATCATGCCGCTGCGTCGTGTCTGTCACGTTGTGCTCCAATAAAGCTCGATCGAGGGTCCATCTCCATCGACCATTCTGGACTATCGCGCCGCGATTCGCAGGAGGCTCCGTGAGCATCGATTTCCACAGTGCCGGGAACCGAAACACTTACGCCACGCGCGACGCCGACGCCGGCTGGGCCGCGGCGATGCGGGAGATCGTCGCCCCCGCGGGCACGCGCGTGGCCGACATCGGCTGCGGCGGCGGCATCTACACGCGGGCCTGGGCGGCGCTGGGCGCGGCGACGGTCACCGGCGTCGACTTCTCGGCGCGGATGGTCGCGGACGCGCGAGCGGCCAGCGCCGGCCTCCCGGGCGTCTCCGTCGTGCAGGGCGACGCGGCGGCGACCGGCCTGCCGGATGCCTCCATCGACGTCGTCTTCTCCCGCGCGGTGATCCATCACCTGCCGGCGCTCGGCCCCGCCGTCGCCGAGGCGTACCGCATCCTCGCGCCGGGCGGGACGCTCATCGTGCAGGACCGGACGTTCGAGGACGTCCTCCACCCCGCCTCGCCCGCGCACCTGCGCGGCTATTTCTTCGAGGTGTTTCCGCGCCTGCTCGACACCGAGCGCGATCGCCGCCCGGCGACGGTCGACGTCACCCGCGCGATGGCGGGCGCCGGCTTCTCGGGCATCGCCACGACGACGCTCGCGGAGACGCGCCGGACCTACAACTCCCTGCCGGAGCTCCAGGCCGACCTGCGCAAGCGCACGGGCCGCTCGATCCTCCACGCGCTCGACGACGCCGAGTTGGAACGCCTGATCGACCACATCAGCGGCCGCGTCGGCAGCCACTTTCCGCTCGTCGAGCACGACCCCTGGACGATCTGGTCGGCGACGAAGCCCGCCGGCACTACCCGCTGATCCACTCATTGCCGCCGCCCGCCCCGCCTGCTACGGTAGAGCGCATGTTCTATACGTACACGCCGCGCCCGGTCGCGGCGCCACGCAGCGAGGTGCAACGGTGACGACACCCAGGGTGGTGCAGTGGGACATTCACGCCAGCGACGCGCTGGCCCAGCGGCGGTTTTACGCCGACGTCTTCGGCTGGACGTGCAACCATCTCAACGATCCCGCCGAGTACGGCTGGATGCTCGCCCCGGACGGCGGGTTGCTCGGCGGCATCGGCCAGGCCCGCGCCGGCGAGACGCCCGGCATCGCGGTCTTCGTGCAGGTGGACGACGTTCCGGCAATCATCGAACGGGCGGCCGCGCTCGGCGGCCATGTCTATTGGGGCCCGAGCGCGGGTCCGAACGGGATGGTCACCGCCTGCGTCGCCGACCCCGCCGGCAACGGCGTGCTGCTCATCCGCCCCTCGGACACCGGCGAGCCCTATGCCTCCTGCCCGCCGATCGCCGGCATCCGCTGGCAATGGGAAATCCAGGTGCCCGACCCCACCGCCCTCGCGTCGTTCTACGAGGGCCTCTTCGGCTGGACGTTCGAGGGGCTGAACGAATGGGGCTGGGGCGCGCTGCGCACGGGTCCGGACGGCGGCGCGGACGGCGCCCTCGCCCGGGGCGACGAGCCGCGCGTTTTCTTTTACGCGCCGGTCGACGACCTGCAAGCCACGCTCGACCGCATCGAGGCGCGCGGCGGCCGCACCGTCGTCGCGCCGTGGCAGATCGACGAGACGCACGGCATCGCGATCTTCACCGACCCCGAGGGCAACCACGTCGGTCTGCAATGCGTGACCGCGCCTGTCGTGGCCGGATAACACGCCATCCGGGACGCGCGTCTGTCCACCTGCAGGCGGATCCGCGCAGGGTGTCATGGGCGATGGCGCAGCCATCGAGCGAGGGGCGCGCCAAGGCCGAGGTGGCGCAGCCACCGAGAAGCGGAGCTGGCCTTTCGCTGCTCGCGCTGCCGCGCTCGGCCAATGCAGTCCCTTCAACATCTGCCCCACAGCGGCAGATATTGTTGCCAGGAGCGCGCTGTCATTGCCGGGCACAAGACCCGGCGCTACCAGGGAACGACCGCCCTCCATTGAATACGGATTGCATTGATCGCGTCAGACAGCAACAATGGCTGTCCGGGCCCAAATCGAACAACGTCATGACCAACGCCGGCGCGGCGCGGTTCCCAGGCGGCGCCGTGACCTTCAGGCGACAGGCAGAGACATGAGCAATGCATTCTTGAACCGGCGCACGCTGCTGGGTTTGGGCCTCGGGGAGCTGACCGCCGGCGCCATCATGTCCTTGCCAGCGGCTGGACGGGTCGCCACTCCGGATGGA
>DATLHE010000297.1:0-3346 GCA_035540335.1 Thermomicrobiales bacterium | reverse complement strand
TCGAAGCGACGCTCGGCGAATGGATGTCCCGGTTCCGGGCGATGTTCGCGGGCGACGATGACGCGTGGCGCGTCTTCCTGCGCCAGTCGGTCGCGATGTGGCTCGACTACCCGGGCCTGACGGAGGCGGAGCTCCAGCGTGCAACGGCACCGGCGCTGGTCCTGATCGGGGACCGGGACGACCTGGTCCCGATCGAGGCCGCGGTGGCGATGTACCGGATGCTGCCGAACGGTGAGCTCGCCGTCTGCCCGCACACGACCCATGCCCTGCCCTTCACGCACGCGGCGTGGTTCGCCGCCACCGTGCGGGAGTTCCTCGACCGCCACATGGCGGCGTAGCGGCTTTAGCCCATCACGAGCGTGATCGAGAAGCCGTCCCAGCCCTTGGCGCCGACCGTCTGGATCGCGGTCGTCTCCAGCCGTGGGTCGTCGCTCGCCATCTGCAGGTAACGACGGACGCCCTGGGCGTCGATGCTGTCCGTGTTGGGATCGACGACCCGCCCGCCGCGCACGACGTTATCGGCGACGATCACCGTGCCGGGGCGGCCGAGCTTCAGCGACCATTCGAGGTAGCTGGGCAGGTTCGCCTTGTCGGCGTCGAGGAAGACGAAGTCGAACGGCCCAGCGCCCTCGGTGTGCAGCTTCTCGAGCACCTGCAGCGCGTTGCCGAGGCGGACGTCGACGCGGTCGGCGACCCCCGCGTGCGCGAGGTTGGCGCGGGCGACCTCGGCGTGGCGCGGCCGGGCCTCGATCGTGACGAGGCGGCCGTCGTCGGGCAGCGCACGGGCGAGCCAGATTGTGCTGTAGCCGCCGAGGGTGCCGACCTCGAGGATGGCGCGGGCGCCACGCATCCGGGCGAGCAGCATCAGGAGCTTGCCCTGGTTGTCGGCGACGCTGATCGCCGGCAGCCCGGCCTCGTCGCTGGCGCGCAGCGTTTCCGCCATCACCGGATCGGCGTGGACGAGCTGCTCGGAGAAGTAGTGATCGACGGCGGTCCAGCGTTCCTGGGACATGGGGTTCCCTTCGTTCAGGAGGCCAGGGCCGACATGGAGTCGGCCCGTACGGTCGGCCCTTGTGGTCGACCTCCTCCGCGCAAGTCGGCCACCGCCCGCGGCTGCAATCACACCTGCCCCTTCGGGACATTGCCGCAGGTGCAGGGCGAGGGGCCCGCTCATGGGCGATTGCGTCGCAATCGAGCGACCAGCAGGGGCGATGCGGCCCCTTCGCTTCTCGCTACGCTCGGCCGGGAGGCTGCGGCCATCCGCCCGTACGACGATCGCGACCTGCGGTCGCGCGGGCCGGCACCCTGCGGGGATCGGCCCCGACGACCAACGGCGCAGAGTCCCGATCGCGTCCTACACGTCGTCGGCACGGAAGCCGCGGAGGCCGGTCGCGGCGGCGTTCTTCGCCTGCTCCGGCACGTAGACCAGCGCCGCGATGCGGTTGCCCTCCCAGTGGAGGATCAACTCCGTCTCCTCGTCGTTGACCGCACGCTGGAGCTCGGCGTCGCGGTCGGCGCCGTCGCCGGAGACGACGTAGACGGCGATGTCCGGCAGCCGGTACGCGCGGCCGAGGGCGCGGCCCTGGTTGTCGCGGATCAACTGGCCGTCGAGCGGGTCGTGCTCCGGCTCGACGTAGTGCACCTCGCCGGATTCGTCCTGCACCGGCTGCGGCGAGAAGATCTCGTCCTTGATCTTGTTGGCGATGTAGGCGCCGATGGTTCGTTGCATCATGGAGGTGTCCTCGCTAGTCCAAACGCATGTACTTGAACGCCTCGGCGTATTCCCCGAAGCCGACGGGCCGCGCCTTGTGCGACCGCGCCGCCTCGCGCGCCCACTGGTACATCATCTCCGTGGGATCCCAGTCGCCGATCTGGCTGGCGTGCGCCTTGAGCGCGGCAACCTTGGTCTCAATCGTACCGGAAATGTCGACCCAGAGGTCCGGCTGCGTGGTCCCGAACATGTAGACGTCCGGCACCTTGTGCGGCTCCAGCCCCTCCTGCAGCAGCTCGGGGAAGGTCATGCGGTCGCGCACGGAGGGGAAGACCGCCGCGAGGGAGGCCTCGCCGGCCGCGACGTGGTCCGGGTGATTGATGTACTCGCGGCCCATGTAGCGCGACGTCGGGTCGAAGCAGACGAGCGCGGTCGGGCGGATCCGCCGCATCACGCGCACCAGCTCGCGCCGGAGGTTCAGGTCGGCGATCACCATCGCGTCCTGGTAGCCCAGGAAGGTGACGGACGCGACGCCGAGGACGTCGCAGGCGGCGCGCTGCTCCCGCTCGCGCAGGTTGGCGAGGTCGACGCCGGTCATTGTCGCGTCGTCGCTGCCCTTGTCGCCGCTCGTGATCGAGAGGTAGTGCACCTCGGAACCGGCGGCGGTCCACTTCGCGATCGTCCCCGCGCAGGAGAACTCGGCGTCGTCCGGGTGGGCCTGGATGACGAGCACGCGGTCCGGCACGGAGGGGTCGGCGTCGATCGGCGGGGTCGGCTTCTGGGCGCGTGACTGTTCTTCGGTCATGGGCTGTCCTTTGGGCACACGAGCGCCGTCCCGGGGCGGGCGGCGGCGAAATCTCCTTGTGGCACTATAACGGCAGCCTCCGGCGACGTGCCGGATGTGTCGTCACGATCGCGCAATGCATGGGGTCGCCGTGCCAGAGGAGAGCCGCATCGCCATGGACACCACGCCGGCGGACGCCCTGTCCGAGCCGTTCCGCGACGGGCCCGGCCTGCGCGAGCCGCGCGAGCGGCTCGACCCGCGGGCGCGCACGGTCTGGCTCATCAACGAGCTGATCGGCGCGGTCGTCATCACCGCCTTCGCGCTTGTCGTCGCCGTGCTCGTGCGCTATTTGGCCGAGGCGAGCTGGTGGTGGGTCGCGGCGGTCGGCGTGCTCGTCGGCGGCGCGATGCTCGCCTGGGCGGTGTTCTCGCCGCGGCTGCGCTACCGGCAGTGGCGGTTCGAGATTCGCGAGGACGAGGTCGACCTGCTGCATGGCATCGTCGTGCGGACGCGGCAGATCGTGCCGATGGCGCGCATCCAGCACGTCGACACGACGCGCGGGCCGCTGCAGCGGCGATGGGGCCTCGCCAGCGTCGTCTTCTACACCGCGGCCGGGTCGATGACCATCCCCGCGCTCGCCGTCGAGCGGGCGGCGGACGTCCGCGACCGCATCGCCGCGCTGGCGAAGGTGCACGATGACCTCTGAGCCGGACATCATCGCCAGCGGGCCGTCGTGGCGGCGGGCGCATCCGGCGTTCATCGCGACGGCGGTCGTGCGCAACATCCGCGGCCTGCTCATCCCGCTCGTGCTCATCTTCCTCGGGCGCGGCTTCGAGGGTGGGCCGGGGGCG
>DATLHE010000296.1:0-13063 GCA_035540335.1 Thermomicrobiales bacterium | reverse complement strand
CTGTACAAGAACTTCAAGGACTTCAGCGACCGCGCCGCCCCTCCGGGCTGGCTGGGGACGACCGACGCCTACCCGCTCTTCCTGACCAGCGAAGCCGCCATCCGGCTCGACGTCGCCGCCCTGCTCGGCAACTTCGAGCGTGACCTGAACAACCTCGCCGAAGGCAAGTACGTCTCCCAGGCCGGAACCGAGGAAGGCCAGCCAACCCCGACCCCCCTGCCGGGGCGTCAGCTGGAACGGTTCGAGATCGGCTCGTTCAACAACCCGACGATGGAGGGGGACGAGGTCGATGCCCCGGCGCGGACGATCGAGGTCAACATCGGCTTCCTCTCCGTGCCCAAGAAGGACCAGGCGCAGAACGATCTCGAGATGAACTTCCTGATGTTCCTCACGAGCCCGGACGGCTTCGGCATCTACCTCGAGAACCGGCTCGACCCGAACAACGCCGGCTCAGCCGGCATTGCCGGCCCGCCGATCGTCAAGGATGTGACCCTGCCGGCCGACCTGGCCGACAAGTTCGCCCAGCTGAAGCTGATCGGCAACACCGAGAAGACGACCGCCGGCACCTACCGGGCGCGCGGCATCGCCGACTACCAGCCGTCGGTCCGGGAATGGGTCGACCTCGCGCAGCAGTACTTCGCTGGTGACCTGGAGCTGAACGCCTTTCTGGACGCCTACCAGCAATCGGTCGACACGCTGTTCCCCCAAATCCTCGAGCACATGCAGCTGACCGACGACGACCTCGCGAATCCGGAAAAGAAACCGGCCAGCCAGGTATAGGGAGCGCGCTCGTGAACGTGGGTCACACGACTCGATGCGGATGGGGCGGCGCGCCCCATCCGACCACCCGCCATCCGGCATGGCGAGGGCTGCTGGCCCTCATCGTGCTGGCGGCCATGCTCCTGCCCGCGGTCGCTCGCGCGGCGGACGGCTGGGCCGCGGACACCGGCGCCATCGTGTACGCCGTCGCGACCAACGCCGACGGCTCGCTCGTGGTCTCCGGCCGCCGCGACAACACCGTCGTCGCCTATGACGCGGGCGGCGCCGAGCAGTGGACGTTTGCCACCAATGGCACGGTCTATGACGTCGCCGTCTCCGACGACGGCGGCCGGATCGCCGTGGCGTCGGAGGACCGCAACGTCTACCTGCTCGACGGGTCGGGCGCGGTGCTCTGGCAACATCGCGGCCCACAGACGTTCCTGAGCGTGTCGATCACCGGCGACGGCAGCACGGTCGCCGCCGGATCGCAGGACAAGTCGGTCACCGCCTTCGATCGTGAGGGCCACGTCGCCTGGACCTACACCGCCAACGATCACGTCACCGCGGTCGCGATCTACGGCGGCGCCAGCGGGTATCGCGTGCTCGCCGGCAGCCGCGACTCCCGGGTCGTCCTGCTTGGCGGCGACGGCGGGGTGCTGTGGCAGGCGACGCTCAACTACGGGATTCGCGGCCTGAGCGTGATGCCGACCGGCGCGAAGATCGCCGCCGGCGACAATCGGGGGACGTTGTACCTGCTCGATGGCGCAAGCGGCGCGACGCTTTGGCAATCGACGCTCGGCAGTCCGGTCCCCGCCGTCGGCCTCAGCCGCGATGGGGACCTGGTCGTCGCCGGAACCGAGGGCGGTGAGCTGGTCACCTTCACCGGCGAGGGCGAGCGCTCGCAGGGCACGAAAACCAACGGCGCGATCGCTGACCTCGCGCTCAACCAGGACGTCTCCATCGCCGCCGTGGCGCACGACCAGCAGGTCGCCGTCTTCCCACGCGCCGCGGACGGCGGCTTCCAGGTGCCGGAGCCGGCATCTCGATGGTCGCGCTTCATCGTCCCGGTTCTCGCCGCGGTTGCCATCGCGGCCGTCGTCCTTGCCGGTCTGGGGCTGCGACGACGGGCCGATGGACAACGTGCCTGGCGCGGGTATGCGCGGCACCAACGCGGCGTGGCGCGGGACGTCCGTCGGGCATGGATCTCCTACGTCTTCCTGCTGCCAACGATCGCGCTGTTGCTCGTCTTCAGCTACTACCCGGCCTTCTCGGGCATCGTCCACGCCTTCACCGAGTGGACGCCCGGCGCGGAGACCAGATGGGTGGGGCTCGACCAGTTCCGCGCCGTCGCCAACAACCGCTATTTCTGGACAGGGATCGTCAACCTCGTGATCTTCATCGTCACCGGCGTGCTCAAGCTGGTGATCCCGCTTGCCGTCGCGGAGATGATCTTCCATCTGCGTAGTTCGCGCGTGCAGTACGCCTTTCGCACCATGTTCGTGATCCAGGTGATCGTGCCGGGCGTTGTCGGGATTCTCCTCTGGGTCAACATCTACGACCCGAACGTCGGGCTGGCGAACCAGGTGCTGCGAGCGATGGGCCTCGACGGGCTGGCCCGGTATTGGCTGGGCGACGCGAGCACGGCGATCTGGGCGATCGTCTTCATGGGCTTTCCGTGGGTCAGCGCCTTCGCGCTGCTCATCTTCTACGGTGGCTTGATCTCGATTCCCGGCGAGCTGTTCGACGCCGCCGCGCTCGACGGCGCCTCCGGTCTGCGCCGCGTCCTCGATCTCGACCTGCCGCTGCTCGTCGGGCAGGTGCGGCTCCTCCTGATCCTGACCTTCATCGCGATGGTCCAGGAGTTCGCGGCGGTCTTCCTCACCACCGGCGGCGGCCCCGGCAGCTCGACCTATGTGCCCTCGCTGGAGCTCTACTACCAGGCCGTGCGCTTCAACAATTTCGGGGGCGCGTCGGCGATCGGCGCCGTGCTGTTCATCATCATTCTCGGCGGCACGATCCTCAACCTTCGATATGTCAAATCGTCCGTCGAGTACTCGACATGAGCGCAGGCGGAGCGACGGGCGGCAGGGGAACTCAGGCCATGACAGATGCGATCCGGACAGAGGCTCCCGATCACCTTTCGGTGCCGGAGGCGTCACGCGCGCGGTCGCGGGCCAGATACAAGATGTGGGCCGGACAGAGCCTGCTCGTGGTGCTGCTTCTCGGGATCCTGATGCTCAGCCTTGCGACGATCGCGCTGATGTTCTTTCTCTCGCTCAAGGACAACGGCCAGATCTACGGCCGCTTCTGGAGCCTGCCGAACCCGGCCCGGTGGGAGAACTATCGCGATGGTTGGACGACGATGCGCCGACCAGTGTTCAACAGCCTGATCTACTCCGTGGCGTCGGTCATCATGGTGGTCTTCCTCTCGTCGCTCAGCGGCTACGTCTTCGCGCGCCATCGCTTCCCCGGTAAGGAGGCGCTCTACGTCATCATCCTGGCGCTGTTGATGGTGCCCGGCGTGCTGACGCTGATCCCTGCCTTCGTGCTCGTCCGCGACCTGGGACTGCTCAACACGCCATGGGCGCTCATCCTGCCATGGACGGCCGGCGGGCAGGTCTTCGGCATCCTGTTGTGCCGGTCGTTCTTCGCGACGCTGCCGCAGGAGTTGTTCGATGCCGCCAAGGTCGACGGCGCGTCCGAGTTCCAGCAGTACGCGCGCATCGCCCTGCCGCTCTCATGGCCAATTCTCGTCACGCTGGCCATCATGCAGCTGGTCGCCAACTACAACGACTTCATCTGGCCGCTGCTCACGATCTCGGACCCGAATATCCAGGTCGTGACTGTCGCGCTGACCCAGTTCACGAACGAGTTCGGCCTCGTCAGCTGGGGACCGCGGATGGCCGCCTACGCCGTGGCGTCGCTGCCGCTGGTGATCCTCTTTGCGTTCGGCATGCGCTACTACGTCCGGGGACTGACGTCGGGCGCGCTGAAGGGCTGAGCCGTATGACGCGGCCGACACGCGCGAGAAGAAAGGAGCACCTCGACCCACCAGGTGACACCTTGCCATTCAGAGACCACATCGCAGCGAAGAAGGAGCGTTCGAGTGCACACCACCACTCGTCAATCTCTCGCGAACGATCATCTCCGAATCAGCATCGAAGAGAATGGTGCCGGGTACTCCATCGAGGTTCGCGCCGGCGACGACTGGCGACGTGCCGGGCGTGGGACCTTCGGCCGGCTCGTGACGCTCGATGCCGAGGGCGCCCGGCAGGACACGCCGATCCGCCTCACCGACGTCGAGGCCGCGTCCGGACGCCTCCGCGCGTCCGGGACGTGGACGGACGATCAGGGGACCGTCTGGGAGCTCGCGCACACGTTCACACCGACCGGCGATCCCCATCAGGTGAGCATCACGGCGACGGCCTCGCCCTCCGCGGATGCCAAGATCCTGCACTTCAGCGGGCCGACGATCCTGGCTGGCGACGGCGCGTTCGGTACGCACAAGGCGGACGGGCTCTTCCCGGGCCTCGAGTACCTCGCCGAGGACGAGCCCTCCTCCAGCACCGCCTTCGCCTCCAGCGCGCACGCCAGCCGGATCGTGCCACACCCCTACAAGGTCACCGTGCCGCTCATGGCCGTCTCTCACGAGGACCTCGCCGTTGGGTTGATGTGGGATCCAAACCAGGCCTACGGCAGCGCCTGGCGGCATCCGGCGGCCGTGTTCTCCTCTCCGAATGTGCTCGACGACGGCGCCAATCATCTGCTCGGCCTCTTTGCGCCCGGGGTGCCCTTCACGCCGGAGAACGAGCGCGAGGCCAGCCGGCCGTTCAGTGCCAAGCCGGGGAACCCGCTCACGATCGAGGCGCGCCTGGTGCTGCTCACCGGCGCGACGTCGATCGACGTCCTGAAGGCATGGGTCGACGTCTATGGCATTCCCGCCCTTGAGCCGCCGCAGACCCACGTCGAGAACGTCGATCTGTGCGTGCGCTCCTATCTCGACATCGCCTGGGACGAGGCCGCCGAGGGCTGGCATCACACGCTCGCCGACCCGTGGGGACCGCGCTACGAGGCGCGCGTCATCGCACAGCTCTGGCGCTATAGCCAGTGGCCGCAAGCCGACCCCGACCTGCGCTCGCGCGCGATGGACCAGGTCGACCGCGGCCTCGCCCGCGCCAAGGCCGCCGATGCATCGCAGCCGCTGCCGCACCTGGAGCTGGCGCTGCATCGTGGACAGCTCGCGGAGTGCCTCGCCGGCATGCGGCGGCAGATCGACGCGCTCGTGGCATCGCAGCAACCGGACGGATCATGGCCCTGGCGGCCGGACCTGATCGCTCATCCAGCATTCGATACCGAAGATCGCCGCAAGGCCCTGGGCGGAGAGGACAGCTCGACGGGCCTGACGGCCGAGCGCGGGCTGAGCCTGCTGCGGTGGGCGCTCCTCACGGGAGACACGACTGTCGGCGAGGCCGGCTTACGGGCAGCGGCATGGTGCAACGCGCAGACCCGGCCCGAGGGCGCACAGACCTGGGAGCTGCACCTGCACGTCCCGGACATCCTCGCGGCGCCCTACCTGATCGATATCAACCTTGCGGCCGCCCAGCTCACGGGCGAGCAGTCGCACCTCGCCGCGGCAGATCGTTGGGCATGGACCGGCCTGCCGTTCACCTATCTCTGGCGAGCCTGTTTCCGGCCAATCATGGCCTACGGCACCGTGCCGGTCTTCGGCGTGACGTTCCACGACGTCCAGAGCTGGTTCGGCGTCGTTGTGCAGTGGAACGGACTCGTCTACGCCGACGCGTTGTTCCGTCTGGCAGAGGCGACCGGCACGGAACGCTGGCGACGGATCGCGCTCGGCATCGTCGCCTGTGGCATGCAGCAGCAGCCGCTCGATGGGCCATGGAAGGGAATGTATCCGGATGCGATGAGCATGGTGCGGGGTGACGAAGAATACACCTGGTGGCTGAACCCAAACCTGATCGGCCTCAATACCTTCGAGCTGGCCGGGATCCCGCTCGATGTGGTCACGACCGTCCTGCGGGACGGCGAGCGAACACTGCACGTCACATCGGGGGCGACGGTGACCGATGCCCGGACGACCAACGGTGGCCTCCGGGTGACGCTGCGCTACCCCACCGGGGCCGCGAGCCACACGATCATCGGCGGCATCGGCTCCCCGTCGGTCGTCCGGGCCGACGGTCAGGCGGTGTCCGAGACGGCCCGGCTCGAGGGGACCGATCGCGGCTGGTGCTGGCTGGCCGAGCGGAACGTGCTCGTGGTCAAGGTGCCGCATGCCGGTGAAGACGTCGCTTTGGAGATCGACGCGGACTAGAGCACTTCTCGGAACGGTTGCGACCGGCCGTATCGCGATGTGACCCCGTAGCGAAGGGCTCGCTATCGCTTCTCGCTGCGCTCGGCCGGGGACTTGCGGTGCCACCACGGCGTTGCCGGGTAACGGCGTAGCTATGTTCTCCTTTCCGGCTGTTTAGGTTCTCGAGAATGGCTGAATACGGACCCCGGATGATCGGTGTGCGTTCCGGCGTACGGGCGGATGGTCGCTGGCTCCGGGCCGAGCGAAGCGAGGAGCAGAGCGGCCCTTCGCCCTACACCTGCGGCAATGGACCGCAGGGCCAACTCACGAGCCCGCGGACACATGATGTTCTTCCGGATGCCGTGTCATCCCCGGACGGTCAGACCGCCATCGACGGGAAGCAGAGCGCCGGTGACCCATGCCGCGTCGTCGGACGCGAGATAGCAGACCGCCCGGGCGATGTCCCATGGCGTGCCCGGTCGGTCGACCGGTAGCCCGGGCCGCGCAGCTGGCTGGCCCTCCCACTGATGCCGGTTGATGTCGGTCGGGACACCGCCCGGCAGGACGGCGTTGACGCGAATGTTGTGCTCGCCGAGCGCAACCGCCATCGCCGAGGTCATCGCGTTGATGCCGCCCTTGGTCGCGCAGTAGTGCACCTGCTCCGGTCCGCCGAGGTAGCTGGACACGCTCGAGACATGGACGATCGCCCCGCCGCCCTGGTCTCGCATCACCCGCGCCGCCGCCTGGCTGGTCACGAACGCGCCATACAGGTTCGTCCGCAGCGTCGCCTCCCAGACATCATCGGTGATCTCCCAGAACGAGCGGAACGGGCAGATGCCCGCGTTGTTGACCAACACGTCGAGCCTGCCGAATCGGTCGACCGCGGCCACCACGAGCGACTCGGCGTCCGACCGCCGGCCGATGTCGGCCCGCACCGCCGCCGCGGCCCCGCCCGCCCGCTCGATCTCCGCAACGAGGTCGCTGGCGGCCGTGTCAGCCTCTACGTAATTGACGACAACGCCCGCGCCCTCACGGGCCAGCTCCAGCGCGATACCACGGCCGATGCCGCGCGCGCCGCCGGTGACGACGGCGGCCTTGCCCGCAAAGCGCCTCATGCCCGGCTCCCTCATTCGTCCAGCCACTCCGGCTTGACCGTCACGCCGACGCCCGGCGCGTTGGACGGCGCGATCTCGCCGTTCACCGGCAGCGGCACACCATCCAGATAGGGGTAGAGCGAGCGGACCGGATCATCTTCGCCCTCGTTGCCGATGACGACACACTCGGCCCACGGCGTGTTCGGCTGAGATGCGATGAAATGAATCGCCCAGGGCTGGAGCCCGCCCGCGTGGGGGATCACGTCCAGTCCCCATGCGGATGCCATCGCCGCTACCTTCCGCGCCTCCGTAATGCCGCCGACCCACGCCAGGTCGGGTTGGAGGATGTGGCAGCAACCGCGGCCGATCAGCTCCTTGAACCCCCAGCGGGTGTACTCGTGCTCACCCGTGGCGACGGTCGTCGTCTGGATCGTGCGCGTCAAGTATGCGTACCCGTCGTAGTCGTCCGGCGGCAGGCACTCCTCGATCCAGCGCACGCGATAGGGCTCCAGCAGGTGGGCCATCCGCACCGTGTACTCGACATTCCAGGCCATGTAGCAGTCGAGCATGATCTCGGCGTCAGGGCCGACCAGCGCCCGAGTCTGCTCGACCAGCTCGATGTTGCCCTTCATCCCTTCCCATCCATCGGCAGGGCCGTGGGGCATGGCGAGCTTGAACCGCCGGAAACCGAGCGCCTGGTAGCGCGCGACGTCGTTGCCGGTGGAGTATGCGGGCAGCGGGTCGCGCACCTTGCCGCCGAGCAATCGCCAGAGGGGTTGGCCCGTCGCCTTGCCTATCAGGTCCCACAGCGCGACGTCGACCGCGCTGATCGCCATGATCGGCAGGCCCTTGCGGCCATAGGGCAGCGAGGCCTTGAACATCTTGTCCCATAGCTTCTCAACCGCAAAGGGATCCTGACCGATGAGCAGATGCGAGAAATGCTCCTCGATCATCATCTTCGCGGGCGCCGGCGCGTTGCCGCCGATGCCCACCAACCCGTCGTCGGTCTCGATCCGCACCAGCACCTCGGCGCCCCAGCGCGCGCCCCACGATGAGCGGCGGGCGCGGTAGTCGGGGTACATCGACATCGGGTTGGCAACGAGGGACTCCGAGAGCCACGAGGCCGGTCGCTCTTCGGCCGTCCGGATCGGAGTCGCGGTCACGCGGGAAATACGCATGCGTCCATCCTTCCACCAGGGCGCGGGCTCACGCGCCGGCGCCAGCCGGATTCGGCCACGCCGCAATCCTGCATCTTCACCAGTGTTTGGCGCAGGATAGCCCGGATTCGCATGCCTGTCGCTGCTGCCGATCGATCATGCGTGCCGGCTTCCCAACAGATCGGCCAGCGTGCCGCCGAGGATGCGCGCCTTGTCGACCTCGGGGATGAAGTCGCAGTGGGCGCGAACGACCTCCAGCGATTGGCGGTAGGTCATGAAGAACCGCACGACCGGGTAGTCCGAGCCCCAGCACATGCGATGCGGCCCGAAGTGCTCGTACAGCGTCCGCACGATCCACATCGTGTCCGCATACGGGTAGTCCCACTCGACCTGCGAGCAGTAGGCGAAGCCGGACAGCTTGAGAAAGATGTTGGGGACCGCGGCGGAGGCGAGAACCTCCTTCAGCCATCGATGCGGAGCATTCTCGTCGGCGCGGACGTGCGAGAGGTGATGACAGAGTATGGGCACAGTGGGGAATCGGCGGGCAATCTCGCGAATCGCCGGCTGATGGTGCGGATGAGAGGAGATACTGGCGAGGAGGTTGTGCTCGGCCGCGAGCTGGAAGAGCCGCTCGCCCTCTGGCGAATGAAGCCACTCGCCGGCGTCATCCTCGGCCAGGTAGTGCGTGAACCCCGCGATCGGCCAGGCACCGACCATCCGGGCCAACCGTTCGGCGGCTCCCGGCGTGTGGTACGTCGGCGCCCAGAAACTGTCGAGATCCACCACCTGGTGGAGACGGCCCGGGTGGCGGGCGACCTGCGCGGCAACATAGGCGTTGTTGCCGGGGTTACGATCGATCTGCGCGCTGACGACAAGGGCCCGCGCCACGCCTTGCCGATCCATCTCGTGCACGAGCTGGTCAAGCCGCCCTCGCTGCTCGTCGTCCGGAACCGGCGGCTGGTAGGGCCATCGCTCCCATGCGTGGCAATGGCTGTCGATGATCACCATTCACTCCTCGTTCGAACGGCCGGGCGGCGCGGAGCCTTCTCCCGGGCCACGGCGATCGACACGGTATTGCCACGTTCACGCCCGCAAATGCGTCGATGATGTCGCGACACACCGGGTACCGTATCCGTGAGCCACAAGGGGAGCAAGACGGCGCGCTCGCGCTCCATCGATTCCCTGGAGGCATGACGGAGGAACGAACCATGGCAGCAACCATGATGCCATCCCAACCACATGGCGCTCCCGACCCATATCCCCTTCCCTACCGGACCGCGGCCGCGGCGGAGATGCGCTGCATCGGCAGCACCGCGCGCCTGCTCAAGGACCGCCGCGTCCACCTGCCGTCCGAAAACGTCGGCCGGCGGTTCCGGTTCGCCGACGGCACGTCGGCCCGCGTCTACCGGGAGACCGTCGTCGATGACGCCGAGGTGCGCGATCCCTGCGTCCTCGTCGTCACGTTCACGCTGCGCGTGTTGCGCGGTCATGGCCATGACCTCTTCCGCCTGGAGAGCATCCTCAACACGCCGCTCTTCGTCGGCTTTCCCGGCTTCGTCTCGAAGCTCTGGCTGGAAGCGGACGAGCACGGCGCCTACCGCGGTATCTACCAGTGGGACGGGGCGGCCAGCGCCGAGCACTACGCGCGCTCGCTCTGGCGCGTGCTGGCGATCGGATCCGTGCCGGGCACCATCCACTATACGGTGCTGCCAGGGATGCTTCGCGACACGTTCACCGATGCGCCATCAACGACCGACGCCTCCGCGCCGGACGCGGCGACCGCCTGGTGGCGAGTCGTGGGCGAGGCATGACCTCGGATGTCGACGTCCTGATCGCCGGCGCGGGTCCCTCGGGACTCGCGCTGGCGCTGCAGGCCACCGCACATGGAGCGCGCGTGCGCATCGTCGAGCGGAGGGTCGAGACGTTCCGACCATCGCGCGCGCTGATCATGCATCCCCGGACGCTGGAGGTGCTACGGCCGCTGGGCGTGACGGGGCCGCTGCTGGAGCGCGCGAACACCGCGCCCGCCGCCAGCCTGCACCTGGGAGCGCGGGTCGTCGCCGTCCGGCTGGACGACCTCGCGCTGACCGGCACCGCCTTCCCGCACCTCACGCTGGTCCGTCAGATGGACGTCGAAACGGTGCTCTCCCATGCCCTCGAGGAGCGTGGGATCGTTGTCGAGCGGGGCGTGGAGCTGGTCGACGCCAGCGGCGACGGAGACGCGGCCCACGCGACGCTTCGCTCGCCCACGGGCCTCGAGACCATGGCATGCGGGTTTGTCGCCGGCTGCGACGGTCCGGAGAGCACCATCCGCCGGGTCGCCGGGATCGACTGGCGGGGCGCGACGTACCGCGAGGAGGTCGTCCTGGCCGACGTGGAGCTCGACGCTGACCTGGATCGGACGTGTGCCCATGTCGTTGTTGGCAAACCCGGGTTGCTGTTTGTCTTCGCCCTCGGTGAGCGCGCGAGCTGGCGCCTGCTGGCGACCCGCGGGGCCGGCGTCGACGCGCCTTCGTTCGGGCAACCCGGGCCGCCGATCGATCGAGCGGAGCTCCAGGCGCTTCTGGACGACGCGGGCCTGGCGGCGCGGATCACGGATCTCGCATGGTCCGCTCACTACGCCATGCAGCGACGCCTCGCCACACACTACCGTCAGGGCCGCCTGTTTGTCGTTGGCGATGCCGCTCACGCCTCGTCCCCCGCCGGAGGCCAGGGCATGAACACCGGTATCCAGGACGCAGCCAATCTCGGGTGGAAGCTCGCGTTCGCGACGCGCGCAACCGATCCGGCGGCGCTCCTCGACTCCTACGAGCACGAGCGGCGGCCGGTGGCGCGCCAGGTGCTGGGCCTGACACACGCGGGGTTCTGGGCGGAAGCAAGTCATGGGCCGCTGCCCACGCTGCTGCGGGGCGTGCTGGCACCGCTCGGCGCGCCCGCGCTGCCGGCACTGCTCGGGCAACGCCGGTTGGTCGCCGAGGTCATCCGCTGGGTCTCCCAGCTTCGCACCGCGTACCCCGATAGCCCATTGTCCGTGGAGGGGCGGCCACGGCTCGCCACTGGTCCCCGCGCCGGTGCCCGGCTCCCCGATGCGACGGTCCGCGCGAGTGGAACCGAGGTGCGCCTCCACGCACTCCTGGCCACGCCGGGCGTTCACGTGCTGCTGCATCGTGACGCGATCCTCCCGCCGCATCCGGACGTCGGCCCCCACGTGAACCTTCATCGCATCACGAGCACGCCCGGCACCGGGATGGTCGCCGTCCGCCCCGATGGCTACATCGGCTTCCGCTGCGGCATCGCCGACGTTGATCAGCTCTCCGGGTGGCTGGCACGCATCGGAGCACTCTCCACCGCCAGCGTTGCCGCGAGTCAAGAGACCGATTCCCGGAATGGTTGCGAACGGCCGTCATGGGATGCCATTCCGTAGTGGTGACCACACAGGGGCGCCCGAGGGCGTGTTGTCGGGGTGCGACCGGAGATTGGGGACGGGTGCAGTCGTAGCGGCGCACCTCGAAGCGTGTGCGCCTGTCGTTCCCGCACACGAACGTCTGTCGACCCGCGTAGAATCGCGAATAGGACTACGACACACATCGCGCCACGGCGGAAGGGAGCTGCACACGATGAGCCAGCCTGTCTCGCTCGACGTTTCGACCACCCCAACGGCGCAGACCGCGCGAGCCGTGCTGGCGGAGCTCTTCGGCCCGCCCGAGCAGCGCGACTTCCGGGTGCAGCTGTGGGACGGCTCCATCGAGGGACCATCGAACGACAGCGCGCACCGCTTCACGGTCGTGCTGCGACGCCCTGGGGCGTTGCGGCGCATGCTCTTGCCACCCTCGGAGCTCGCGATCGGTGAGGCCTATGTGCGCGACGACTTCGACGTGGTCGGCGACCTCGAAGCGGCGACAGACCTCGCTGAGCTCGTGAAGGCGCGACTGCGGTCGCCCGCGCGGCTGGCGCACCTCGTGCGCCTGCTCCGGGCGCTGCCCAGCGACGACGACCACCATCATGCCAGTGATGCACCTCGGGAGACGGCGCACCTGGTCGGGCGCCGCCACTCCCGCGCGCGCGACCGGGCCGCGGTCCGCGCCCACTACGACGCCGGCAACGACTTCTATGCGCTGTGGCTGGACACGAGGATGGTCTACTCCTGCGCCTACTTCACCGATGCGGCACAGGACATCGACGCCGCGCAGCTGGCCAAGCTGGACCACATCTGCCGCAAGCTGCGGCTGCGTCGCGGCAAGCGGTTGCTGGACATCGGGTGCGGCTGGGGCGCGCTGGTCATGCACGCCGCCGCGCACGACGGCGTGGAAGCGGTCGGGATTACGCTGAGCGAGCCGCAGGCAGCACTTGCGCGAGAGCGCATCGCGGCCGCCGGTCTCGGCGACCGCTGCCGGATTGAGGTGTGCGACTATCGCGAACTCCCGGCTAACCCCCAGTTCGACGCGGTCGCGAGCGTCGGCATGGTCGAGCACGTCGGCCGCGACCGGCTTCCGACGTACTTCGCCGAGGCATTCCGGTTGCTGAAGCCGGGCGGCGTCTTCCTCAACCACGGCATCGTTGAGCACCCGATCCCCGGCGCGGGCGGACCGCGGGAGTGGCTTGCGCGACGCGTCTGGCGGCCGCGCTCGTTCCTCGACCGACACGTCTTCCCCGACGGCGAGCTTATCCCGCTCGGAGAGGTCGTCGCCTGCGCGGAACGGGCCGGTTTCGAGACGCGCGACGTGGAGACGCTGCGGGAGCAC
>DATLHE010000295.1:0-5923 GCA_035540335.1 Thermomicrobiales bacterium | reverse complement strand
CAGCCAGATCAGTCTCACCATGAACACGTACGCCCACCTGTCGCCGGCGCTGGAGAGCGACGCGGCCGAGCGTCTGGACGCGATCTTGACCGGTTCGTGAGGTTTTGGGGTACGTTTTGGGGTATGAGGGCATGCATGAGGGCCGGCAGTGATGCCGGCCCTCGTCATTGTGCCCGTCGTTCCGGGCGGTTTCGTGGTGGGCCCCCGGGGATTCGAACCCCGAACCTGCTGATTAAGAGTCAGTTGCTCTGCCGTTGAGCTAGAGGCCCGCACGAACTATACAGACGCCTCCCCGGCCCTGTCAAACGGATCGGCGAGGCAATTTCTGCGGGCCTCCGGGCGAGCTACCGCTCCGCCCGCGTCGCGACCTCCGGCAGCTTCTGGAACCAGCCGGTCGACTGCTCGTAGGCATGCGCCACGCCCAGCACCGTCGCCTCGTCGAACGCCTTGCCGAGGAGCTGCAGGCTCACCGGCATGTCCTCGCTGAAGCCGCATGGCACCGCGATGCCCGGGATGCCCGCCATGTTCGCCGGGATGGTGAACACGTCCGCCAGGTACATCTGGTACGGATCGTCCATCCGCGAGCCGATCGGGAAGGCGACCGTCGGCGAGGTCGGCGCGATGATGACGTCGACATCCGCGAACGCCGTGTCGAAGTCCTGCTTGATCAGCGTGCGGACCTTTTGCGCCTTCACATAATAGGCGTCGTAGTAGCCGCTGCTGAGCGCGTAGGTGCCGAGCATGATGCGCCGCTTGACCTCGGGGCCGAACCCCTCGCCGCGCGTCCGCATGTACATCGCCTGCAGGTCCTCGCCCTCCTTGCGCTGGCCGTAGCGCACGCCGTCGTAGCGTGCGAGGTTGGCGCTGGCCTCCGCCGGGGCGGTGATGTAGTAGGTCGCGAGCGCGTACTCGGTGTGGGGGAGCGAGACCTCGACGATCTCCGCGCCCAGCTCCTCGAGCCTGGCGATCGCGGCCTTCACCGCGGCGTCGACGCCCGGCTCCATGCCCGCGACGCTGTACTCCGGCGCGACGCCGACGCGCACGCCCTTGAGGTCCGTGCGGAACGAGGTGGCGTAGTCCGGCACCGGCGTCGGGACGGAGGTCGAGTCCATCGCGTCCCGCCCGGCGATGGCGCGCAGCATGATCGCCGCGTCCTCGACGGTGCGAGCGAAGGGGCCGATCTGGTCCAGGCTGCTGGCGAAGGGCAGGAGACCATAGCGGGAGACGCGGCCGTAGGTCGGCTTGAGGCCGACGACGCCGCAGAACCCGGCCGGCTGGCGGATCGATCCGCCGGTGTCGGAGCCGAGCGAGATGGTGGCTTCGCGGGCGGCGACCGCCGCCGAGGAACCTCCGGAGGAGCCGCCGGGAACCCGGTCGGTGTCCCACGGGTTATGCGTCGGCCCGTAGGCCGAGTTCTCCGTGGAGGAGCCCATGGCGAACTCGTCTGTGTTCGTCTTGCCGAGGAAGACGGCGCCCTGCTCGCGCAGGCGACGGACGACCGTCGCGTCGTACGGCGAGACGTACCCCTCGAGGATCTTCGAGGCGGCCGTCGTCGGCGCGTCGACGGTGCAGAGGATGTCCTTGAGCGCGATCGGCACGCCCGTCAGCGCGTCGACGTCGCCGCCCTCGATGCGGCGGTCGGCGTCGGCAGCCTGGGTCAGCGCGACGTCGGTCATGACGTGCAGGTAGGCGTTGATCGACGGCTCGACAGCGTCGATCCGCTCGATGTAGGCGCGCGTCAGCTCGACCGAGGAGATCTCGCGGTTGTCCAGCAGCTTGCGGGACTCCGCGGCCGTCAACAGGGTGAGGTCGTTGGGGAGGGTCATGCGCTCGGACCTTCCTCTCCGCCACCGAGGACGGCGGGCACCTCGATGAAGCCCGCGCGGTGGCCCGGGGCGAGGCTGACGACCGTCTCCTGCGGCAGCGACTCGCCGACCTCGTCGGCGCGGAAGACGTTCTCCAGCGCGATCACCTGCGCGGTCGGCGGGATGGCGTCGGTATCAAGCTTGTTGAGCACCTCGATGTGCCCAAGGATGGACGACAGCTGCCCCTGCAGCAGGTCCAGCTCCTCGTCGCTCATGCCCAGCCGGGCGAGCGAGGCGACGTGTCGCACGTCTTCTCGTGTGAGGCTCATTGGATCTCCAGATTCGGTGCGTGAAGGGTCAGAAACGCACGGTCTCTCAGGTCGCGAGTCTACCAGATCGCCGTTACGATCCGGTGCCGGCACCTGCCTCCCAGCCGATCCGGCCGCCGATGATCGTGCGCTCCACGCGCAGGTCGCGGCTCCAGAACGTGAGGTCGGCACGGGCGCCGGCGACGAGGCGGCCGCGCGTGTCGTCGCCGAGCAGCCGGGCGGGCACCGCGGTGGCCATGTGGAGCGCCTGCGCCGGCGTCGCCTCCGACCAGTCGACGAGGTTGCGCATCGCCTCGTCCATCGTCAGGATCGAGCCGGCGAGCGTGCCGTCCGCCAGCCGCGCCGACGTCTCGTCGACGGTGACCACCTTGGTGGAGAGCGTGTAGGTGCCGGGGCCGAGCCCGCAGGCCGACATCATGTCGGAGACGATCACGATCCCGTCCGGGCCCTTGCTCTTGAGCGCGAGGCGGACCGTGGCCGGGTGGGAGTGGACGCCATCCGGGATCAGCCCGGCGGTGACGCGGTCGTCGACCATCGTCGCCACCATCGCGCCCGGCGCCCGGTGGTGGATCGCCGTCATCGCGTTGAAGAGATGCGTCGCCTTGCGGGCGCCGGCGTCGACCCCGGCGACGAACTCCTCGTACGTCGCGTTGGTGTGGCCGAGGCTGACGAGGATGCCCCGCTCGACAAGCCGCCGGATGCGCTCCGTGGCGCCCGCGCGATCGGGAGCGAGGGTGACGAGGGCGATGCCCTCCTGCGCGAGCCACGAATCGAAGAGCTCGTCGCTGGCGGCCTCGATGCACTCCAGGCGGTGCGCGCCCTTCTTCTCCGGCGAGAGAAACGGTCCTTCGAGATGCCACCCGAGCGGGACGGCGCCGCGCGCGGTGTCAATCTCACGCCATGCCGCAAAGACCGGCGGGTAGAAGTCCGCCGGCGCAGTCACGACGGTCGGCAGCCAGGCCGTGACGCCGGTCGCCAGCAGCCCGACCGAGATCGCGTCGATGTCGGCGGCGTTCGGACCGACCTCGACGCCGAACGCGCCGTTGACCTGGAGATCGATCATGCCCGGCGAGACGATGTCCGCGTCGAGGACCGTCGCCGGCAGGTCGCCGTCGCGCTCCAACCCGCGCGCGATGCGGGCGATGACGCCGTTCTCGACGACGAGCGTGGCGGCGTCGAGATGCGTGCCGAAGAGCAGCCGGCCGCGCACGGCAAAGGTGTCCGCATGGCTCATGAGAGGGCTCCCTGATAGGACGTGGCGAGGGCTCGGGCGGCGGTCAGCGCCGGGTCGTCGATCAGTGTGACGTCGGCGACGATCCACTCCTGCCGCAGATCGTGCAGCACCCGCTCGCGATAGGCCTCGACGTGGACGAGCAGGCCGCCGACGAGCGCGATCGCGATCTCCGGCCCCAGCGCGAGGCGGTGGGCGACGGCGCTGCCCAGCGAGGCGAGGTCGGCGGCGGCATCGTCGAGGATGCGGATGGAGACCGCGTCGCCCTTGGCGGCCTCCTCGATGACCATGCGCGACATGCCGGCAAGGTCGCCCTTGGTCGTCGCCGGGTCGTAGACGCGGTTGATGATGCTGAACGGGTCCTCGATCTGCCAGTGGGCCATCAGCCGGTCGGTGAGGCTGGTGTGCGGGCCGCGACCGTCCCGCTCGGCGGCGAAGGCGCGTAGCATCTGGCGCGTCAGTTCCCACCCGCTGCCCTCGTCGCTGAAGATGTGTCCCCAGCCGCCGGCGCGGGCCTTCTCGCCCGCCCCGTTGCGCCCCAGCGAGATCGAGCCGGTGCCGGCCACGATCGCGACGCCGACGCGGTCGGGCAGCCCGGCCAGCGCCAGCTCGGCGTCGTTGGTCATTGTCACCTCGGCGGCGACGTTCTCCAGGCGGGGCCGGAGGTAGGCGTGATCCTCGGGCCGGTCGGAGCCGGAGAGGCCGAACCAGGCCGCCGCAAACGGCAGCTCGACCCCCGCCCGCCGCGCGGCCTCGGCCATCACCTCGCGGAGGACCGCGGCCGCTTGCTCGTGGCCGACGACGGCCGCGTTGGAGGTCGTGCTGACCGTGCGTGCGATCTCCTGCCCGCTGCCGTCGACGACGACGACGGCCGTCTTCGTGCCGCCGCCATCGATGCCGGCGAAGAGGCGAGCGGTCATCGCGCCACCCCTTCCAGCGCTTCGCGCACTCGCCCCTCGGCGTCACTCAGGCGGGCGCGGGCATCGCCCGGCGTAATGCCGAGCAACGTGCTGACGATCGCTGTCTTGACATCGCCGCCCGCGGCGGCGAGCGCCTGGGCCGCCGCCTCGTCGGAGATGCCGGCGGCATCGCGCACGATCCGCACGGCGCGCACGCGCAGCTTCTGATTGGTCGGCTGCACGTCGACCATCAGGTTGCCGTAGGTCTTGCCGAGCCGGATCATCGTCCCGGTCGAGAGCATGTTCAGCACGAGCTTCTGCGCCGTGCCGGCCTTGAGGCGGGTCGAGCCGGTCACCACCTCGGGACCGGTGACGACCGGGATCGCGATATCGACGAGCTCCGACAGGGGGGCGTCGTCGCTGTTGCAGAGGCCGACCGTCAGTGCCCCGACCTCGTTCGCGTAGGCGATGGCGCCGAGCACGTACGGCGTGCGGCCGGACGCCGCGATGCCGACCACCGTGTCCTTCGCCGAGAGCTCGACGCCTCGCAGCGCGTCGGCCCCGGCGTCCGGCTGGTCCTCGACGGCTTCGACGGCGTGACGCAGCGCGTGGTCGCCGCCGGCGATCAGCCCGACGACGAGCTCCGGCGGCGTGTTGAACGTCGGCGGGCACTCGGAGGCGTCGAGCACGCCGAGTCGCCCGGACGTCCCGGCGCCGATGTAGACGAGGCGCCCGCCATCCCGCATGCGCGCGACGATGCCGTCGACTGCCCGCGCGATGGCCGGGATCCGTGTCGCGACCGCGGCGGGCACGCCCGCGTCTTCGGCGTTGATGAGCCGCAGCATCTCCTCGGTGCCGACGGTGTCGATCGCGGCCGTGCGCGGGTTGCGCTGCTCGGTCGCAATCCGGTTGAGGTCTATCTCTGGGGGCAAGGTCCGCTCACTTCTTCCATATGTCCCGCGCCGGGCGGGCCGCTGTTGTCCACTGCGGAGAGTGTGCCCTGTTGGGGAGGGTGTTGCAATCGGGTCAGTTACCGCTCGTGGCGCAGCGCCTGGGCGGCGTCGGTGGGCGACGCGGGGAGGTGCCGCAGCGAGGAGGGAGGCGCGCCGTCATTGCCCAGCGGCGACCAGACCGCGACCTCCTGCCCGGGCAGCAGGTCCGTGAGCGCCGCGATGTGCCTGCCGGCGGGGTTGTCCCTGACGACGATCGTGAGCGCGGGGGCGACATCGCGGATGACGGCGACCGTCTCCAGCGCGGCGAGGTCGAGCAGGGGCGTGACGATGCGAAACCCGGCGCGGGCGAGCACGATGGCCAGCACGAGCGCCGGCAGCCGGTCATCGCCTGTGATCGCGAGGCAGATCGCCGGGTGGCCGAGGTCCGGCCCGGCGTGGTCGAGCAGCACGGTGGCCTTGCGCTCGAGGAAGGCCCTCGCGCGCAGCAGCGCCGGCCGGGCCATTCCCCCGGCGGACTCCGCGTCGATGAGGGCGCGATGGGCCGGGAGCACGATGTCCGCGCTGAGGCTCTCGACCGAGACGACCCGCGCGAGGCGATCCCAGACGTCCTGGGCGCCTGTCAGGTCGGCTTCGAGCAGCGCGCCGGTCAGATCGCCGTCGGACGCGGGCGGCGAGGCTGCCGGTGGGGGCGGGACGGCTACGGGAG
>DATLHE010000294.1:0-5823 GCA_035540335.1 Thermomicrobiales bacterium | reverse complement strand
GCGCGGGGCGGGCGGGCCGCGGTGGCGGGCGGCGGCGGCGAGCGTGGCGCGGTCGTCGGCGGAGAGGGCGAGTGCGTCCATCAGGAGGCCAAGGGTATCCCGACGGGGCATGCGGTTCACGCCTCGCTCGAGATCACTGATGCCCCGCGCGCTGAGACCGGCCTGCTCGGCCAATTGCTCCTGGGTCAGGCCGGCCGCGACGCGGAAGCGCCGAAGGGAGCTCCCGAAGCTGGGGAGCGCGCCGTCGACCATGGCTGATGTCCATTGTGAGCGACCGGATACACCCCCACGACCTGAGGGCCCCATCATAGCACCCACATCGTTGCACACGTGGGTGAAGACGTGGATGGAGACGTGGCTGCTTCGTGGTCACGGTGGAAGGCCGCGCCCAGACTGGGCACACGGTGACACGGCGCCGGCCGCGCATCGGGTGATCGGGGGAGAGCGGTCGTTGGGACTGTTCTCGCCGTCGTGGGGGAAAGGAGCGTGTTCCGCGCCGACGTCACGTCGACCGTGCTGGTTGGGGTGATCGCCAGACTGGGTGCTGGCGCCGTCCACCGCCTTCGCCACGGCCAGCCCGCCACCCATACGGAGCGTCTCATGTGTACGACAGCTCGCGCGCTCCTGTTTGGACGCGCCTCCCGTCTGCTCACCATCGTCCTTCTCGTCCTGAGTGTCGCCCTTGTCGCGCGGCCCGCCGCCGCGAGCAACGCCAACGGTCTGGACCGCGGCTGGGGCGTCGATGCATTCTGGTTCACCACCGACGGATGTATCGAGACGTTCGTGGGGATCTACGGAGTCGCCGGCGCCTCGGTCGGGGCAGAGTTGCGGCAGCGGAACATCTGTTCCGATCCCGCGGCGCTGCTGCTGGACGCCAACACCGGCCAGGGGCAGATCCAGCCGGACGACGCGCTGACGATCAATCCGGGCCTGTCCAAGGCTGAGCTCCACGCGACGGTGACCGTCTTCGACGCGGTGTCCGGCACGTATTTCCCGCTGTCCATCGATCTCGTCTATCAGCGGGTTGGGGGCAAGGGCGATTGCAGCACGTCCAGCAGCCCCGCGCCGCCGCCGGAGGGCGTGAGTGAGGTCGTCTGTAGCGCGGTGGCGACGGGCACGGTGACCGACGGAGTCACGAACTTCACGCCGATCCCGGGCGACGCCGTGCTGGAGCTGCACCGGGGGTTCGCCGACTGACCATCTTGGGGCAGGGCGAGGCAACGAATCGCCGCCTATCTATTCCTATTGGGGAATATTTCTGCTACGATGCGAGCACGAACCTTCCCTACACCACACACCGTCTCGTTGCCCCAGGAGCAGCGGGGCGGTGTGTCTGGCTCTGGACGCACGAACGCCGGGGCGGCGCACCACGCCGCCCCGGCGTTCATGCCGGTCTGGTTTCCCAATGGTCTGGGACGGGCCATCGGGCACCCGTGCCAACGGCGACCTTGTGCCGCCGGTCCCCCATCGCGGCCGTGTGGGGCCGTCCGCGATCCTGGTGAGACCCAGCCGTCTCACGCTCCATGCGGGGTGATGGAGTACTTTCAGGCTACAGCTTTTTACCTATTCGTCAATAGTTTGACGCGACCGAATTGGGGGGCGGCCACGCCGACAGCGCATACCCTGCGCGGTGCTCGGCTACGACGATCGCCATGCGACGGGGGAGGGATTGAACGCGCCGGCGTGGGGGTCGGCCACCGCCCGCAGCTGCGGCCCGCTGGGGCGCCCGCAGGGGCGCCCACAGGGGCAGGGCCGACCGTACGGAGCGCGGTCAAACCCTTCCCTACGGGCGGTCCTGCGTCAACTGGTGCGGTTCCAGTTGGCGATGTTCCAGTAGTTGTATTCGAAGCCGACCCCCTTGGCGACGTTCTCCTGCCGCAGCGTCTTGGAGATGCCGTACTTGTCGGACGCCCGCTGGACCAAAGGCACGACCGCGCGGTCGTCGATGAGGATGTCGTTGAGCTGGATCAGCAGCCCGAACGCTTCCTCCAGCGTCGTCGCCTTCAGCAGCTTCTCGAACGTGGCGTCGTAGTCGGCGTTGATCCAGCGCTGGCGGTTGGTGCCGCTCCAGTTGTTCGACTTCTGCGAGACGTTCGCGTTGTCCGGGCCGGCGTACCAGTCCTGCATGTACGAGATCGGCACCGACGACGTTGCGTTGTTGGTGTACATGTTCATGTCGACGTACATGTGGCTGATGTTCTGGTCGTTGCCGGCGGCGCTGTCGAAGAAGATGCCGGCGTCGACCTGCTGCAGCTGGACCTGCACGCCGATCTGGGCGAGCTGCTCCTTGACGACGGCCTGGGTCTTCTGGCGCACCGAGCTGACCGTTGTGGCGTAGGTGGCGCGGAGCTCGACGCCGTCCTTCTTGCGGACGTCGCCGTCGAGCGCCCAGCCGGCGTCGTCGAGCAGCTTGTTCGCCTTGGCGAGGTCGAACTCCCACGACGTGTTGGGCGAGGTGAACTCCTTCAGGCCTACGAGGACGTTCGAGGTCGGCGGCTCGCCCTCACCGTAGAAGTTGGTGGAGATGACGTCGCGCGGGATGGCGACGTTGATCGCGTCGCGCACCGCCTTGTCGGTGAAGAAGGGGTGGGGCGTATTCATCTCCGAGCGCTGGCCATCGACCTCGGTGTTGGGGTCGGAGAAGTTGATGTTGATGCGCTCCTCCTGGGCGCCCTGCTCGACGATCAACTGGCCGGGGCCGTCAGGCGAAATCATGCCCGCCAGGACGTCCGGCTCGACCTGGAGGTTCCAGGCGTAGTCGTACTCGCCGGTCTGGAGCACTGCTCGCGCCGCCGCGGCCGGGTCGCCACCGCCCTTGATCTCGACGTGGTCGAAGAAGGGCTTGTTGGGCTCGCGGTAGGTGTCGTTGATGACGAATGTGACCTGGTCATTGGGAGTAATGTTTTCTAGCTTGTAGGGGCCGGTGCCGACTGGGGCGAGCATCACCTTGTCGGTGGTCGCAGTGTCCTTCGGGTCGTCCTTCCAGACGTGCGATGCGTAGATGTGGCCGTTGTTACCGCCGGTGAAGGGGTCGTGCCAGGCGATCGAGGGGCTGCCGTAGGTGACGACCGCGGTGAGGTCGTCCTGGACCGCGATGTCGCTGATGACGCTCCAGACCTTGGCGGTGATCGTCGACTGGGCCGGGTTGGTGGTGAACTGCCAGGTGAAGCGGATGTCGTTGGCCGTGAACGGCTCGCCGTCGCTCCAGACGATGCCCGGCAGCAGCTTGAAGGTGGCCTTCGTGAGGTCCTCGGCGAGCAGGCCGTTCTCGACGGAGGGCACCTCGGTGATGAGATTCGGGGTGAGCGAGCCGTCCGGCAGATAGCGAATCAGCGGCTCGTTGACCAGGTCGGCGGCCATGAAGTCCTTGGTGCCGGTGGAGCGGTGGGCCATGAGGTGGGTGACGGCCTGCCACTGGAGGAGCTTCAGCTGGCCGCCCGCGCCGCGGGTCTGGCCCTCGGTGCCGGCGCTCGGGCGGCCGGTGGCGCCGGGGACGGGGCTGGCCGCGGGTGTGCCGTCCTGACCCTGGTAGAAGGCGAAGCCGTTGCGCGCCGGGGCGCCGGAGGCGCGGGCGGCGATGGCGTTGGCGGAGAAGAGTGCGACGGCGGAGGCGACGCCGAGTGACGCCGCTCGTTCGAGGAAGACCCGGCGGCTGATGGCGCCGCTGGCAAGCTGGTCGCACAGACGGGAGAACGCGCCCTGAGTGGTCATGGAACCTGGCTCCTTCATTCATGCGGGGCAGGGTGGAAGCCGAACGGTCGTCAGGGACCCGGGCGTCCGGCACAGGGCCGGGCGATGTAGATAGATTGTACGGCGTGGCCGGGACATGTCCCCGGCCACGCTGTTTTGCCGGGGCTAGCTGGCCGGCGTGGCGGTGCCCTCGCCGCCGACGACGTCCGGCACCTCGATCACGACCGGCTCATCGATCGTGACCAGGGCGGCGTTGGCGGCGCCGCCGCTGGCGTCGAAGACGACGATCACGTAGCTGCCGGGATCCAGCTGCTCGAAGACGACGTCGAGCTCCGTCGTGCCGGGAACGGTGGAGCTGCCGAGCGGGCTGAGCGTGTCCGGCACGGCGTCCATCGTGACGCCGGTGATCGAGGCGACGTCGAAGTCGGCCGGGCCGCTGTAGAAACCGAACGTGACTGGGGCGTCGCCCTGGTTGTTGACGTGGAAGTTGACTGCCGGCTGCAGCGGGAACTGGGCGGGCGAGAGCTCGAGCCCGGCCTCGCCGCCGATCTTGACGGAGGCGGTGATGGTGTCCTCGTTGGACTCCGGCGAGAGCGGCGTGCGGTTCTCGAGCGTCCAGGTGCCGGTCTGGTTCGACCAGGAGTCCATCAGGTGGACGAGCTGCTTGCCGCTCAGGTACTGGTAATCCACGGCGTAGCGGCCGTCCGCGAAGGCATGGACCTCGTGCACCTCGAGATTCGTGGCGCCCTCCGGCGCGCATGTGGTGACCACCTGCGTCAGCTCATCGATGACTGCTTGATCGTCGACGCCGGTCCCCGCGGCGGCTTCGGCGACCGGCGAGGCGGCGGGCGACGCGGCCGGGGTGGCGATCTGGGGGGCCTCGCAGTTGACGTTTCCCGCGGGCGTGGCGTCCTGGGCGGCGACGATGCCGGCGCCGGTGAGGCTGATCGAGAGGGCCACGGCGGCGGTGGCGAGTCGCGAGCGGAGCGAAACGTGGTGATCCGGGAACATGATTTCCTCCTCAGGCCGTGCCTGAACTGACATCATCCGACGTTGAGCCTTTGGTTGTGACGGGATCAGGCGGCGCGGCCGCCCCGTTTCTCTGAGACGCGGGATAGTGTGCGGGAATCTCCCTTGCCGGTCAAGCCCGAGGGGAATCCGCACAGGTCATGCCGGGAGGGCCGGGCAGACGCCGGAATGCACGAAAAACGCGGACCGGAGCATTCCGGCCCGCGTTGGTTCTGGTATCCCAGGGACCTACCGAACGTCGATGGCACGAATCGGCCGCCGTGGCCATCGGGAGGGATACGCGGGTGCCGTCTACTTGACCGTGAAGGTCGTCTCCATGCCATTGACGAGGTACGGCGTGCCGTTGGCGTCCGGCAGCAGGCAGACGATGGTGTAGGAGCCTGGCTGCAGCCCGGCCAGCAGCAGCGTGCCGTCGCTGCCGGCGGGGACGGTCGCCTGGCCAATGAAGTGGACGCCCTCGGGGAAGGTCGGGCCGGACGATTCCAGCAGCGTCTTGGTGGTCACGCCCTGGTCGAAGCGCAGGACGAGCAGCTCGTGGTCGACCTTGTCGGCGTTGGTGGCCTGGAGGGCGACGGCGGGGCCGTCGACGGCGTTCTTCGGCAGGGTGTAGGCGTTGCCCTTGATCTGGACCGCCAGCGATGGCGTGCCGGCCGGGACGGTGAGCGCCGCGGGGGTCTCGCTGTTGAGGATCCAGACGGTCTCGCCGCCGACCTCCTTCTGGGTGAACTCCCAGGTGCTGGTGCGGACCTGGTGCGCCATCTCGTAGGTGACGAGCGCGGTGGCGGTGGTATCGCTGGCGGTGGCGTCCTCGACCGAGAGGATCTGGTAGGCGACCTGCGGCAGCATCGGCGCCAGCTCGGCGAACGTCGCGGCGTCGAGCGGGCTGGAGGTGCCGAAGAGCTGGCCGCGGTAGAGATCGCTGGTCATGGTGTTCAGCGTGTCGTAGTTGCCGTCGGAGAGGCAGCCGGCGACGGCCGTGGCGGCCTCCTCGAGGTTCGCCGCGAGCGGGTCGACCGTGGGCGGGGCCTCGACGGCCACCACCGGGGTCGCGGCGGGCGAGCCGACCGGCGCCGCCACCCCGACGCCCCCGAGCGCCTGCAAGCT
>DATLHE010000293.1:0-4255 GCA_035540335.1 Thermomicrobiales bacterium | reverse complement strand
TCGACGCCGACCTCGAAGCCGCTCAACGTGATATTGAGTTCGGGGAAGGTTCCGGGCTCCGCGTAGAGCGTCACATCAGACACGCCCCAGACCTGTTCACCGGTCTCCGCAATGACGAGTCGAGCGAACGTCCCGTCCTTCTCCCGTACCAGCCGTAGTGTTGCCATCGTCACGCTCTCCCTATGAGCTACAGGAAATCCGCACGCCGCAGCGCCGTCGCCTCACGCTCGGTGATGATGCGGTCCGCGTCCGTCTCGGTGTACCCAAGCGCGATCAGCGAGTCCTTGAATTGCAGCCGCTCCTTGCGCTCGATCAGGTCCAGCCGGTCCTCTTCCGTCTGCGGCACCACGGGCCGCCCGAGGATCGTCATGTCCAGTTGCCCCGCCTTGTACGAGCCAAGGTCGAACGGCGCGAACACGCGATCGCGTTTCGTTGGCTCCTTCCAATCCCCGTTGTTGAGCCGGTAGCCGGCAATGGCGATCGCCATCTGGAAGAGCTTGACGCTGTTGGCGTCGTACCCGGCGCGGGCGAGGTTGACGCGGCTGACGGCATCGCCGAGCGCTCGTTCGACCGCCGGCCCGGTGAGGCTGCTCATCTCGCGCAGGTCGTGGTAGAACGACGCCTCCGGGTTCTCTTCGAGGATGCCGTCCTTGACCCACTGGAGCATCTCCAGCGTCTTGCCGACGTCGAACTGGATGATGTCCGCCCCGCCGTCCGCGCCCACCTCGTAGATGTTCAGGCGCTCCCGGTCGGCATCCGGCAGTTGGGCGCTGTTGGCCCCGCCCCGGACGAAGATCGGCGCCGCGAACTGCTTGGTCTGGTAGTCCATCGCGTGCGACAGCATGGAGTTGAGCTCGTTCAACGCCTGCCGCGTGTCCTCCATCGCGGGCAGGCCCCGCACCGACAGCGTGCCGGTCTCGGCGTCCCAGACGACCTTGTGCCGGTCCCAGATCGCCGGATCGAAGCCGTACGGGTTCTCCTGCTCCCACTCGCCGTGCCCGTCCGGGTCGCTCCACGGCCGGTCGTCGCGGTAGTAGCGGAACGCCTGCCCGTCGACCTCCTTGCGGAACCGGAACGTCACCTCCTGCCCGCGTTCCTCGCGGGTGATGAGGTATTCCAGCGTGTGCGCCTTGACGTTGCCGACGGCATCGAGCGTGATGTCGACGACGTGCCCCGGCCAGATGAGAGCGGGCGAGACGGCGTGCCGCGCCGTGTCGTCGATCAGCTCCGTCATGCTGTCGCCCAGCACCGAGGCGTTGAGCGGGCGCAGCGTCATCCCCTGTTGCCAGTTCCAGCGGTTCCAGTGCTCGGCGGTCGCCGTCAAGACGGCCGCGTCGTTGGCCTTGTCGCCGGTCTGGGGGTCGATCGGGATCGCGCCGCGCGAGCCGTCCGGCAAGCGCAGCCCATCGGTCGGCAGGTTGCCCTGGTAGACGGTCGCGGCGTAGAAGTTCCCCATCCCGGCGATGTGCTTGTAGACGAGGCGGGTCTGGCGGTAGACGCGCTGGTCGCGGAAGACGCCCTTGCGCTTCCATGCGGCGTTGAACGCCGTGCCGTCGTAGTAGGCCCATCGTTGCGCGTAGCGTTGGTTAAGGGTCTCCGGCGTCTCCGGCATCTGGTAACTCCTGTAGGCGGCGACTGCGGCGCCGAGGGCGGTCCGTACCCGCTCGAAGGCCATTGGCTACTCCAACTCGCTGAACCACGAGGCAAGGGCCTGGGTCATGCCGCTCCGTTGCGACGCCGCCACCCGTCGTACCATCTGCGACAGTGCGTCCGCCTGGTCATCGTGCGCGGCCAGCGGGAACGCCGTCACCTCGTCCAGAAACTCCGTCACCCACGGCGCGATGCGCGGATGCGGCAGCACGAGGCCGCCGCCCTCCACGAACGGCGACGCCGCGTGCATGCGGGCCTCCTTCGTGCCGTCCGGCGAGACGGCGACGATGCCCGGCACCTTCGCCCGCAGCGTATCCATCAGCGCCGGCCCGTTCGCCTTGTCCTCGACCAGCTTCACCGCGGCATCGGGCCAGCGTTGCGTCATGGCGAGAAAGGCGGCGACGGTGCCGGGGAAGTCCGTGCGCTCGCGGTAGCGATCGAGCAGGTAGCACTGCGCGCCGAGCACGCCGGCGGTGAGGCCGACGACGTAGGAGCCGGCCTTCGTCTCCTTGAAGCTGAGATCCCACGATTGCAGCTGGTGGTCGAAGAAGCCCGGCAGGTCCATGACGGGATGCGCGTAGGTGCGGCCGTCGACGGTGCATTCGACCGGCGGCAGGGATTGGCCGGCGTACTGCCAGAAGCGGAACCAGTGACGTTTGAGGATGCCGCCGGTGGCCGGCACGGGCCGGCCTTGGTACTGCGCGGTCCACGCCCGGCTGCCGACGCTGCGTCGGATGGCGTCAAGCTCGGCAAGCGGCCATCGAGCCGGCCACAGCGCCGCGCCATCATCGGCAATCGCCGGCAGGTGCAACACCGTCCAGTCCTCGCCTCCGGTCAGCAGGCGGCCAATGAGGTCGTCTTCGTGCCAGCGCGTGCCGATCACGACGATGGCGCCGCCGGGCTCCAGTCGAGTGCGCAGGGTTTCCGTGTACCACTCCCAGGTGTTCTCCCGGTACGTCTCGGAGTCGGCCTGGTCCGCGGATTTCACCGGGTCATCCACGAGGATCAGGTCCGCACCAAATCCCGTCACCTGGCCACCGATACCAGCGGCGATGTACCCACCCCGGAAGCCCTGCAAGTCCCACGATTCGATGTTGGCTTGGTCGTCGGCCAGACGCACCTTGGGGAAGGCCCAGCGATAGTGCCGCATCTTGTTGCGGGCAAGGCGCGAGAACCGATTCGCCAGCCGCGCCGTGTTAGAGCAGGCAATGATGCGCTTGTCGGGATTGCGGCCCAGATACCACGCCGGGAAGTTCGCGGATGCCAGTTCCGACTTCCCATGGCGCGGCGGCATGGTGATGATGAGTCGGGTCAATTCGCCGCGTTCGATTCGCTCGAGATGCTCCGCGATCATCGTGTGATGCCACGACGCGCTATACCGGGGAAAGACCGAGCGCACAAAGTCGATAAGGCTGCGCTGCTCGGGCTCATCGCCGATCTGTTGCTCATACGGCAACAAGCCGATCCGCACCTGGTCGCGTAAGGAGGCGATCAAACTCGGCGGCGATGGCAGCAAGGACGCCGGGATCATCGACATGGCGCCGCACCGCATCCGTGAGCGCGGCAACCAGCGTCACGGCCTGATCGGCGGTGATCATCTGCTGCATCTGGACGCGCCGCTTGCTCTCGGAATCGACCAGTTTTCGCCTCTGCTCCACGAGAGGCACCACCTCGTCCCACGCTTCGGTGTCTGATTGTGCCCGGTGAATCAACTGGCCGATCCGCCGGATGGAGATCTCCAACGCCTCGGGATCGTCGTCGTCGTGCGCCGTCTTCAGCTCTCCGTACGCATACCCAAGCCCCTGCCAGAGTTGACCCGCGCCATCCACGTCGATGCGCTCGACCAACTCGGTGATCCTGGCATCGGTCAAGGCGATCTCGTGTTGCAGGTTGAGCAGGTCGGGGTCGTGCTGGGATTCGCGGTATCGTTCGGACAGCCGCACCGGGAGGTGCCGTGAGTAGCGCCCGTGTGTCGTCTGGGGGAGCGCCATACCACGCGGCGTCTTGCCGCCATGCATCCGGCATCGCTCGGAGCCCGTGACCGGCTGGTTGCGACACGGCGCGCCCGAACGCGTCTTTGCCCCACATGGCATCACACACGACCGCGTGCATGGGGGTTCCGGGCGTGCATGGAGGTTGTCACGCAGCGATCGCTCTGTTTGGTTGTCAGCTTGGGGAGGTCGTCCGGCATGGTGGCCCCGTGGCGCATGGCAAAGCCAACGTCGTCAAGGGTGGCGCCAGACTACCGCTTCATTATGACATGAGTGGTCGTACAGGGGAAGGGGTGCCCGGCGCGGGGAACGCCGGGCGGTGGGGGTTCCGTCAGATGATCTCGATCAGGCCCACCACGAAGATGGCGAGCAGCACGGCGCAGGCGATTGCTGCCGCGACCCGCTCGCGCGTGCGCACGGGGCCTTGGGAGTAATGATCCCACTCACCCTTGCGACTCATTCCTTCGTCTCCCTCAGCGGGTCGAGGTCGCCGGGCTTCATCATCTCGACCGGCCCCTCTCGCTTCATCACCGCCATGATGAGCTCGCGATATCGCCAGTGCGGGAGCCTGTCCCGCTCAGGTGTGTTGAGCATGTCGGCCAGGATGGCGTCAA
>DATLHE010000292.1:0-2586 GCA_035540335.1 Thermomicrobiales bacterium | reverse complement strand
CTTCGACAAGCTCAGGATGACGGTTGGTTGTTTCCGGGTTGTACGGATTGCAGGGGAGTGCATCTCCCACTCCCCTGCATCTTGAAACTACGGCGCCGCGATCGACCAGGTCTCGGCGGCGTCGTAGTAGCGGCCGCCGCCCGGACCCGGGGTCCAGACGAAGTTCTCGACGTCCGTGGAGACGGCGCCGAAGCGCTGCGCGACCCACATGAAGCCCCACGGCTGCTCTTCGTTCTGCAGCTTGCAGGCGTCCTGGTAGATCGCCGCGCGGGCCTCGGGGTCGTTCTCCTGCTGCCCGCTCGTGTAGAGCTCGTCCATCTGCGGGTTGCTGTAGTGACCGCGGTTGACGCCCTGGGGCGGGACCGCGCTCGACAGGAAGTAGGGCCGGGTGACGTCCGGATCGGGGCCGTTGCCACCGCCGCCGAAGAAGAGCGACCACGTGTCCGGCACCTTCGTCTCATCGTTGAACGTGGTCGGGTCGACCGCGCGGATGGTGACGTCGATGCCGATATCGGCGAGGTACTGCTGGAAGGTGACGAGCACGTCGTTCGAGAGCTGATCGCTGTAGTAGGTGATGATCTCGATCGGCTGACCGTCGGTCAGGTCCGCCCAGCCGGCTTCGTCCAGCAGCTGCTTGGCCTTGTCCGGGTCGTAGGCGTAGTCGTTCAGACCCTCGGGCACATAGGCCTCGTTGGAGAAGATGCAGGAGATGATCTGCGCCTGCCCGCCGTAGAGCTGGTCGACGATCGCCGCCCGGTCGATCGCGTACATGAACGCCTGGCGGATGCGGGGATCGGCGAACCGCTCCTCGGTCGTGTCGAAGCCGATGTAGTTGGCGACCTGCGACGGCCCGGCGATGACCTTGAGGTTCTGCTCGCCTTCGAGAGAGGCGGCCTCGTCGCTGGTCAGGTAGGTGAACTGGATCTCGCCGGAGCGGAGCGCGAGCACCGCGCTGCCGGCCTCGGGGAACAGGCGGTTGACGATGCGGTCCAGCTTCGGCCGGCCGCGCCAGTAGTCGTCGTAGGCGACGAGCTCGACGTACTGGCCCGATTCGTACTTCGACCACTTGAAGGGGCCGGTGCCGATCGGGGTGGTGCGCCACCAGTCGGATTCCACCAGCTCGGCCGGCGCGATGTCGGCCAGCTCATGCTGCGGCAGCATGACGAGGAAGGTGAGGGCGTCGACGATGGCGGCGTTCGGCTCCTCGAGCACGAGTACGGCGGTCAGCGGGTCCGGGGTCTGGACCTCCTTGACGCCGATGAACTTCTCGCCGATCCAGCTGGCGCTGTCGGGGTTCTTGGCGAGGTCGATGGTGAACTTGACGTCGTCCGAGGTGAACGGCTCGCCGTCGTGCCACGTCACGCCGTCGCGCAGCTTGAAGGTGTATTGGAGGCCGTCGGCGGAGGCTTCCCAGCTCTCGGCGAGCTCGCCCTGGATGGCGGTGTAGTCGACATCGTAGAGGACGAGGGTGGAGAAGTACTTCTCCAGCCAGGTGAAGCCGGCGCCCGCCTGCAGCGGGTTGAAGCACTCGGGGCAGCCGCCCGGACCGACGTCGAAGCCGCCGGTCAGGACCTGCTCGCCGGCCGCCTGGCGGGCGCCGACGGCGCCGGGGAACGCGACGGCGACGGCGACGAAGGACATCAACAACCAGCGCATGATGGTTGGGCTGGAACGTCGTCTACTCATGTACGGAATCCTCCTCGGATACGGACGACTGTGGTGCGTCATCGTTCGTGATCTCAGGGCCCCGGTGCGAGCGCTCCTTTCACGATGTGGCGGCGTCGGATACGGGGGCGGCGGTGCCTCCGCGCTGGTGAACGGCGTCGAGGATGCCGCCGAAGTGGCGGCTCATGGCGTCGGCGGCCGCGGGACCGTCGTGGCGGGCGAGGGCGTCGACGATCTCGCGGTGTTGCGTGGCGACCTCGATGAGGCGCTCGCGAGGCGCCTGCTCCTCGCGGACTTCCTGGAAGACGCCGAAGAGCGCCTCCATGAACTGCAGGGTGAACTCATTGCCAAACGGCTCGTAGAGCGCCCGGTGGAAGCGCCAGTCGACGAGCTTGTAGGCGTCGCCGCGCGCGGCTGCGGCGTCCATCGCGTCGCAGAGCTCGCGCAGATGGGCGATGTGGTCGGGGGTGATGGTGGGCGCGAGGCGGTTGAGCAGGGCGCATTCGAGCGTCTCGCGCAGGTCGAGCAGGTCGAGCATGTCCTGGGTGACCGGGACGCCCTGCTGCTGCTCGACGCGGATGCGGAAGGCGAGGCCGTCGCGCAGGGTGTTGAGCGAGTAGGTGCCGACGAAGGTGCCGGCGCCGTGGCGGGTCTCGATGACGCCGAGGGTCTGGAGGACTTTCATCGCCTCGCGCAGCGAGGCGCGGCTGATGCCGAGCTGGCGCGCCAGTTCGGACTCGGCGGGCATGGCGTCACCGGGTTTGAGCTGGTGATCGATGATGTACCGCTTGACGCTCTCCTGGATGGACCGGGAAAGCTCTTCGCGGCGCAGCGAGTAGCTCACGCGCACCCCAAGCCTTGTAAGACGTCTGACAACCTGTGTGGGTGCATGCTAGCAAAGGGGCGGGGAAAGGGCAAGAG
>DATLHE010000291.1:0-22113 GCA_035540335.1 Thermomicrobiales bacterium | reverse complement strand
GGGTAGTGGTGGCGAGCGGCGGGGGAGGGATTGAACGCGCGTGAGATGGGTGCCGATGGGGGTGTCTGGGCGCGTGCGATCCCCCGGCCGAGCCCAAAGGGCGAGGTGCGAAGCGAGCCTTTCCCGACGGGGCCGTCGTGCCGCGGACAGGACGGGCGAGGCCGTTCATCCGTCGTGACGTGGCGGGTGGGCAAGGCGACGCCGGGTACAAGCCCCGGCGCTACCGGGGCGAAGAGCCTTTCCAGCATCCAAACGCCGTTGTGGCGAACAGACGCCGGCCACGAGAGCCGACGCTACCGGGGCGAACGCGTGTGGGGATCGAGGATCGCCGATGTCGCGAACGGACCCCGCACACGAGGTGCGGGGCTACCGCCGGCCGGCCTGTTGCCGCTGCGTGAGGGCCTGGCCGAGGCTGACGCCGCTCGAGATGAGCCCGATGTGGCTGAACGCCTGCGGAAAGTTGCCGAGGAAGCGCCCGGTGCCGGGATCGATCTCCTCCGGCAGCAGGCCGAGCGCGTTCGTCCGCGCGCACATGCGGTCGAAGCGGTCCAGCGCCTCCTGCAGCCGCCCCTGCAGCGTCAGGTTGTCGATCATCCAGAAGCTGCAGAGCAGGAACGCGCCCTCGTTGCCCGCCAGGCCATCCGGCGACGCCTCCGGGATGTACCGGTAGAGCAGGCCGCCGCCCGCGCTGAGCTGCTCGTCGATTGCCTGCGTCGTCCGCACGACCTTCGGATGCCGCGCCGGGAGCACCCGCCGGATCGGCAGGCCCAGGACCGCGGCATCGAGATCGCCGGACTGCCCCTGCTCGCCCGTCGTCCGGATCACCTGCGTCAGGTACTGCCGGTCGTCGTCCCAGGCGTCGTCAAGGATCGTCTGCTGGATCTGCCGGGCCGTCCGCTCCCAGTGCTGGACGTCGCCCGCCAGGCCGAACCGCCGCGCCAGCCGCGCGCCGCGATCGACGGCGACGTGGCAGATGCCGGCCGAGTAGGTCTGCACCCGGCCGGGCGTGCGCACCTCCCAGATGCCCGCGTCCGGCGTGCGCCACCGTCTCGCCGCCTGGTTGACCAGCCCCCGCAGGCGGTGCCAGAGCTCGTCGTTGACCAGCCCGCCGCGGTTCGACCACTGGAACGCGCAGTCGACCAGCTCGCCATAGACGTCGTTCTGGATCTGGTCGGCGGCGGCGTTGCCCCAGCGCACGGGGCGGGAGTTGCGGTAACCGGAGAGGTCCGGGTCGAGGTGCTCCGGTATCTCGAAGTGCCCGTCGAGCGTGTACATCACATTGATCTTCGGCCCGCGCGCCAGCGACAGCACCCAGTTCAGGAACTGCCACGCCTCCTGGTCGAGCCCGATCCGGCGCAGGGCGTTGACGGTGAACGCCGCGTCGCGCACCCAGACGTAGCGATAGTCCCAGTTCCGCTCGCCGCCGATCTGCTCCGGCAGCGAGGAGGTCGGGGCGGCGACGAGGGCGCCGGAGGGCAGGTAGTCGAGCAGCTTGGCCGTGATCGCCGAGCGGCGGACGAAGCGGTGGTGCGGGCCGTCGTAGGAGAAGGCGCGCAGCCAGCCGAGCCAGGCCTCGATCGTGTTCGTCACCGCCGCGACCGGCGCATCGACCGACGAGGCGCCGGTGCCGCCGTTCCAGCGCAGGCAGAAGGAGACCGATTCGCCCTGGGCGAGCGTCCACTCGCCCTCCGCGCCGTCCATGTCGCGCGAGCACTCGATCACCAGTTCGAGATCCGGATGCCGCGGCGAGCGGAGGCGGGTGCCGTTCGGATGGCGCTCCGGCGCGCAGCCGTCGCAGAGCGTCAGCAGGGCGTGGACGGTCAGTTTGCCCTCGACGATCTCGACGCAGCGCAACAACTCGCCGGTGTCGGCCACGCCCTCCATGCTCAGGTCGGCCCCGTTGCGCATCGGCATCAGGTCGGTGATGCGGAGGGTGCCGTCGTCGACGATCAGCTCGGTGACGAGGATGGGCGTGTCGCCCACGTAGCGGTGGCGCGCGCCGCGGACGGGTCCGGCGTCGATGCGGAAGCCGCCGCCCCGCTGGCGATCGAGAATCTCGCCGAAGACCGGGCGCGAGTCGAAGCGCGGCGCGCACAGCCAGGCGATCGTGCCGTCGCGGCCGATCAACGCGGCGGTGTTGCAGTCACCGATCAGGCCATAGTCCTCGATCGGCAGGTAGCCGTCGAGGACCTCCAGGGTCGAGAAGTCGGATGCGCGCTCCACACCCGGCACGGCCGCCATCGTCACGGGAAGCTCCCTTCGTCAACGAGGAGTGCCAGTCTTCTGCTGTGATCTACGCGCGGCGGGGCGCTACAGGCGCCAGGTCGGCCGTTCGTCCTTGAGGTTGCTGCCGGACTCGTCGACCGCGCCGGGCGTCTCCATGCGCTCTTGCATGAGGTAGGCCGCGCGCCCGATGACGTGTGACGAGAGGGGCGTCGTGATGACGACGATGGCGCTGACGAGCACGGCGCGGTAGACCATCGCGCCCTCGGCGATCACGGTCGAGCTCAGGGCGAGCACGACGACGCCGAGGAAGACGGCCTTGCTGGCCGCGTGCAGCTTGGTATAGATGTCCGGCATCCGCCAGATGCCGATGACGCCGAGGGTCATCACCGCGACGGAGAGGATCAGCGCCGCATCGTAGAGGTACGCTTTCATGGCTAGAACAACCGCCGTTCGGCGTGATAGCGGGCCGCCGCGATCACCGAGATGAACGAGATCAACGCCAGCACGACCGCGGAGTCGAGGTAGTACGAGGTCTTGGTGGTGGTCGAGTACACCACCAGCAGGGCGACGAGCACCAGCGTCAGCGTGTCGAGCGCGAGCACCCGCACGAGGCTCGACTTGGCGCGGACGATCATGACGACGCAGACGCAGAACAGCCCGATCATCCAGATCATCGCGGCGTAGTACACGATCTCATGCATCGGGCGTCCGCTCCTTGTCCTCAGGCGACATCCACGGCAGCGGCACATGGCGGCCGTACTCCCACAGCTTGTAGTACTTCTCCGCGTCCTTGCGAACCTGGTCGGGATCGCTGGCGTCGATGACGTGCACGAGCATCACGCCTTCGTCCCAGTCGATGTCGACCATGAACGAGCCGGGCGAGAGCGTGATGAAATAGCCGACCGGCCCGACGCCGAAGGGCGAGTGGGTGTGCAGCGGGATGCGGACGATGCCGGGCTTGTTGAGGGGCCGGAGCCCGAGCGTCGTCAGGATCATGATCCACGTGCCCTTCATGATGTCGACGAAGAGATACCACGCCAGCTTCGGCGAATAGATGACCAGATGCGCCGCCAGGTCGTTCGGCGGCAGCGGCTTCGGGATCACCTGCTTGCGGAACATCCAGGTCAGCGCCGACGCGATCGCGAAGCCGAGCACCAGGTTCTGCCAGCTGAAGCTGGCGACCATCATCGCGAAGACGGCGGTGGAGCCGAGCAGCAGGCCGATCAGCAGGATCATGGCAGTTTCACCACCGGCAGCGCGTCCGCCGCGCGCTGCGTCATCCCCAGCAGCGGCTCCGGGAAGACACCGAGCGCGAGCACCACGAGCGCCAGCACGACGACCAGCACCTGCGCGCCGACCGGGCTGGTATCCGGCGTGCCCACCTCGGCGGTCCGGCGCCGGTAGAGCTGGAACATGTAGACGAACGACAGGGCGCCGCCGAGGAAGACCAGCGCCACGATCCAGGGCCGGTGCTCGTCGACGCCGACCCGGAAGAGCGCCAGCTTGCCGAAGAAGCCGCCCGCCGGCGGCACGCCCGCCACCGAGAAGGCCCCGACGGCGAACGCCGCGCCCACCAGCCAGCCGCGCAGGCTGCCGGAGAGGAAGAGCAGCGTCTTGTTCGCGCTGTTGATCACCGTGTAGAGCACGGCCGCCGCGTACCCGGCCGGCCCGCCGAGCGCCAGGGCGATCAGGATGTACCCCACCTGGCCGATCGCCGAGTAGGCGAGCACCTCGCTCGTCGCGTGGCGGGCGACCGCCTGCACGCCGCCGTAGATGATGCTGATGGCGCCCAGCCAGAGCAGCACCTCGGAGGCTTCCCGCAGCTCGCGCGGGAAGATGTCGGCGCCGAAGCGGATCAGGCCATAGGAGCCGATGTTCGCCAGCGCGCCGCTGAGGATCGCCGCCACCGACGGCCGGGTGCCGGTGTAGACCGCCGGCAGCCAGAAGTGGAACGGGAAGAGCCCCAGCTTCGTGCAGAACGCCACGAAGATGATCGTCGCCGAGAGGATCGCCGGGTTCTCGTCGATGAGCGGCATCTGCTCGCGGATCCGCACCATGTCGAGGAAGCCGGTGGTGTGATAGATCGCGGCGATGCCGATCAGGAAGAGCACCGACCCGAGCAGGTTGACGACGACGAAGATGAATGCCGTCCGGAACTGGCGCGGCGTCTCGCCGTAGCTGGCCAGCACGTAGGCCGAGATCATCGAGATCTCGAAGAAGACGTAGAAGTTGAACGCGTCGCCGGTGAAGAAGAGGCCCGTCAGGCCGACGCCCATGAAGATCACGAGCGCGGGGTAGATGCGCGCGCCGACGCCGTTGACGACCTCGTAGATGAGCGACGCCAGGAGCACGCCCTGCGACAGCAGGGCGAAGATGATGCTCAGCGTGTCGACGCGCAGCGTGATGCCGACGCCCTGCGGCCAGCCGCCGACCGCCATCTCGACGCTGGTCTTGTCGTACACCTCGACGCCGAGCGCGGCGGTCGCCACGAAGCCGGCCGCCAGGATGCCGACCGCGAGCCAGCCCGACGGCTTGCGGGTGCCGTCGAGCAGCGCCATGACGACGCCGCCGAACCAGAGGATCATGAGCGGAAGGGCAATCATACGGTCACCACCTCGTCTTCCGCGTCGCGCTGGCGCTCGCCATCGGTGTCATCCTCGGCCTCATCATCGAATCCGCTGCCGGCCGACTCCTCCTGCTCGGATTGTTGCTCCTCCGCGGCCGAGATGCGCGAGAGGTCGACGGAGTAGTGCGAGACATAGACGCGGTAGACCAGCGCCAGCCCCAGCGCGCCCACCGCGAAGCTGATCACGATCGCGGTGAGCACCATCGCCTGCACCAGCGGGTCCGCGGCCCGCTGGTCGAGCGGCAGGATCGGCGTCACGCCGCGCCGGAGGCCGGAGGCCATGATGAAGAGGTTCGCCGCATTGCCGATCAGCACCATCCCGGCGATGAGCCGGATCAGGTCGCGCTTGAGCATCAGGTAGGCGCCCGTGGCGAAGAGGAAGGCGATGGCGAGCGAGAACAGGATCGTCACTCCGCCACCTCCAGCGGCTCCTCGGCCAGGGTCGGGCGCTCCGCGCCGCGCGCCTTGCGGGCCCGCTCGCGATCCCGGACCTGCCGCTCCTGCTCGCGGGCGATGGCGTGGACGGCGCCGACGCAGAAGCCGTAGACGACCAGGAAGACGCCGACGTCAAACAGCACCGGCGTGATGAACTCCAGCACGCCGAAGTGCACGACGTCCTCGCCGGCGCGCGGCCAGTGGAGGAGGATCGGGTCGCCCGTGAGCAACGGGAAGAACGCCGTGCCCAGCGCGATCGTCAGCCCGACAAAGGTGCCAATCGAGGCATAGCGGATCACGGGGATGCGGTCGAGCTCCTCGGCGCCGAAGGCGAGCCCCTGCAGCAGCGCGCCGAGCGCGGCGATCACGCCGGCCGAGAAGCCGTCACCCACATCGCCATAGCCCTTGAACATGACCGCCAGGGCGATGACGAAGCTCGGGACGAGCAGGATGCGCGCGGCGCTCTGGAGCATGCCGGCGTTGCGGCGGTAGTTGGCCATCGGCATCAGCGCAACCTCCCGCTGCGTAGCAGGCTCATGATCCCGAGCAACGTCAGCGCGATGACCGTGATCTCGCCCATCGTGTCGAAGCCACGGAAGTCCGCCAGGATGACGGTCACGATGTCCTTGCCGTGAGCAAGGGGCGTCAGCATCTGGTGCGCCTCGATCACCTCGGTCGACGGCGCCGGCTGCGACAGGGCGCCCCAGACGACGAAGAAGGCCATCGCTCCGGCGATCACTGCCATCACGACATCACGCCGGACGAGCCGCCGGGCGCCACGGACCGCCGTCTCGTAGCGCAGGATCGGCCGCGGCATGAGCGCCAGCATGCCCATGAACAGCACCGAGAAGATCGTCTCGACCACGATCGCGACCAGCGTGACATCGGCCGCGCCGAGCAGCGCGTAGACCACCGCCAGGCTGAAGCCGACGGCCGAGAGGGAGAGCGCGAGGCGGAAATGGTCGCGCACGATCGTGACGACCAGCGCGCTCACCAGCGTCGCGCCGATCATCGTGATGAGCGGGATGTCGCTCCGGGCCAGCGATCCCACGTGGAAGGCATCGCTGTTCGGCGTGACGATCACCGCCACGCCGACGAGCACGCCGGCCGGCACCAGGATCGTCGCCACGCGGCTCCGCAGGTCGCGCACCTCGAAGGTATGGATGGCGTCCGAGACGCGGTTCAGGAGCCGCAGCCCTTCGTAATAGGCGCGCGCCGGGCCGAGCTTCTCGCCGAGGCGCGCGGCCGCGATCGCCGCCGGGAGCCAGACCGGCCGCGAGACCAGCAAGGCAGTCCCGGTCAGCCAGGTCGCGACGGCCATCACGTTCTCGGGCCGGGTGTCGAGGTGATAGGCGATGTGCAGGTGGACGTCCATCCCGGCCGAGACGGTCGCCGCGTGCTCGACCAGCCAGATCGCCGGCGCCGTCCACAGCCCGCCGATCAGCGTGGCAACGCCGAGCACCACCACCGGCCAGACGAGCGTGCCGGGGATCGCCTTCGGCGCCACGTTCTCGCGGCCGAGGAAGATGGTCGTCCAGAAGCGGGCGATGTAGGTGAACGTCAGCGATGCGCCAAGCACCGCGAGGACGGCGTAGCCGGTCCCGTGCTCGTACGCCGCGGCGAAGAAGAGCTCGTCCTTGAAGAAGCCGATCGTCAGCGGCAGCGCGATCAGCCCCGCCGCCGCCAGGCCGCTGCCGAACGCCAGCAGCGGCATCCGCCGCCAAAGCCCGCCGAGATCCGCGAGGTGCTTCTTGCCGGTCGCCTCGGTCACCGCGCCGGCAGTCAGGAAGAGCGCGCTCTTCACCAGCGCGTGCGCCAGCACGTAGAAGGTCGCCCCCGCGACGCCCTTCTCGCCCCCGAGGCCGAACATGACGACCACGTAGCCGTACTGGGAGATCGTCGAGTAGGCCAGCACCTGCTTCAGCACCTGCCGTGTCAGCGCCAGCACCCCGCCGACGACCAGCGAGGCGTAGCCGATCACCAGCAGACCATCCAGCAGCCAGTCGAACAGAGAGATCAGCGGGTACATGCGGCCGATCAGGAAGACGCCGGCCGCGACCATCGCCGCCGAGTGCAGGTAGGCCGACACCGGCGTCGGCGCGGCCATCGCTCGTGGCAGCCAGAAATGCAGCGGCACCTGCGCGCTCTTCGCCAGCGCGCCGACCGTGACCAGCAGCGCCGCGATGCCGATGCCGCGCTCGGGCGTGGCGCTCGAGAAGATCCGGCCGAGGTTGTAGGTGCCCAGCTCGTTGCCGAGGATGACCGCGCCGATCATCACCAGCACGGCGCTGATGCCCGTTACCAAGAGCGCCATCATCGCCGAGCTGCGCGACTCCTCCTCGCCCCGGTCGTAACCGATGAGGAAGTACGACGCGATCGCGGTCAGGTCCCAGAAGAGGAAGAGCAGGATCATGTCCTGCGCCATCACGAGCCCGACCATCGCGCCCATGAACAGCAGCAGGAAGCCGAAGAAACGCGTCTGCTCGTCGAGCGGCCGGTGATCGTGGTGCAGATGGAGCGGGATATACGAGAACGCGTAGACGACGACGAAGAAGCCGATCCCCGTCGCCAGCAACGCGTAGAGGCGGGCGAGGCCATCCAGCACGAGCGTGAAACGGAGGTCCCACGTCGACGCCCAGGCGACATCGAACGTAGCATCGTCGACGAAGCAGGTCCAGATCGCCGTCGCAAACGCCGCGCCGGTCATGACGATCGCGACCTTGCCGACCAGCTCGCTCCGCCATGCGCCCCCGAGGGCGACGACCAGCGGCGCGGCGAGCGCGACCACGAGGAGCACAAGGGCAGGATTTGGCTGCATCAGGCTGTTGATGTCCACCGATCCTCCCGGTCCTTGGTGCGTCGTGTCATCGACGGGTAGAACTGCGATCGCGCGGCACGTCGCGCGCCCAGCCTCGGCATCGCCGTGCGCGCCTACGCGGGGAGAACGTCGCGGACATCGCATATTACGTGCGACCGCGATGGCTCCTCGGCGACCAGGATGCGTTCCTCGGACAGGTGGTGTTGGATGAACAGCCTGAAAGCGCAAAAGGGGCTGTCAAGGCGAACAGTCCCTCACCAGGCCGGCGGGCGCCGGCGAGAACTCCTGCGCGATACAACGTATCGAAAGCGATACTACCCGATGCCTGTCTTTGCGGACAAGGTTATCTTGCGTGAGTCATGCCGCGTTTTCCGGCAGGCCGCCGCGGCGGATCGGCAAGCTTCTTGACCGCATCCGTGATCGTGCATTGCGTCTTGTCGCCGTGGAAGACGCTGATCGCGCCATAGGCACGAGCCGTCGCCAGCGCCGGCGCGTGCAGGTGCTCCGCGCGGTGCCCGATCGCGATCGGCACCTCGTTCATGGTCTCTCGCGCCCAGTTCGCCGAGCCGTGGATCTCCCGCTCGATGGTGCTGAGGTGACCGAGCAGCTCCTCGTCGGAGACGGGATCGGCGGCATCCTTTGCCGCCAGCTGGACCAGGCAGTACCCCGTCCGCCGTACGAACTCCTCGTCGCGGGCCGTCCACTGCCGGCGCTTGCGGGCGGCGAACGGCGTGCGCGCCACGACTCCGGCGAGGTCGTCCGCCGTGAGCGGAAAGTCGACCTCCTCGATCCACGCGTCGATCCGCGCCTCGGTCACGTCGGCCGGATCGACGATCGCGCAGGCAACGTGGCGTGCTTCGAAGAAGCCGGTCTCCCACAACGGGACCGCCAGCGCGGGATCGCGCCGGAACCGCTTGATGACCTTCGCCATGTCCCCATAGCGCACCCCGAGGACACGCGCCGCCGGCTGGCGCCGCAGGAAGATCGTCGCGATCTGCGGGCTGGCGAGGCGTTCAAGCTCGGCCATCACGGCGTCCAGGCCGGTCACTGGCCCGCCGCCTTTTGCTCGATGCGCAGCGCCCGCTCGGGCACGCCCGCCGGCTCCGGCGCGGGCAGCGGCCGCCCTCCCTGCCAGGTCAGCACCTCGGCGTGGAGCGTCGCCAGCTGCCGCCGCGCGGCGACGGGCAGCGCATCGAACCGCCGCTGGCTCTCCGGCGTCAGCGCGAGCCGGAACGCCCAGGCGCCCCGCGCGTCGGCGCGGGAGAACGTCGCGCCCTCCTGCGCCGGCACGCTCCACTCGGCGCAGACCCGCGCCACCTCCTCCGGCTCCTGCCGCAGCAGCTCGTCGACGAACGCGAGCGCCGGCCCGGCGGAGGCCGGGTACGCCTCGGCCTCAACAGCCGCGGCCACCGGCGCGGGCCGGGTGGCGACCTCTGTGGTATGCGCCCCCTCCCGGGCGGCCGCGCGGTCCGGCCGGCGCGTCTGCAGCACGCCGAGGAAGATCAGCGCGATCCCGATCGACATCGCGATGTAGAGGTACTCGTAGTGCCCGAGGCGCGTCAGGCTGCCGCCCGCCGCCACGGCGAGCGTGCCGACGAGGATCAGCGCGCAGCCGATCATCCGGTTGCGCATGATGCCCTTGCGGGCGAAGTGCCAGATGGAGTAGCCGGTGCCGCCGACGATGATCAGCGTGCTCACCGAGTTGATGACGATCGTGACGACGGTCATGAAGCCATCGCGGTCGATCGCCTCCCAGCCGTCGGCGGCCAGCCGGGCCTGGTCGATCGGCGCGCCGATCACCAGCGAGAGCCAGAACGCGGTGGCGATGGCGGTCAGGCCGATGCCGTACCGCCGCATCCTGGCCGGGAAGAGCAGGTAGAGCTCGCCGATCGCGAGGTACATCACCACCAGGGCCGGGCCGGTCGCGTAGTAGAGCTTCGCCAGCCACGTCGACCAGCCGAGCTCCCGCCCGGCGGCGTCCGCGCCCGCGGCGAGCGCGAACATCAGGAAGGCGATCGCCCAGATGACCTTGTCCGGGCGCGGACGGTGGATCGCGTCGCGACCGATCACGACGGCGCACATGAAGGCGATGACGGTGCTGAGGAGGGGGAAGATGACCACGTCTACCAACTATCATCGATCGCACGATCATCCGGGATCGCCACCGGGCATGTGATCTCATGCAGACTGGCAGGATTGTACCGCCGATCCCGGCGCCCATTCGAGAAGCGATGCCGGGTGCAAGGGCGCGGGGAGTCCTGTCATTCCGAGCTTGTCAAAGGCCCGCTTACGCTTCTCGCCTGCGGCTCGGCCAGGGATTTCCCATCGATGCGAAGCATCGATATGATACGGGCGACAACGGACGCCCGGATGGTAACCAGCCTACCGAGCACGCGTCATCGACGCCGTAGGCGTCGTTGGGGATCCCTCGACACGATTCGCCTGCTCCGCAGGATCATCGGCACGGCCGAGCCCGGAGGGCGAGAAGCGGAGCGAGCCCTTGGGATGTCATGCATACGAGGACACATCAGTTATGGCAGGACCCGAGTTCGTCTTCCTCAACGACCAGGCCGTGCGCGTCACCTCGCTCCGCCACGACGCCGCCGCGGGAACCGTGACGCTCGTGCTTATCGCCCGCGGCTCCGGCGACCGCGACCTGATCACGACGCTGCTGGAGACGCGCCCGCTCACGCTCCGCATCCCCGATGAGGGCGAGCAGCGGGTGGTACCGACGGACGTCGACATGCGCAGCGCCGGCGAGGCCGAACGCGCCCTCTACCGCTTCTCGATCACCCTCGTGCCCGAGGACGCCCGACCCGAACCGGAGACGGCGCCACCGCCCTCCATCGAGGACCGGCTGATGTCGCTCGAGCAGCGCATGGACCAGATCGTGGCGATGCTGGAGGAGATCCGCAGCAAGCGGTCATGACCGTCGTGCCGGGGCAGGCGTTGATGCCTGCCCCGGGGCGACCATCAAAGATCGCCCCTACAACCACAAGGCACCGCTCCGATCGGCCATCGCATCGCCGTCCGGATTCGCGACGCCATCGTAGCTGTGCCCCTCGAAGCGTGTGCGCGTTACGGCCATCCCCCGGCGCATCAGGCGTGGAGGCCAATGCGCTTCGCGTCTGGTTCCCCGGCCAAGCCGCCGGCTTCAGACGGGTTCTCGGTCGCAACGGGAGGGCATTGAACGCGCCTGAGGTGCGTGCCCATTTGGCTGGGTGAGCGCGTTCAATCCCTGCCCTACGGAGAGCAATCGGACATCGGCAGGGGCAGCCACACAGGGCTGCCCCTACCCCTCCCGCATTCGTCGCACGAAATCCGTCACCCGCCTGTCCAGATCATCGGGATAGGCGTAGCCAAGGTGCGCGCCAACCTCGCGGCCGACCCGCCCGAAAAGCGCGATCATCCGGAAGAGCGACGCCCAGTTGTCCTCCACGCCCGCCCCGGCGTACGTGCCCTCCAGCTCCGCCCAGATGCCGGACGGCAGGCGCTTCTTCAGCCCCTTGCCGTTCACGCCGACGGGCACCGCCCAGCCGTGATCACATTCCATGCGCCATTCCAGCATCGGCCGCAGGTAGACGTAGCGCATGTCATAGTCGAGGCACCACTTCGCGGGCAGCACCTCGTCCCGCAGCAGGCACTTCGCCACGTACGGCGCGCCGATGAAGAAGTCGTTGACGAGCGTGAGATAGGTGGCCTCGTCGGGCCGGGCGGGAATGTAGCTCCCATGGGACGGCGCGCGAAGCCCGCGGGCCACGCCGTCCTTGTCGAGGAGCACGCGGTAGCCCGCGTCGAGCTCGACGGGGAGCGCCGCATGCCGGGTGATCGCCTGCAGCAGCGCGACCGGCCAGAGCCGGAAGTCGATCTTCAGCCCGTCCGCGTACTGAACGATGCTGCCCGACTGCGCGATCCCCGTGCCGGCCTCGGTGTCCGGCTCAACGGGATCCCAGTAGGCGACGAGCACCTCGCCCAAATCAGCAATCCACCCCTTGTCGGTGACAAAGGGGTGGATGTCGCGCAGCACGAGGATGATGTCGTAGTCGGAGAGGGCGTCGACCGTGCCGCCGGGGATGGCGCGGGTGCTCGTGAGGAGCATCGCGCGCACCGCGTCCCGCGGCCTGGCCCAGCGGACGAGGCGATCGATCACCTCATCGGCGGCCTGATGGTCGCGGCTCTCCGGCAATCGCACCCGTCCCTAGATCACGCCCGGGGTGGGGCGGTTCTGGACGTCGCCAATCTCGCGCTCAATCGCCGGCTCCTCGCCGAGACCGGTCGCGGCCGGCCCGTTGGCCGTCTCGTCCGACTTGACCTGGTGGACCATATCCGTGGCCTTGTGCTTCAGGTCGGTTGCCGTCCCGGCCACCATGCCGCGCGTCTCGCTGCCGGTGCGCGGCGCGAAGATGAGCGCCAGGATCGCGCCGACGAGGATGCCAAGGGCCAGGCCCCCGATGAACCCTCGCGACGCCGCCTCGTCCTCACGCTTGCGCATATCCAGCTCACTGAACTGCCGGCGCGCGCTCTTCACGAGATTATCCATGGTTCCTGCCTTTCCTAGCGTGGGACCTCGTCTTCGCGAATCCCGTAGGTCGGCGGCTTCGGCGGCTTCCTGCGCTGGCCGGTCACCGTCTTGGTCATCGTCCGCAGCCGCGAATACTGGCCCGCGATGTTGATGATCGGCTTGACCGCCTCCTCCGTCATGAAGTTGGTCGTGCCGCGCACCCGCTTCACCGTGCCGGTCGCCTCCTCGAGCAGCGGGATCACCCGATCCTTGACCTGCATCGCGAGGAAGATCAGCGCGGCCGTGATTGCCGCCAGCAGGATCACGGTGACCAGCGACAGCAGCACCACGAAGATGATGGAGATGTCGCGCAGGCGCTCCAGGGCCGACTGGTCCTCACCACCAAGCAGGTACAACCCCACAATAATGGCGATGAAGACGATCGCCGCAATGACCCCGCCGAGTATTGCTCGTTGCTTCAACTTCCCCACTCCCTCAACTGCCCGGCCCGCTCCGCAAGCCCGGCCGCGAAGCGCCGATCATCGGCTCGTGCCGCGGGACGCGGCGGTATCTGCGCGTCGGGACGCAACATCCGAGCCATCACCGGGCCCGGACGTCGTCCCCTGCGTCGATTTCCCCTGTCGCGGCGAGCGCGCCTCAGGCGGCCGCGCCGCGTCGTTCCACCTGTCGAATCGTACCGCCGCCGAGCACCTCGTCGCCACGGTAGAAGACGACGGCCTGCCCGGGCGAGGCGATCGGCCCACGGTCGCCGGCGAGGACAATCGACGCCGTGCGCGCCTCCGCGTCCCGCAGGTGGATCGTCGCGCCGTGCGGCACGCCCCGGTAGCGGACGACTACGTCGGCCGCGAGCGGGACGTCGGTCCACGCCCCGCTGGTCAGGGCCACCGCCTCGATCTCCAGCATACGCGCCTCGGCCTCGTCGCGGTCGCCGACGACGAGCCGGTTGGCGTCCGTGTCCAGGTGGAGCACGAAGTAGGGCTTGGGCGCCGCGACGCCGATGCCCCGGCGCTGCCCGACGGTGTGATGGACGAGCCCGCGGTGCTGGCCGATGACCTCGCCGGCCGAGGTCACGATCTCGCCCGGCCGGGTGACGTCCGGCCGCCGCTCGGCGACGAAGTCGGCGTAGGAGCGGTTGCCGACGAAGCAGATCTCCTGGCTCTCGGCCTTGTCCGCGACCGGCAGGCCGAACGCCCGCGCCAGCTCGCGCACCTCGGGCTTGGTCAGCCCGCCGAGGGGGAACTGGATGAAGTCGAGCTGCTCCTGGGTGAGCGTGTAGAGAACGTAACTCTGGTCCTTGCGGGCGTCGACGGCGCGGTACAGGCGGTGCGGCACGCCGTTGGCCGGATCGCCGCGCTCGATGCGCGCGTAGTGGCCCGTGGCGAGGCAATCCGCGCCCAGCAGCTTCGCGCGCTGCACGAGGTGGCGGAACTTGACGTGCCGGTTGCACTCCAGGCAGGGATTCGGCGTACGACCGGCGGCGTACTCGTCGATGAACGTCTGGATGACGGCGCCGCCGAACTCGATCTCCATGTTGACGGCGTAGAACGGCACGCCGATCGTCGCGCACGTCGCGCGGGCGTCGTCCATCGCCGGGATGCCGCAGCAGGGGTTGGCGCGGTGGTCCTCGTCGTCGGGCGAGAAGAGCCGCAGGTTCATGCCGACGACAGTGTAGCCACGCTCGCGCATGAGCAGCGCGGTCACGGCGCTGTCGACGCCGCCGCTCATCGCGACGACGACCGTCTTCCCGGCGCCGTCGCGCGGGCCGATCTTCTCCTCGGTCAGCAGATGGGCGACGTCCGAGCCCGGCGCGTCGGGCGCGTCGGAGGCGAAGGACTCGGTTGGGAAGGGCGCGGGTGTGCGGCTCATGGGATGCTCGTGGTCCGGTCTTGGGCGGCGGGGCGATGCGGGGGCGGCGACGGGCGTCGCCAGCACGGCCCACTCGCATCGGAATCGAGCCCCAGTGTAGCATGAGGGGACCCTGCACCCCGGCCGAAGGGCGGCATTTTCGCCCGTTTTGGCGGGGGACTGGACGCCCGATCGCAGTGTACGTACACTCTTGCCAACGAGTGTGGACGACAACGCCGGTTGGGGGGACAGCAGCAATCATGCGCGTGTGGCATCCGGGAGAGCCCAGCATGTCGAGAGACAGCGAGCACAATCCAGCACGACAGGCCGCCGTCGACGACGGCAGCATCAATGTCAACCAGCTGTGGCAGACCGTGCTCGGCGACCTCGAGACGCGCATCTCGCGCGGCGCCTTCGACAACTGGTTCCGCCAGACCAGCCTCGCCGGGGTCGACGACGAGGTCGCCGTCGTCGTCGCGCCGAACGCCTTCAGCGCCTCCACCCTGCAGGCCCGCTACGCCTCGCAGGTCGAGCGCGCGCTGTCGGACGTCATCGGCCGCCGCGTCAGCGCCCAGTTCGTCGTCTCCGACATGCCGACCGAGCGCACCGCCCGGCCGCGCCCGACGCGCCAGCAGCAGGCGGCGCCCGCTGCCGAGCCACCCGCCCCGGCACGGCGCGCGGTGAAGCGCCCGGAGCGTCCCGCCGACCGCACGGGCCTCGGCAACAAGCAGCTCAAGCTCGAGCCCTCGGCGCACGGCCTCGTGCCGCGGTTGACCTTCGAGACCTACGTCGTCGGCTCGTCCAACCGGCTCGCCCACGCGGCCGCGCTGGCGATCGCCGACCACCCCGGAGCGCAGTTCAATCCCTTCTTCGTCCACGGCGGCGTGGGGCTGGGCAAGACCCACCTGCTGCACGCCATCGGCCACCGCGCGCTGGAGCTGAACCCGGACCTGAAGATCATGTACGTCACGTCGGAGACGTTTACCAACGACGTGATCAACGCCATCCGCACGCAGCGCATGGACGACTTCCGCGCCCGCTACCGGCTGGTCGACATCCTGATGGTCGACGACATCCAGTTCATCGCCGGCAAGGAGAGCACCCAGGAGGAGTTCTTCCACACCTTCAACGCGCTCTACCAGAGCGGCAATCAGGTGATCGTCAGCAGCGACAAGCCGCCGCGCGCCATCGCCCAGCTCGAGGAGCGGATGCGCTCGCGCTTCAACGGCGGCCTCATCGCCGACGTCCAGTCCCCCGACTTCGAGATGCGCATGGCGATCCTGCGCACGAAGGCGGACGAGCTGGGCATCAACCTGCCGGCCGACGTCATCGAGTACATCGCTCACCGCGACCAGACGAACATCCGCGAGCTCGAGGGCGCGCTGACGAAGATCCTGATGATGGCGCAACTCTACAATCGCCCGCTCTCGCTCTCGCTGGCGATGGAGGCGCTCACCGACGCCTCGATCGGCCAGCGCCGGGCCTCGACCACGGCGGAGGACGTCATCGACGCCGTCTCGCGCCACTACAACGTCGCCGAGAAGGACCTCAAGGGCCGCCAGCGCACGCGCGACATCGCCTTCGCGCGCCAGGTGGCGATGTACCTTCTGCGCGAGGAGACGGACATCTCGCTGGAGGAGATCGGTCGCGCCATCGGCGGCCGCGACCACACGACGGTCCTGCACGGCATCCGGAAGATCGAGGCCGCGCTCGACGCCGACATGCAGCTGCGCGCCTCGCTGATGGCCATCCGCGAGGATCTGCTGACCGAGGCGGGGTGATCTGTTGGCTCGGATGAGCCATTGAGCCTGCGCGCTCCCAACGACCCGTCATCCTGAGCGAATGCTCAGGATGACGGGTCGTTGGGAGCGCGGCGAGAGGTTCCGTACGGTCGGCCCTTGTGGCCGACCTCCATCGCCCATCGGCGTACGGGCTGACTCCATGTCCGCCCCACATTGCGAACTTGGGAAGGACTTGGCAATGACCGACCCGCCCACCTACCTCCCCGACCCCTACGCCACCCAGATCCGGCGGCTGCGCGTCGCCACGCTCAACATCTTCGCGCACGGCGGCGGCTGGCCCGACCGCCTCCCCGTGCTGCGCGACGGTTTTCGCGACCTCCGGCCCGACGTCATCGCGCTCCAGGAGGTCGTCCGCAACGATGCCTACGACCAGGCGGCCGAGATCCTCGGTGACGACTACCGCATCCTCCACCAGGCGCAGGGCAAGATCGACGACAACGGCATCGCCATCGCCAGCCGCTGGCCGATCCGGAACGCGCAGGAAATCGACGTGCAGGTGACGACGCGCGCCATGGGCCTCCCGACCCTCGCGCTGGTCGCCGAGATCGACCTCCCCGAGCCGTTCGGGCCGGTCGTCTTCGCCACCTACACGAACGAGTACCGGCCGGCGTTCGAGATCGACCGGGAGCGCCAGGCCGTCGCCGTTGCCAGGGTGCTCGAGCCGATGGTGGACGAGCGCAGGCGCCACGTCGTGGTTGCCGGCGACCTGAACGCCGACCCCGATGCCGCCAGCATGCGCTTCTGGACCGGCCGTCAATCGCTGGAGGGCGTGAGCGTCGGGTATCGCGACGCCTGGGGGAGCGTGCACCCCGGCGAGACGGGCCACACCTTCACGCCCGACAACCCGTTGATGGCCGCGGCGAACTGGGACTGGCCCTTCCGCCAGATCGACCACATCCTCGTCCGCTGCAGCACACACGGGCTGCCCACCCTGCACATCCGCGCCTGCCAGCGCATCTTCGACCAGGCCGTTGGCGACATCTGGGGCAGCGATCACTTCGGCCTCATGGCCGACCTGGTGCCGCCGCCCCGCGAGGAACCCTGAGCCCATGCCCACCGACGTCGACATCGCCGCGACCTATCCGGCCCTCGCCCGGCCTGTCCGCTGGCGCAACACTGCGCTGACCGGCTGCCATCTCGTCACCGGCCCGCCGGACACGACGCTGTTGCAGAGCGTCAACCTCGTGCCGTTCGTGGACGACCGCGTCATCGTCATCGCCCTGGAAAACGGCCACATCATGCTGCCCGGCGGCACCCGCGAGGCCGGCGAGACGCTGCTGGAGACGATCACCCGCGAGATGGAGGAGGAAACCGGCTACCGCCTGCGCACCTGCCATCCCTTCGCGGCGCTGGAGTGCGTCTCCTACGACGCAACACCGTGGCGCCCGCACCTGCCCCACCCCGCGTTCGAGCGTCTCGTCTGCTTCGGCGACGTCGTGCCAGACGGCCTCCCCACCAACCCGGCGGACGCCGAGCAGATCGCCCACGTCGACCTCCTGCCGGTGCCGGCGGCCGTCGCCGTCCTGCGCGACGCCGGCCGCCCCGAGCTGGCCGACGTCTACCGCCTCGCCGCCGACATCCGCGCCACCGACCACCAGCTGGTCGATCTCTGCGTTGACGGGGCCCCGCGCTGCCGGTAGCATGCGGCCGCATGGCCTCTACAGCGACTCGGGAAGAAACGAATAATGGCGCACATCGGGCTTCCTTACGCTGTAGAGGACGGTTGGAAGCACTAGCGGTGTCATCTTTGATGACACCGCGCTCGGCGCGCAGGCGCGACGCACACCGGAAAGGACGACCATGGCCCGGCTCGGCGTGATCACCGACGAGATCAGCGAGGATTTTGAGCAGGCGCTCGCCGTCTGCAACGACCTCAACATTCGTGAGGTCGAGCTCCGCAGCGTCTGGAACACCAGCATCGTCGAGCACGATGACGACGCGCTCGGCCGGATCGAGAGGATGCTCTTCGACGGCGGCTTTGCCGTCTGCGGCATCGCCTCGCCCTTCCTCAAATGCCACATCGCGGGCGACGGCGCGGCCGAGGGCCGCACCCACTCCGCCACCGAGACCACCCGCGAGCAGCAGTGGGACGTCCTCGCCCGCTCGCTGGAGGTCGCCGCGCGCCTCGACGCGCCGATCGTCCGCGCCTTCAGCTTCTGGCGCATCGACGACCCGGAATCCGCGCGCGAGGACATCCTGGCCACACTGCAGGAGGCCACGGCACGCACGGCCGCCGCCGGCAAGCTCCTCGGGCTCGAGAACGAGCACGCCTGCAACATCGCCACCGGCGAGGAGGCCGCCTGGTACCTGGAGCGCATCCCGGACGCCACCTTTGGCCTGATCTGGGATCCCGGCAACGAGGCCGCGCTCGGCCATGCCCCGTTTCCCGACGGATACAACGCCGTGCGCGGGCGCATCCACCACGTGCATATCAAGGACGCGACCAACCTCGGCGAGCCCGTTGGCTTCACCGTCATCGGCGAGGGCATCATCCCCTACGAGGACCAGTTCCGGCTCCTGAAAGAAGACGGTTACCCGGGCGTGCTCTCGCTGGAGACGCACTTCAACCTGGACGGCGGCCGCGAGGGCGCCACCCGCGCCTGCGCCGCGGCCACGCGGACCATCGCCGCCCGCGCCGGCCTCCTGCTGTAGTCGCGTTGCGCACGCTCCCGGCCGATCACACCGCCGCCTACGCGGGGATCATTGAGCGCATCGTCGCCTGGATCGCGGACGAGCCGCGCGTCCGGGCGGCGATGATCGTCGGCTCCCGGGCGCGCACCGATCACCCCGCCGACGCGTGGTCCGACCTCGATGTCGTGCTCTTCGCGACCGATCCGGACGCGCTGCTGGCCGAACACGACTGGATCCACCGTATCGGCGCGCCCGTCATCACCTTCCTGGAGCGGACGGCGGTCGGCGCGTGGCAGGAGCGGCGGGCGCTCTTCGCCGGGGCGCTCGACGTCGATTTCTCGATTGTCCCCGCCGCCTTCCTCGCCGCCGCCAGCGAGAACCCTGCCGTGCTCGATGAAATCCGCGGCGTCCTCGCCCGTGGCGTGCGGGTGCTGGAGGACAAGGACGGCGCCCTGGGGCGCGTGCTCGCGGCGGTGACGGGTCAGCCGGCACCAGTACCTCCGCCGCCCGACCAGGCGCGGCTCGACCAGATCGTCAGCGACTTCTGGTACCACGTCGTCTGGATCGCCAAGAAGCTGCGGCGCGGCGAGCTCGCCGTCGCCCACGAGTGCCTGGACGGCCACCAGCGCCGCCTGCTGCTGTCGCTTGTCCGATGGCACGCCGAGAAGAACGGCCCCATCTGGCACGGCACCCGGTATCTGGAGGAGTGGGTGGACCCGGCGACGCGGGACGCGCTGGCCGCGACGTGGGCGCGCCACGACGCGGCCGATGTCGCCCGCGCCACCCGCGCCATGATGGACCTGTTCTCCCGGCTCGCCGCCGGGGTCGCCGCCCACCATGGCCTGACCGTGCCGCCGGGGGCCGAGCCCGCCGCCCGCGCCTGGTGGGACGCCATTACCCGTGACTCACGTCAACACACTCGGTAGGAGAGGACCTCGTATCCTCCCGCCATCGCCGCAGGCGATGATCGGCACGACTGACTCAAGGACGAAAGGAACGCACGTATGGCCTTCAACGTGAAGAAACGAGGCAAGCTGACGTATTACTATGATGGCGACCGGCCGGTGCTGTCGGCGCTGGTGACCGAGGAGCAGCCGGACGGCGATCTTCGGATCCACTTCGCCGGGCTCACCGGCGGGTACTCAGCAAAAGGGGTGCTGGGACGCGATGAGCTCGTGACGATGGATCCGCACCAAGAGATTCCGCTTGTCTTCCAATGCTGGGAGAAGTGGCTCCAGGACGCCGGGATCTGCCAGTCGCTGGCGGATATTGACTTCATCGAGGTCCACGCCTTCGGCTGCCAGCCGAAATCCCCCAACCCACTGGTCGACCCCGCCGGCTTCGCCGCCGAGCAGGATCGCCTGCGAAAGGCCTACGCCGAGGCCTATGCCGGGTTCTTTGCTGACAATCTGCCGGATCATGGACTGCCGTGCCGGTTCACCGTCCACCTCACGGACGTGCCGGACAAGGCCGCATCATACGAGTTCTACAGCGTCGGGCTGTTGCAACGATCACGCGGCGAGTGATCCGCGCCGGCGCCGCACCAGTGGGACCAACGGGAGCATTCAGGTCAATGAGTCAGACGCCGCCTGCATCAGAGAGCCATCAGGTCGATCAGGTTCGCGCGGAAGCGCAAGACGTTGCCAAGGAATCCGCTCAGAAGACCGTCCTGGCCTTCATCGAGATCCCCCGCGGCAGCCGGAACAAGTACGAGTACGATGAAGAGCGCGGCGTGTTCCACCTCGATCGCGTGCTGTACTCCTCGGTCCACTACCCGACCGATTACGGCTTCGTGCCAGACACGCTCGCCGAGGATGGCGACCACCTCGACATCCTGGTCCTCATGACCGAGCCCTCATTCCCCGGCTGCACCATCGAGGCGCGCCCGCTCGGTGGCCTCGACATGTCCGACGAGAAGGGCCGCGACTTCAAGCTCCTCGCCGTGCCGGAGCACGACCCGCGGTTCGCCCACTACACGTCACTGGAGCAGGTCGGCAAGCACTGGCTGCGCGAGATCGAGACCTTCTTCGCCACCTACAAGCTGCTCGAGGACAAGGAGACCGAGGTCCTCGGCTGGCACGGCGTCGACGTCGCCCGCCGCGAGATCGAGGAGTGCCGCGCCCGCTTCCGCCAGAAGCACCCGGACGCGCAGGTCTAGCGGCCATCCGCGCTCCCGACTGGTCGCCTTGACACTGAGGGTATACTTTCTATTGGAAAGTAATGGTTCGTGGGGCCCTGATCATCACCGTGCTCCACGAGCGTGAGGAGCACGATCACCCCCATGAGCACAACGACCAATCGCCTTCAAGGCTTCCGGGAACGCAAGGATGCCTTCTTCAAGACCCACGAGCAGTCGCCGCTGACCCCCGAACAGCGAGAGGCGTTCACGGGGTTGTCCCATTACCCCGAGAACGAGGCGCTCTCCTTCGTGCTTGAGCTCGACAAGAGCGGCGAGGGCATCGGCGAGGAGATCACGGTCGGCACGATGAGCGGCGAGCCGAAACAGTACGTCCGCGTCGGCCGCATCCACTTCGAGGCCGAGGGCCAGCCGGTGACGCTGTCCGTCTTCGCCGACAAGAAGACCGGCAAGTTCTTCCTGCCGTTCCGCGACAGCACGGCGGGCGAGGAGACCTACTCGGTCGGCCGCTATCTCGACCCCAAGGCGCGCCCGGACGGCAAGCTGCAGGTCGACTTCAACATGGCCTACAACCCGTACTGCGCCTACAACACCGGCTGGTCGTGCGCGATCCCGCCGTTCGAGAACCGGATCGCCGCGCCGATCCGCGCCGGCGAGATCCTCCCGGATTTCTACTCGCACGACGAGTAACGCCGGCAATCAGAACGCCCCACTCCTGTGCCAGGAGCGGGGCGTTTCTTTGTGTGTGCAAGAAAGGTCGGCCACAAGGGCCGACCGTACGAGATCTCGAGCTCTCTGCGTGTCGCGCTAGGCGAACTGCCCACCCAGCCAGTGGTTGAAGTCCAGCGCGACCTCGGCCACCGTCGCGTCGTCGGTATCGCGCAGCGCCACCCGGCTCAGCAGCGCACCGAACGCCTCGCGCGGCCAGTCGTACAGCGAGCGCCGCGTCTCGATGAACGCCACCCGCTCGTCGTCGAACTTCAGCTCGGCCAGCACCCAGGCATCGCTCTCGGAGGCCAGCATGAAGACGCGCTGACCGGTCTGGACGACCTCGGTCGATGACGCCACGGG
>DATLHE010000290.1:0-2465 GCA_035540335.1 Thermomicrobiales bacterium | reverse complement strand
GCTACGGGGTGACGATGGGGGTGGGGGCCTCGACGTCGATCGCCTGCCAGGCGCCCATGACCTCGCGCAGGACGAACTCGCGGTTGTCGCGGTCGGGGATCCAGCTCGTCAGCATCACCTCGTCGGCCCGCGTCTCGTCCGCGAACGCCTTCAGCTCGCGCGCGACGGACTCCGGCGTGCCGATGATCTGGTTGCCGAGCATGCTCTGGACCTGCATCGCCGCGGCGGCCGGAATCTCCACCTTGCGCGCGTCCTCCAGCGAGGGCGAGGGACCCATGTTGCCCGTGAGCAGCCGGTAGATGCCGACCCGGACGATGGTGGCGAGGTCCTGCGCGGCCTCGATGGTCTCACCGACGACGACGCTGGCGGCGAGGATCGCGTGCGGCGCCGCGAAGCGCGACGAGGGGGCGAATTGCTCGCGGTAGGCGTTCATCGCGGCGACGGCGGCGGGGCGGTTGATGTGCGAGGCGAACGAGAAGCCGAGGCCCATCTGCGCCGAGAGCTGGGCGCTGAAGGCGCTGGACCCCAGCAGCCAGATGGGCGGCAGCGGCACATCGTCAGGCGTGATCGAGATCGTCTCGAAGAGGTGGCCGGTCGGGAAGGTGTGGTCCTCGTAGGCGAGCAGCTCGGCGAGACGCTCGGGGTAGTCGTCGGCGGACATCGCCTCGGCCGAGCGGCGGAGGGCGAACGCGGTGCGCTGGTCCGTGCCCGGGGCGCGGCCGAGACCGAGGTCGATGCGGCCCGGGTGCAGCGCTTCCAGCAGGTGAAAGACCTCCGCGATCTTGAGCGGCGCATGGTTCGGCAGCATCACGCCGCCGGAGCCGACGCGGATGCGCTCCGTCTGCGCCGCGACGTGGGCGATCATCACCTCCGGCGCGCCGCTGGCGAGCCCATGGGCGCTGTGGTGCTCGGCGAACCAGTAGCGCTCGTAGCCGAGCGCATCGGCGAGCCGGGCCATTTCCACGGTGGTGGCGAGCGCTTGCGAGGAGGTCTCGCCGGCGCGGAGCCGGGTCAGGTCGAGGATCGAGAGGGGACGGGTCATCAGGTTACGAGTCTTCCATTTCCAGGTCCCGGGTGACGCGGCGATAATCTTCCGTCAGCCGCGCACCCTCTACAAGCAGCAGCAATACGGTGATGATCGCACTGACGACGCACCACTGGCAAATGGCCTCGATGACCCAGATCTCGAGATAGGTGAGGTAGGCGGCGTAGATGGCGCCCGCCATCAGGACGGCGAAGATCGCCATCGTCGCGGTGTCCGCGAGGTGGGGGCGCGCCCGGCGCACCAGCAGCAGGGCAAGGACCGCGAGGTACATGGCGAGGCCGAAGAGCGCGATCGGGATGCCGAACATCTTGGCGTACGTGCTCGACTGGACGATCTCGCAGTTGCCGATGCCGCAGACGAGCGCGCCCTGATTGTAGTGGACATAGGTGAGGTAGCCGGCGACGCCGATGCCGGCGAGCGTCAGGATGAAGGCGATCAGGTCGCCGCGGCGGGTCGTCATGGCGCTACGTCGCCTGTTCGTAGGCCGTGTCGAGCTGCTTCTTGAGCAGGTCGTAGCCCTGCTGCGAGAGCGAGGTGACCTGGCCGTTGATGACGAACATCGGCGTGGCGGTGATGCCCTGCGCCTCGCCTTCGGCCTTCATCTGGGCGATGGCCGGCTCGTACTTGCCGCTGTCGAGGCAGGCGTTGAACTGGCCCGTGTCCAGCCCGAGGTCCTTGGCGAAGCCCTTGAGGCGGCCGTCGTTGAAGGCGCCCTGGTTCTCGCCGGACTGGTTGGCATAGAGCTTGTCGTGGTAGGGCAGGTAGGCGTCCTGCTCGGCGGCGCACATGACCGCCTCGGCGGCCTGCGCCGATTCGTTGCTGTCGTCGGTGAGGTCGTTGCCGCCGAGGAAGGCGAACTCGCGGAATTCGAGCTTCACCTTGCCCTCGCGGACGAAGTCGTCGACGATCTTCGGCTGGATCTCCCTGGCGAACTGGCCACAGAAGGGGCACTGGAAGTCGGCGTAGACGATCATCGTCACCGGCGCGTTCGGGTCGCCGAGGACGGCGCCGGTGGCCGGGCCGTTGACGTCGGCGGCGTCGGGCGAGGCGACGGCGGGTGTCGCGCCCCCGGCGCTGACCGCGGCCGGCGCGGCGAAGGCGATGCCGCTGTAGTCGGCCGTGCCGCCGTTGTCCGGGCGGTTGAGGAAGATCAGGAGGGCGGCGACCACGACGGCGGCGATGCCGGCGCCGACCACCATCTGCATCAACCGCTTCTGCCGCTCCCTCTTCTGCGCGGCTTCCTTGCGCGCGAGGCGACGCTGGGCGCCGGACTGGGATTTTCGCTGTGCCTGCTGGCTCATCGTCGCTCCTGGGCTGCCGGGACGTCGCTGTCCCGCGTGTGAACGTGCCGTGTTTTTCGGTCGTTTTGGCACGTCTCCATGCCAGAAGTGTACGGCAGCAAGCGGCGCGATGGTCACAT
>DATLHE010000289.1:0-24935 GCA_035540335.1 Thermomicrobiales bacterium | reverse complement strand
GTCGAGAAGCGGTCGGAAAGCTCGATGTAGCGGAACTCGCCCGAGGACCAGAGGATCAGCTCCTCGCTCAGCCGGGAGACGTGCATGGCGATGACGGCGCAGGCATACAGTGCGTCGAGGGCGAAGTCACGGTCGGAGACGCCGTCGAGGCTGTTGGCGGTGATCGCGCCGAAGCCAAGGTCGGCGGCGACGCTCTCGCGGTCGAGCGGGTAAGTCGCCCCGGCGAGCGCGGCGGAGCCGAGCGGCAGCATGTCGGCGCGGCGGTGCGCCTCGCGGACGCGGTCGAGGTCGCGCAGGATCATCTCGCCATAGGCGTGCATATGGTGGGCGAAGAGGATGGGTTGGGCCCGCTGCAGGTGGGTGTAGCCGGGCATGATGACGTCCGCGTTGGCCCGCGAGACGGCGACCAGCGCGTCACCGAAGCGGACGAGTCCATCGGCGATCGCGACCAGCACACGCTTGGTCCAGAAGCGGAAGTCGGTCGCGACCTGGTCATTGCGGGAGCGGCCGGTGTGGAGCTTGCCGGCGGTGGCGCCGACCAGCTCGCGCAGGCGGCGCTCGACGCCGGTGTGGACGTCCTCATCGGCGATCGTGAGGACGAATTCGCCCGCCTCGACCTCATCGAGGATCTGCCAGAGCGCCTGCTCAATGGCCTCCGCGTCGTCGGCCGGGACGATGCCCTGCCGCCCGAGCATCCGGACGTGCGCGATCGAGCCGCGAATGTCCTCGCGCACCATCCGCACGTCAAACCCGACCGAGGCGTTGAACGCCTCCAGCCGCGCGTCCGGCGACTCCGCGAACCGTCCACCCCACGCCTTCGGTGTTCCCGCCCGTTCTGTCATGCGTCTGCTCTCTCCCGTCACCATGAACGATTCGCCGGAGCCCTGGATAGCTCCCTCATTCCGAAGCGAAGCGAGGAACCCTACGCGAAGCGCTGTTCGCAACGGCTCGGTTCCTACATGCAGCGCCGCTACCAGAAATCCGTCATTCTGAGCGAAGCAAGGGCTCGGGATGACGGAGTTTGGGAGCGATCCATGCCACAATAGCCCGTGCACCTCGCGCGCTAGCGTACCACCGGTGCAGGGGATTGACCTTCCTGACCGTACATCATCTATACTGGGTACTAGCACACCCGTTCGTATCCGGCACAGCGGCCCTTCCCGCAGGACTCCCGCTCTGGCACAAAAAGCGGAGCGCCTACGTGAACACATTCTCCGAGAGAGCAGCGGTCCTTCCGCACGCGAGCCCGACGCGCCTGCCGGTGCTCAGCGACCTGGTGCGCGACATCCAGAGCCGCCTGCAGCGCCACGGCATCGACGTGGCCGACATGCGCAAGGCGGGCGCGCTGGAGCTGGAGCTCGGCGTGCAGCCGCCGGAGCTGCCTACCGAGACACCGATCGGCATCGAGCGGCTGGAAGGCCCGATCATCGGCCGCGAGATCCGGCCCTGCATCGCATCGGAGTTCGCCTGGTTCCTCGATGGCAGCCAGAAGACGCTGCCGGTCTGGCGCGTCGGCGTCGTCCCGATCGTCGTCGGCATCACCGTCGCCGGCATCCTCCATCGTGACCGGCGTGGCGAGTGGAGCCTCGTCGGCGACACCGTGCGCGAGCGGATGACGTGGATCTTCCCGCAGCGAACCGGCAACCCGGACCTGGCGCGGCTGGAGGAGATCCTCATCGACGCCGGGCAGGACATCAACGACCCGCTGCAATTCCTCGTGCCCGACGACGGCGACCTCACGCTCTACCAGGCGACCGCCGGGAACTACGGCAAGATGATGTTCCACGCCCGCGATATCGCTGGTAAGGTCCGCGGCACGCTTGAGAGCGATCTGGTGAAGTACTGGGACGCCGCCTACCGGCCGACGCACCCGGATTCGTGGCTGCTGGTCGACGGCCGCCTGCGCCACAACGTCGACAACGCCGTCGGGCTCGTCAAGGAGTTGCTCACCCAGCACCTCTTCGGCGACGAGGCCGTCGCCCTCTTCTCGCTGCCGCACAACCACCGCACCTCCGCCTTCCGCTACCAGAGCGCGGGCGCGGGGGATGACGGCGACGGCGGATCGCGCCATTCGATGTGGTACCAGCGGATGTGGCCCGCCGAGGGGCTTGACGCCCGCCACGCGCTCATCCGCATCGAGGCCGGCAACCAGGTACAGGAGACGGTGCTGATCGACGCCATCGCCTCGTGGCTGATGGCCGAGCGGATCCCCCGCGCCACGCAGGACGCCCGCTGGCCCACCCTGCTCTACCCGATCCACATGCTGGAGCTGATGATGAAGCGCCGCATCGCGGCGATGACCGTCGGCTGGCCCTCGAATTAGCTTCTACGGATTTCCGGAGACGTCATGGCACTCGATTTCGACCTCGACACCGGCAGGGCTGCCGACACCGATCGCATCTGGGAGCATGAGCGCTTCCGCGAGCTCGTCGACCTGCAGACCGGCGCCATCGGCCGCGTTGTCAGCAGCGAGCGCGAGCCCGCCGGCTCGCACGAGTTCTTCTTCTGGGCCGCCGACGAGGCGCTGACGCTCGACGTCGGCCACATCGTCGTGTCCTTTTCGGAGGAGGCGGCCGTCATCGGCGTGCTCGACGAGCCGCGCCGCTACTCCGACCTGCGCTCCTTCCTCGACGACTACTTCGATCGCCGCGTCGAGCTCGCGCTGCCGGACGACGCCCCGACCCGCCGCCCGGAGATCCTCGTCTTCACCGTCCGCGTCCTCGCCACCAAGCACCTGCGCGACGACGTGACCTCCAACCGGCCCGCCGTCAACGGCGCGGTCTTCTTCGCGACGCAGGCGGCGATCGAGTACGCGCTCGGCGTCGAGGGGTTCAGTGGCACGCCGATCCCGGCGCTGATGCACACCAACGGCAACTACGCCCGCGACGAGCAGACGGGGGCGATCCTGGAGGATGTCGAGGGACGACCGCGCTTCCAGAAGACGCCGCTCTTTCTCGATGAGGACTACCTGCTCGGACCGGAGGCGGGCCACGCCAACTGGACCGGTCAGTCCGGCCTCGCGACCAAGACCAGCCACGCGCTCTTCCTGACCAGCTCGATCTTCCAGACGATGCGGCGCGAGGGCAAGACCGTCGCGGCCCTGATGTTCAACGTCAAGGGCCCGGACCTCCTCTGGCTCGACAAGCCGGCGCATCCGGATCCGGATCTCGAGGAGCACTACCGGGCCGCGGACTGGAATGGGCTGAACAAGGACCAGTTCGACGCCTACGCCTCGCTCGGCCTGGAGCCTGAGCCGTTCGAGAACCTGCGTGTCTTCGCGCCCTTCCGCCCCGGCATGACGCCGCCCTCGGCCAACAGGCGCGTCGATCTCAGCGGCTTCTCCGACCACAAGGCGCTCAACACCGCGCGCCAGGCGCCGGGCGAGACCGACCGCGTCTTCCCGATCCTGTGGTCGCTGGAGAAGGTCCTCTGGTACCCGCACAAGGTGTTCGACTTCAACGACCTGGACGACAAGCTCTACGGCTTCATCTACGAGCTGCGCGAGCGCAAGATCGGCTCGCTCGATGAGCTGAACAACCTGTGGCGGGAGATCCAGACCCATTTCGACAGCAGCGGCGAGGATTCCTGGAACGGCCACCACAAGGCGACGATCCGCAAGGCGCAGAACCGCTTCAAGGGTCTCCAGGACAAGCTCGGTGGCCTTCTCGCCGACGGCGCGGTCGACTTCGGATCGATGCCCCAGGTGGACTACGGCTTCACGGACCAGGAGCTGCGCGTCGTCGACATCTCGGCCGCCAACACCAACGCGACCGAACTGATCGTCAACTCCACCATCAACGCCATCTGGAAGCTGGCCGAGAAGAGCGAGATGGGCGTCAGCAAGCTCATCGTCTTCGTCGACGAGCTCAACAAGTACGCCCCGGCGGGAGGCGAGGGCGGCCTGCGCGACACCCTCGTCGACATCGCCGCCCGCGGCCGCCACCTCAACGTCGTCCTCCTCGGCGCCCAGCAGTTCCGCTCCCGCGTCGACGGCGAGATCCTGGGCAACTGCGGCACGTCGTTCTATGGCCGCATCGGCGACGAGGAGATCATCAACGCCGCCTACCGCTCGATCACCGAGACGACCAAGCAGGAGCTGCTCGGGCTGCCCAAGGGACGTCTGCTGATGCGCCACGCCCACTTCCGGGCGCCGCTCTTCGGCACCTTCCCCCTGCCGCCGACGATCCCCGGCGTCAACGGCCAGCGCGTCTTCGGCAAGGAAGGTAGCGCAGCGACGCACCCCGCCGATGGCCTCTTCCGGACCATGCAGAAGCTGATGGGCGACCGCGCGCCGAGCAAGAGCGAGGTCACGACCTACGCGGACGGGCTCGACCCCGATAAGATCGAGCAGGTTCGCTCGCAGATCGACAAGATGTTCAGAAACGGCCAGAACCCGCGCGGCAACCCTTGGTTGTCGGCGCAGAAACAGCTCAATACGGCGCGTGCGATGAGGACATTGTCATGAGCGACACGATCCGCATCGCGCACATCTCGGACACCCACCTTGGCTTCCGGGCGCTGCACAAGGTCGACCCCGTCTCCGGGCGCAACCAGCGCACGGTCGACATGGAGCATGCGCTGGAGCGCGCCATCACCGACATCCTGGCGCGGGACGTCGACGGCATCATCCACGGCGGCGACGTCTTCCATCACACGCGCCCGACGTGGCAATCGCTGCGCCACTTCATCCAGCAGATGCGCCGCGTCGAGCACGCCCGGATTCCGACGCTGGTCATCGGCGGCAATCACGACACCCCGCGCATCCGCACCGGCGGCTCCGCCTACTCCGTGCTCGACCTCGCGCTGCCGGAGATCCGCTTCGTCGCCGAGTACGAGGACGTCCACGAGTTCGACACCTTCAAGGAGCTCAACCTGCACGTCCAGGCGATCCCGCACGGCGCGTTGACGAACGACGACCCGGTCATGCCAATGATCAAGGAGGGCATGCGCAACGTGCTCGTCTGCCACGGCATGGTGCCGGGCATCCTCGCGCCGGGCGTCAGCGCCGAGCCTGGCGAGCAGATCCTGAACACGGCCTTGCTCGACCCGAGCTTCGACTACATCGCCCTCGGACACTACCACGTCCACATGCTGGCTGCGCCCAAGGCCTGGTACAGCGGCTCCACCGAGCGGACCGGCTGGGGCGACCGCGAGGTCACGCCGGGCTACTGCATCGTCGAGCTGGGCGATCCCGGCGACGAGCCGAAGGTCGAGCACATCGATCTCCCGGCGCGGCCGATGATCGACCTCAAACCGGTCTACGGCGACGGCCTGCGCGGCCGCGACATCGCCGACAAGGTGCTGGCGCAGCTGGAGAAGGTCGCCGATCCGGCCGCGATGGCGCGCGTCGCCATCCGCAACAGCGAGCGGCCGGACAAGCGCGAGGCGGAGTCGATTCTGCGGCGCGAGGCGGAGGAGTTCGTCTGGTCGCTCTCCGTCGCCAACGAGCGCTCCATCCTCACGCAGGAGGACACCGACGCCGAGCGCACCGAGGAGTTCCCCGACCTGCGGGCGCTCTTCGCGCAGTTCGTCGAGAGCCGCAAGGGCACGCACTACAACGACACGTTCGCCGCCGCCTTCCTCGAGCGCGGCGATCGCGCCCTCGCCGACGCGATGCTCGCGCAGGACGCGCCGAAGCCCGAGGAGGACACGGTCGCATGATCCTCGCCCACGTCCATATCGAGAACTACAAGCAGTACGCGGGCGAGCACGACATCCCCATGCCCTCCGCGGCGACGATCGGCGTCATCGGCGCCAACGGCGTCGGCAAGACCACCCTCTTCGAGGCAATCGAGTGGTGCCTCTACAGCCCGTCGTCGATCCCCAACAAGGACATCCGTCCGCGGGGCCGCGCCGGTCACACGAAGGTGATCGTGACGCTGGAGATGCCCGCCACTGGCGCGCAATACATCGTCGAGCGCGAGCTGAAGCGCTCGTCGACGCAGGCGGTCGTCTACCAGGTCGAGCCCGGCGGCGAGGAGACGATCGTCGTCCAGGGCACGCGGCAGGTCACCGAGCACGTCGCCCAGAAGCTGATCGGACTCAGCCACAAGGCGTTCACGGCGACCTTCTTCACCCGCCAGAAGGAGCTCAGCTTCTTCGGCGACCTCGGCGATACCGACCGCCGGCGCGAGGTCGGCAAGCTGCTCGGGCTGGAGACGATCCGCCAGGCGCAGCAGCTGATCGCCGACGACCGCCGCCGCGCCGGCAACGAGGCGCAGGTGCTGCGGCAGCAGTACGAGACGCAGTCGAAGGGCCGCGACTTCGCGGCGGAGATCGCCGCCGCCGAGCAGACGATCACGACCTCCACCGCCGACCTGACCGCCGCGACGACCGCCGCCGCGCAAGCCACCGGCGAGCTCACGGCCGCAGACGCCGCGCTCGCGGCCCAACAGGCGCTGAAGGACCAGGACACCGCGATCGCCCGCCGCATCCTCGAGCTGCGCGGCCAGCTGGACAGCACCGAGCGCTCCCGGCAGCACCTCGGCGCGGACCTCGCCCGCCTCGCGGCGCAGGAGCGACAGCGGGTCGACCTCGCGCCCATCGCGGCTCGCCTCGAGCCGCTGCGCGCGGAGATGGAGACACTCGACGCGCTCCGGGCCAAGGCGGAGCGCAAGCGCGCGCTGGAGCAGGAGCTGCGCGGCATCGAGCAGCGCCGCGGCGAGCACATCGTGAGCCTGCGCACGACGGTCACGGCGATCGTCCCGCCGGCGCCCGTCCAGGGATGGGCGTGGGACGAATCCGCCGACGGCGGCGCGCCGGAGGCCGCTTGCGGACGGCTCGTCGCGGCCATCGCGACGGTCGACGTGACGCACGCGGAGCGGCACGCCGACGATCTCCGCGCACTGCGCACCATCGCAGACAGCCATGCCGACGAGGTCAGGACGTTCGAGAAGTACCGCGCCAAGCGCGATGAGCTGGACCGGAACGCTGCCAGCATCGTCGTGAATGGGGAGCCCTCGGAGCGGCTGGCAGAGATCGATGCACAGCACAAGAAGCTGGTCGCCGAGGAAGGGGAGATCAACGCCCGGCTGCGCCAGCTCCAGACCCGCCACCAGCAGGCGTCGACGCTCGTCGCGAACCTCCAGGGCGAGCGATTCGAGGACCGCTGCCCGACCTGCGGACGCCCCTTCGAGGAGCATGACGCCGCGCTGGTCCTGGAGGCGCTGCAGCGCCAGATCCGGGAGTTTGACGATGAGTGCCGGCGGCTCAACGGCCGCGCAAAGGAGGTCCGTGCCGACATCGACGCGCTGGAACGACGCCGTTCGGTCTTCGAGAAGGCCCACACGGACCTCGCGAGCCTGGTTGGACGGATCAACGCCAGCGTCCAGCACCTCAACGACCAGGGCGAGAAGGTCAACAAGCGCGAACGCCAGCTGTGCGAAGCGCTCAAGCGGCTCGGCCGCGAGCAGCCGCCCACCGACGCCGACCTGAGCCGCGCAACTGTCGATCTGCAGACGTGGCAGCGGCTGGTCGATGCCCGCCACGGCATCGAGCAGATCAGCCAGAGCTTCACGCGCATGACGACGCAGGTCGCGCCCATCCAGGACGAGCTGCGAACGCTCGCGGACGTCACCTACGACCCGGAGGCGCACCGGCGCACGTCGGCCGCCTTCCAGGAGGCGACCCGGGCGCAGACGACGGTCGAGCAGATCGACCGCGAGCTCGCTCGCCGCCCGCAGCTGGAGACCGACCTCGCCGCCTGCCAGGCGGCCATCGCGACCATCTCGTCGGATGCCGCCGACGCTGAGCGGGAGCGGGCCGCGATCGGCTTCGACCCGGAGAAGCTGACGGTGGCGATCGCGGCGGTCCAGGCCGCCCGAGCCGCCGAGCGCGAGGCGATCGACGCCCGGCACGCGGCCGAGACCTCCCTGCGCCGCGCCGAGCATGAGCGCGACACGCTCACGAAGGACCAGGCGCGCATCTCCGGTCTCGCCATCCAGGCGGACGAGCAGCAGCGCGAGCACGACCAGCTCGACCAGATGTACCGCGAGTTCACCGAGTTCGAGCGCTACGCCGCCCGGTGGTACGCGCCGCGCCTGAGCGAGATCACCAGCGAGCTCGTCAGCGAGGTCACCGACGGCAAGTACGACCGCGTGGTGTTCGACGACAACTTCGGCATCGACATCTTCGACGGCGAGGAGGAGAAGTTCCCGCTCGACACCTTCTCCGGCGGCGAGCGAGACGCGATCGCCCTCTGCGCCCGCATCGCGCTCTCGCGCGTCATCGGCGGCCAGGGCGCGACCCCGCCGGGATTCCTCGTGCTGGACGAGGTCTTCGGCTCGCTGGACCGCGACCGCCGCACGCGTCTTCTCGAGATGCTGGGCGCGATCACGAACAGCGGCGAGAGCTTCCGGCAGGTCTTCATCATCAGCCACGTCGACGACGTACGCACCGCGCCGATCTTCGACGAGCTCTGGCAGGTCGTGGAGCAGAGCGACGGCTCGAGCCAGCTCCAGCCCCTCCCCCCCGGCGCCGATGTCGGAGAGCTCTGAGCAAATACCCGCCATCGTATCCCCGGGCTGCAATGCCCGGGGTTGCCCCTCGCCCATCACCCCATCTCGATGCCAGAACGGTTGCAAACCCCGGTAGGCCAGGCTTAGGTGCCCGATGTGGCAGGGTCGCCACCGCCAGCAGCTGCAAGCGGGGCGTGTACGGTCGGCCCTTGTGGCCGACCTCCGCTCGCCACCACCCAGCTCGCCCAGGTTGCCCCGGCCCTGGGTGCCCGGAGTCGTCCTCGGCCACCCAGGGCCGAGGCTATCGCACACGCCAATCGCGGGCGGATACGAGGTCCGCCCCTACCAGATCGCCCGCCTCGACAATCCCAGACCCGGCGCACCTGACTCCCGCGATGTGGCATCATCGACCGGTCGGCATCTATCCTTGCTGCGTTTTGCGAGACGCGGTGACATGTGTTCGCCATCATCCCCACACCCGCGGGACACGGCAAAAGCGAGGCCCTGTGAGTACCGACACCGTCCCCATCTCCCCGACGACCACCCGCACCGCACCTCCTCGCCGCGCCACCCGCGCGAGCGTTGTGGACACGCTTCGCTTCCCGCTGCTCGTCTGGGTGCTGCATTTCCTGCTGACGCAGATCCCCGCCTCGCTCGCCTACCGGTTCGGCGAGATCCGCTCCGTCGAGCGCATCAACGGCATCATCGAGCAGCAGGATGGCCAGCTCTCCAGTGCCTACCAGATGGTCCGTCCCCCGCTCGGCGGCATGGCGCACTGGCTCGTCGAGCCCTTCCGCAACTGGGACGGCACCTGGTACGCGCTCGTCGCCGAGCGCAGCTACTCGCCCGACATGTCGGCAACCGCCGCCTTCTTCCCGCTCTACCCATGGCTGATGGACTGGGTCAGCCGCCTCACCGGCTGGTCGGTGGAGACGGTCGGCTACCTCGTGTCGAACCTCGCCTTCGCTGGTGCGCTGATCGTGCTCTACAAGCTCGTGCGGATAGACTTCGACGACCGTGTCGCCCGCTGGACGCTCGTCGCGCTGGCGGTCTTCCCGACGGCGTTCTTCTTCTCCGCCATCTACACCGAGTCGCTCTTCCTGCTGGTAAGCGTGACGTGTCTGTGGGCCGCGCGCCGCAACGACTGGCTGCTGGCGGCGATCATGGGCTTCCTCGCGGCGATGACGCGCTCGGCGGGCATCATGCTGCTCGCGCCGCTGGCCGTCCTCTTCATCCAGCAGCACGGCTGGGACCTGCGCCGCTGGTTCCCGAAGGCCCTCCTCGCGCTCATCCCGCCGCTGGGGCTGGTCGTCTTCGGCTGGTTCCTGACGACGAAGGACCTGAGGTTCCTCGACTGGCAAGCGCAGCAGTGGCAGTGGAACCGCTTCTCGGCGACGCCGTGGCGGACGTTCGACTGCGCGCTGAACGGCTGCGTCGCCAACGTGCGCGGTTTCGGCGGCCCCTATGTCGACACCGTCGACCCGGTCAACTTTGGCTGGATCGGCGACCTGTTCCGCAACCTCAACTGGGCCTACATCACCTCGTCGGAGTTCCGCTACACCGTCGGCCAGAGCCAGGTGCTGGACCTGCTGGTAACGGTCGCCGCCATCGCGCTCATCCTGATAGGCCTCAAGAAGGTGCCGCTCTACTACACGGCGTGGGTGGTGCCGCCGATGATCGTGCCCTTGCTCGCTCCGAGCTCCGTCTTCCCGCTGATGAGCATGCCGCGTTTCGTGCTGCCGCTGTTCCCGCTCTTCGTCGTCGCCGTGCTGCTGATCAAGGACCGCCGCGTCGGCATCGTCCTCGCCAGCATCTCCGCCGTGCTGCTCGTGCTGCTCACCATGCAGTTCGCGCTCTGGTACTGGGTGGCGTAGAGCGCTTTCCGGCAACCATATTGCGCGAAACACCCCTCATTCTGAGCGAAGCAAAGAACCCTACGCGAAGCGCATTGACCGACACGCCCGTGTCGCATGGTTCATATGACCCTACGGGCCATCGGGCCGACAGTGCTTCGCACGTACGGCCCCTACGACCGAGAGCGCCCATACCGTTGCCGTAAGGGCGAACCCCGTTGGGGTCGTCCGCCCGCAGTCGTGGTAGGGGCGGACTCTTATGTCCGCCCGCATCGCCGAAGACGATGATTCGCGAGGACGGCCGCCCCTCCTCTCCCCCGAATCCCCGTCCCCCGGTACAATGCCGATCGAGATCAACGACTCCGGGATGCGCTGAGGCATCCCGTCATCATGACGGAGTGAGCACCTTGGTACGAGTAGAGAGTTCCGCCCCGACCGCGGCGGTGGAGAGCCAGACCATGACCGGCGGGCAGGCGCTCGTCGCCTCGCTGCTGCGCCAGGGCATCGACACCATCTTCGCCCTGCCAGGCGTGCAGCTCGACGGCGCGTTCGACGCCCTCTACGACGCCCGCGCCGCCGGAGAAGTCCGCATCATCCACCCCCGGCACGAGCAGGGCGCCGCCTACATGGCGGACGGCTACGCGCGCGCCACGGGCCGCATCGGCACCTGCTTCGTCGTGCCCGGCCCGGGCCTCCTGAACGCCGCCGCCGCCCTCTCGACCGCCTACGCCTGCAACCAGCCGGTGCTCTGCGTCACCGGGCAGATCCAGTCCGACATGATCGAGTTCGGGCGCGGCCTGCTGCACGAGATCCCGAACCAGCTCGGCATGATCCGCTCCGTCACCAAGCACGCCGCCCGCGCCGTCACCCCGGCCGAGATCCCGGCGCTCGTCGACACCGCGATCCGCGCGATGTGGGACGGCCGTGTCCGCCCGGTCGAGGTCGAGGTCCCGCCGGACACGCTCTTCGCCGGGGGCGAGGTCGCGCTGCTGGCCCCGGCGCCCGGTCGCGAGCGCCCCGCCGGTGATCCGGAGCAGATCCGCGAGGCCGCCAGGCTGCTCGGCAACGCCGAGTCGCCGATCATCTTCGTCGGCGGCGGCATCGACGGCGCGGAGGCGTGGGAGGAGCTGCGCGAGCTCGCCGAGCTGCTGCAGGCGCCGGTGATCGCCAGCCAGAACGGCAAGGGCGCGATCAGCGACCGCCACTACCTCTCGCAGACGACCTTTGCCGCACAGACGCTGCTGCCGCAGGCGGACGTCGTCCTCGCCGTCGGCACCCGATTCGTCGACCCGACGACCTACCCATGGGGCGTGAAGCCCGGCCGCACGGTGATCCAGATGGACATCGACCCCGAGGAGGTCGGCCGCAACTATCCGGTGACGGTCGGCATCGTCGCCGACGCCAAGGCGGGGCTCGCGGCGCTGGCCGAGGAGACCGCGGCACACAACCGCTCGCGCCCCTCGCGCGAGAAGGAGCTGTCCGAGCTCAAGCAGGCGGCGGAAGAGCGGCTGAACAGCGTCCTGCCGCAGGCCGCGTTCGCCGGGGCCATACGGCGGCAGCTGCCGGACGACGGCATCTTCGTCGGCGAGATGACGCAGATCGCCTACTGGTCGAACGCCGGCTTCCCGGTCTACGAGCCGCGCACCTACTTCACCCCCGGCTACCAGGGCACGCTCGGCTGGGGCTTCCCGACGTCGCTCGGCGTCAAGGTCGGCGCGCCGGACAAGGTCGTCGTCTCCGTGAACGGCGACGGCGGCTTCGGCTTCGCGCTCAACGAGCTGGCGACGCAGGCGCAGCACGACATCCGCAGCATCACGCTCGTCTTCAATGACAGCGCCTACGGCAACGTCCGCCGCATCCAGCACGAGAGCTTCGGCGGGCGCACGATCGCGTCCGATCTCCGCAACCCGGACTACCGGAAGCTGGCCGAGGCGTTCGGCGTCGCGGGCCGACAGGCGACCACGCCGGCGGAGCTGGAGGAGCAGCTGGCGGAGGCCATCGCCGCCGACGAGCCGACGCTGATCGAGATCCCGGTCGAGGCGATGCCGAACCCGTGGAAGGCGCTCGCACTGCGGTAGCGCAGGTATACGAACGGAATCAGTAGCCCCTGGTCGTCAGTGCCGCACCTGTGGCCGGGGCATACCGCCTCAATGAACGCCTCTTCGTAGCCCCGCACCTCGCAGCTGCGGCCGGTGTGCGGGGTCCGTTTCCCACCAGGGCGCAACGAACCCGGAACGGCCGTCCGCCCCTGTAGCGCCGGGTGTTGTGCCGCACCTGTGGCCGGCGTCGGAGGTCGGCCCTTGTGGCCGACCGTACGGAAGCAGGTCGGCGCCGGGACATCGTAGGGGCCGTACCCCGAAGGGTGCTGGCCGAGCCGCAGGCGAGAAGCAGAGCGAGCCCTCGGCCCGCGCGCCCGAAGGACGCGGCAACGCCGGGCACAAGACCCGGCGCTACAGGGGAGACGCACCCTCCTGCCATCGAACCATCGTGCCGGGGCAACCCCGCACACGAGGTGCGGGGCTACGACGTCTGGACGATCGGGGGAATTACTCGATCGGCTCGCCCATGCTGAGAACGCCGAGATCCAGCAGCTGGCGGGTGATGTAGGCGTTGTTCGCCATGATCAGCTGGATTGCATACGTCGAGGCCGCGGCGGCGGCCGCGAACCCGGCCGTGTCGAGCTCCTCCTCGACCGACTTCCCGCTCTGCTCGGCGGCCTCGGCCGCTTCCTCGTGCAGCAGATCGTTCAGGAAGCCATACAGCTCCGGCTCGGACATCCCCAACATGCCGTCAGTCTGGTCGTTCTCCACGGATCCGCTCCTTCACACAATCTCAATAGGCTGGATTTGGCATCTTGCCCGGTCGCCAGCGCGCCCGGATTGTGCTGAACATACCAAACCACGGCGAGCGACCGCGGAAGGGAGACGCGCGCGGCGCGATCGATTCCTTGTCGCTCGCCGCGGCGCTCGTATACTTGATATGCCTGCAAGTTCGTCGCAGACGAGCGCAGTTATGCATCCCAGCGGGCCCAGTGCACGATCTTCCCATTGCCCGATTCTGTGGGCGAAAGGAGCCTGAGGCATGACGTACGTCATTGCTCAGCCGTGTATCGGCACCAAGGACGCCTCGTGCGTCGAGGTCTGCCCGGTCGACTGCATTCACTCGGACGATGATGCCGACCAGTACTTCATCAACCCGTCGGAGTGCATCGACTGCGGCGTGTGCGCCGAGGTCTGCCCGGTCGAGGCCATCTTCTTCGAGGATGATCTCCCGGAGCAGTTTGCCGCCTTCAAGGCGCGCAACGCGGCCTACTTCGGGCAGTAGCCCCACATTCGAGGCGACGTACCGAAAACGACCGGCGGCCATGTGGCCGCCGGTCGTCGCGCTGTGTGGCTACTCACCTGATCCCGGCGTCGCCGCCGGGGTGCCCTCTGGCGCCGGCAGGGGCGGCAGTGTGAAGCGCGCTGTCCAGACGCCGTCCTTGTTGATCAGATAGAGCGTGCCCGACGCCTCGTCGACGGCGATGTCCTGCAGGCCGTCGAAGGGCGAGCCGACCCGCGCGCTGCCCGTCGAGAAGCCGGGCGGCAACGCCAGCTGGCGCATGTGACCGCCCTCGCGGTCGATCGCGATGACGCGCCCCTGGCCGGAGTCGTCCGCCACCGCGACATAGAGATAGCCGGTCAGCGGCCCGCCGATGATCGCCAGCGGCGTCTCCGTCTCGGCGTCGACCGAGGGCAGCGCGAACTCGCCGATCTGGTCGCCCCGCCGGAACGTCAGCACCCGGCCGTCGTCGAGCAGCACGTAGATGTTGCCGTCAATCGTCAGGTCGACCGCCCGGTTGAGGCTCGCCCGCACGCTCGTCAGCACCCAGTCGACCGGCGTGGTCGACTTCTCCTCCGGGTCGGTGGCAAACGAGTAGATATTCCGGTAGTCGGCAACGAGGATGTACATGTTCTGGGCGAACGCGGCGATCGGCCCGTCCGGCCACGGCCCCTGCTCGTTGATCTCCTCAAGTTTCATCGCTTGCCAGACGGAGCCGTCGGCGTTGCCGGCGAAGTAGACGTACGAGCCGTCGGTGGCGTAGAGGTACTCGCCGTCGTACGCCACGCCGAAGAGATCGCCGACCTTGACGCCCTCGACGTCCGTGCCCGTCGTGAGCACGCGCTGGATCTCACGCGCCTCCGGGCGCAGGCGGTAGAGGTCGCCGTTGGCGAGGAAGATGCCGCCCGGTGTGTGGATCGCCCGTGAGTCGGAGTTCTGGAGCTCCTCGGGCAGGCTGCCGACGCGCGCGACGTCCGCGAGACGGATGACGCCGTGAATCTCATCGCGCTCCAGCACGATCTGGTTCTGCCGCGGCCAGACGACGTTCTCCGGCGCGCCGGCGTTGCGCGCGGCCTCGAGATCCTGCTGGGCGCGCGTCAGCTCCTCGTCGATCGCCTCGGCGTTCGTCATCGTGTTGATCGCCACGAGGCGCTGGTCGACCTCGGCGATGAGCGCGTTGGGGTCGACGTCCGAGGCGAGGAACCGGTCACGCTCGAGGAACCCGACGGCGAGCAGCGCCACCAGGAGCACCGCGCAGACCATCAGGAAGGCGGGCGACCGGAGCAGCGGCAGCCGGGGCAAGGCGTTCTTCCACGACGGCTCGCCGGCGAGCGTCGAATTGGTGCGGAAGACGTTCACGCCGTGCGCGCCCGGCACCCCGAACTGGCGAATCTCGTTCGGTTGCCGCCAGGTGTCGCGCCAATCCGTCGAGCGGCGCTCCGTGAGGCGAATCAGCCGCTCCTGGAACCGCTCGTGCCGGGGCGCCTTCCGCGGGCGTGCCGGGGCCGCCTCCGCCACCGCCACGCCCTCGTCGTCGACCATGGCTGCGACGCTGGCGGCCACCGGCGCGGAGAGCTTGGTCTGCTTCTTCGGCCGGGGCGCCGGCGTGACCTGCCGCAGCATCGCCCGGCCGTGGCGCCATTGCTCGCGCATGTTGCGCCCGACATCGCCCAGCGTCGCGATCTGCGCCGACTGCGGCAGCGGCGGGAAGGCGATGACCGCGACGGCGGCGGCGTCCTCGTCGCGGTCGATGACGACTTCCCGCATCGTCTCCAGCACCTTGTCCGGATCGCGACCGTGGAAGTGCATCAGCGTCCGCTGGTTGAGCCCGGCGTCGACGCTTTCCTGCGCCAGCGCCTCCCCCATCCGGGCATTGCAGAGGACCATCGTGTCGCCGGCGCGAAGCTCCGTCTGCACGACCAGCGGGGCCGTCCATGACGCGTAGCCGAGCGGCTCGGGCGCGGGGCCGTCATCGACCGGCTCCGCGTAGGCGGGGAGCCAGGAGGCGAGCTCGGGGATCGAGTAGACGAGACCGTCCTGCGCGAGGATGAACTGGCCGGGCGGGACATGCGCGATCGTTGCCTGGTGGCCCTCGAAGACGATCGCCGTGGCGCCGACGAGGAACTGCTGGCCGACGCCGCCGGGGAAGCGGCCCTCGTCGAAGACCAGGCTGTTGGCGGCGGCAAAGGCGCGCACGAGCGCGGCGTCGACGGGCTGGCGCTGGTTGCGGCGCAGCTCCTGGACGATGAGCTCGCGGGCATGGCGGGCCAGCTCCTGGCCGCGGCCGGAGGGCGTCAGCGGCTCGGTGAGCACGGCAAACCCGCGGCGCTGAGGGGTGGGGTGACCGGCGAGGTCGACCGTGATCCACTCGCGCACATCGGAGGGGGTGTCGCCGGACACCGCAAAGGCAACCGCTGTTGCCGGAGATAACGTCATTGGGAACGCGCCTGGCCTCTCGCGCGAACGCGGATGGAATCACTCATGCTTGGATCACCTGCCAACGCAGGCCGCGCTCGCGGGTCACTTGCGGCGGGGTCGTGATCGACGCCCGCAGTCCGGCTGCGCACGTCTTCCAGCCTGAAAAACGCCTCGTGCAGCGGAGATCGAACCAATCGAGTATATCGGCCCGCCGGAATGCCGTCGAACGCCTCGTCAGCGGCCGTCGTAGCCGCGCACCCCGGAGGGTGTGCGCTACCGTCACCATCAACCGTCATCCCAAGGGCTCGCCACGACCGAGCCCAGAGGGCGAGAAGCGAAGTGAGCCCTCGGCATTGCCTCGGCCGGGGAACCCTACGCGAAGCGGCGTCCGCCTCAGCAACATCGCCTAGGGCGAACCGGGCCGACGTTCCCTGCGGGACGTACGGCCCTACCCAGGAGGGGCGACCCTGTGTGGTCGCCCTTCTCAGCCGCGTTCGTCGCCACACACACGACCGCCCCGGGAAGGCTCCCGGGGCGGTCGTGTGTTCAGTCACGCTCTAGCGCGGCTGCGCGTGGTTGCCGGCGTTCTGCTGCATCTCGCTGGCGATCGGCGCGATGTGCTGCCCGGCCGTCGCCTCGCCCGCCGGCGTCGCGGCCGGCTGCGGCGTCGACGGCCGGCGCTCGGCGCGCGTGCGGTCGATCGATGCGCGCGCCGCCGTGCTCGTGCGCACGCTGCTCCGGGCCTGCGTCAGCAGCCCACGGGCACGCTGCTCGAGCTTGTCGCCGACGACCCCGAGATCGGCCGCCAGCCGCGCGGCGTGCTCCAGGATCTCCACGGCGTCCCGCCGCGAGCCCTGCGCCAGGATGCGCGCCCCGACGTTGACGAGCATAAGCGCCTCGCCGTACTCGTCGCCGACCTCGCGGCTCAGCTGCAGCGCGTGCTCGTAGGTGTCCAGCGCCTCGGGCCGGTTGGCGGCGTCCTGCGCGACCGCCAGGTGCTGGTACGCCTGGTTCAGCAGCGCGGGCTGGTCGATCGTCTCCGCGATGTCGACTGCCTGCGTCAGCGCGTCCAGCGCCACGTCGGTGTCGCCCCGCCGCTGCGCAAGCCGCGCCAGCCGCCCGTAGAGGCGGACCGCCGCCGCGCGCTGGCCGCTGCGGGCCGCGACGTCGAGCGCCTCGCCGTAGAGCTGCATCGCCTCGGTCATGTGGTTGGCGTCCATCGCGATCGTGCCGAGCGAGGAGAGCGTCGAGACCTCCTCATCGGCGCGCCCGAGCGACCGGTAGAGCTCCAGCGCCTGGATGTAGTAGCCCGCCGCCTTCTCGGCCTGGCGGTCGGAGAGGTGGATCTGGCCGAGCAGGCTCAGCATCCCCGCCTGCAGGTCAACGTCGTTGACGCGTTTGGCGGCCGTGATCGCCTGCTGGATCGCCTGCACGGCGTCCGCGGGCTGGTCGAACTTCCAGAGCGCCTCGCCGATGCTGCCGAGCCACTGCGCCTCGTGCGCCGCGTCGTGCGACGACCGGGCCAGCTCCAGCGCCTGCATCAGGTTGTTCAGCGCGTCGACCGGGTGGTTCATCGCCGAGAGCGTGACACCGAGCCCGCCGTAGGCGCGCTGCTGCAGCGCCGGATCGCCCGCGTCGGTCGCGAGCTCGATCGCGCGCTCGAAGACGTCCCGCGCATCGTCCAGCCGGCCCAGGGTGAGCAGCGTGGAGCCGTAGTGGACGGCGTCCTGCGCGGCGGCGGGCATGTTGCCGAGCCGCTCCTCGACCTGGATCAGGTCGCGCTGACGGTCGACGGCGGTGTCGTAGCGGCCAATCTTCTGCTCGACGTCGGAGAGCATCGCCAGGCAGGCGTTCTCCAGCTCCAGGTCACCGAGATCGCGGGCGACGGCGAGGCCGTCCTCCAGGTGATCGACCGCGTCGTCGTAGCGGCCGAGCTGCAGGAGCGTGTTGGCATGCTGGCCGATGAGCTGCGTCTGGACGGCGTCGTCCCCCACCTCGGTGGCGGCGCGGAGGGCGTCCTCCTCCATCTCGGCGCGGGCCTCGAGGTCGAGCGACTCGCCGCCGCAGTCGAGCTGGCGGACGAGCGCGTCGGAGAGGCCGCGCGGGAAGTCGAGCCGCTCGGCCGAGCGCCCGGCGCGCTGGTAGAGCGCGAGCGCGCCCTGGGCATCGCCGTCGCGGCGCAGGATGTCGCCGAGCATGAGGGCGGATTCGACCTCGTCCTCGGCATCCATCGTCTCGGGGCCGAGATCGACCTGCTGCTGAAGCAGCACCCGCGCCCGCTCGGCCTCGCCGGAGCTGGCGGCGCGATGCCCGAGGCGGCCGAGCGCCCGGCGCCCGCCCTGGACGTAGCCGGCGCGCTGGGCGGCCTTGTAGGCGTCGCGCAGCAGCTTCTCGCGCTCGCGGGCCGGATCTTCCGCCGGCAGCAGCGAGTCGAGGCGCAGCGCGGCGTCGACCGTCTGCCGGTCAAAGCTCTTGGCATGGGCGGCGGCGTGCGTCAGTCGGGCCAGGACCTGGGCGAACTCGCGGTCGGAGGCGATGCGCTCGTCGATCAGCTCGTCGAGAATCTTGAAGTCGTCGTCGGATAGCGCATCGAGCACGGCGGGATGCCGCACCTCGCTGATCGCGCCCTGGATCGAGCGGCGGCGGCCGACGACCTCCCGCGCGATCTGCACCAGTACGCCATTGCCGCCGCGACGGCCCTTCCCGGCCAGTTTCTCAATCCAACTGCTCACCACGGTCGCTCCTCGGCCAGCGCCTGCTCCAGGGTGTCGAGCGTCAAATTGCCCCCGGAGAGAATCACGGCCACGTTCTTGCCTGCCAGGTCCTGTCGTCGCTGGGCCAGTCCAGCCAATGCGGCGGCCCCAGCGCCTTCCGCCAGCATCCGCGTCGTTTCCAGAATCGTCAGGATCGATCGGCGCAGATCGGAGTCGGATACCAGTATTATGTCATCAACTCGGTCCCACAACACCTTTGCCGGCAGGGCAAAGGCCTGCCGGGTCGCGAGCCCCTCGGCGAACGTGTCCACCCGGTCGAGCCGCTTCAGCGTACGTTCGCGCCACGACTCGTAGACCGCCGGCGCCCCCTCGGCCTGGACGCCGTACACCTTGAGGTCGGGGTTGATGCCCTTGCCGGCCACCACTGCCCCGCAGAGGCCACTGCCGCCGCCGATCGGCACGAACATCGCGTCGATCTCGGGATATTCTTCCAACAGCTCGAGCGTGTAGGTCCCGACGCCCGTGATCAGCTCGGGCACGTTGGCGGAGTGAATGAAGGTGCCGCCGGTCGTCGCGGCATGGTCCTCGGCGGCATCCAGCGAGGCGTCGAAGTCGGCCCCCGTGGCGATCACCTCGGCGCCCATCCGGCGCATCGCGGCGACCTTGAGCGGGTTCGCATCCTCGGGCACGAAGATCGTGGCCCTCGCGCCGAAGAGCTGCGCGGCGTAGGCGATCGACTGGCCATGATTGCCGGTCGAGGCCGCGATCACCCCCGCCTGGCGCTGGTCGGCGGTCAGCGTGCTCAGCAGGTTGACGCCGCCTCGTATCTTGAACGCGCCAATCGGCTGGAGGTTTTCGCACTTGACGATCACCCGGCAGCCCATCCGCTCGGAGAGCCCCGGCGATTCGATCGCTGGCGTGGGCTTCAGGTACCGGCGGACGACGGCGCGTGCGCGATACACGTCCGTCAGCGTCGGCAGCGGCCCCGACCACGTTCCAGCTCTGTCGACCATGGAATTCAATCTCACCCGCCTGTTCTCGACCGGCCCCAAACCGGACCGGGCACGGAACCAACATCGACCAAGCGATATGCGGGGTGATGCCCTGCACCCGTGCGGACAGGCGACGGCAAAACGCGTACCCAAGGCATCGTGAGCGGAGTGTACCACGGTGTGATCGAAGGTAAAACCTGTTCCAGATTGTCACAACACGGCGTACGTATGAACCCTCACCTACATTCTGCTATCCTGATGCAGGCATCGCCTTATTCTGTTCGTTCACGCGCACCGAGGACACCGCCACCGATGATGACCGGCCGCACCTTCCATGAAAAGATCAACACCCGCATCGCCGCCGCCGAGTCGCTGCTCTGCGTCGGCCTCGACCCGGTCGTGGGCCGCCTGCCGAAGGGCTTTGACGGCTCCACCTCCTCAGTCGTGCGCTTCTGCCGGGAGATCATCGACGCCACCAGCGACCTGGCGGCCGCCTTCAAGCCCAACCTCGGCTTCTTCATGGCGCTCGGCCCGGAGGGGTTCCAGGCGCTGTACGAGGTCCGTGCGGCGATTCCGACGGAGATCCCGGTCATCCTCGACGGCAAGCTCAACGACATGGGCGAGACCGCAAAGGCGTACAGCGAGGGCGTCTTCGACGTCTTCGGCTTCGATGCGCTGACGGTCAATCCCTACCTCGGCGAGGACGCGATGGTGCCCTATCTCGAAAAGGCCGGCGTCGGCGTCATCGTCCTCTGCAAGACGAGCAACCCCGGCGGCGGCGATTTTCAGGACCTGCTCCTCGCCAACGGCGAGCGGCTCTACCTCCACATCGCCGACCGCTGCCGGGCATGGGACGCCGCCTACCCGGCGTCGGTCGGGATGGTCGTCGGCGCCACCTACCCGGAGCAACTCGCCGAGGTCCGCCGTCGCTGCCCGGAGCAGGTCATCCTCCTGCCCGGCCTCGGCGCGCAGGGCGGCGACCTGGAGGCCTCGGTGCGGGCCGGCGTGACCGCCAACGGCGATGGGTTGCTGTGCTCGGCGTCACGCGCCATTATGTATGCAGCAGATGATGCGGATTTCGCCGCGGCCGCGCGCGCGGCCGCCCAGCGGCTGCGCGATGATGTGAATGCCGTCCGCACGGCATGAGACATCTCCTGCGAAAGAACACCGTTCTCGCTCCCCGCGCGTAAAGAACAATGAGGAATCGATGCGACCTGCCGGCGCCGCCTGCCGTGGCGCCGGGTATGTGTCCGGGAAGCGTTCGTCACGGCGACGGCCGTGACGGCATCTGTAATCGTGTGAGGGAGACATGAGGATCGTCGCTCGCCAGCTCGTCACCCGGCTGATCGTCGTGGTGCTCGCTGCGTCGTTTGTCATGCCGGTTATCCCGGCGCCCCAGGTCGCCGCCGCCACCACGCTGGCCCAGGAGCTCGGGCTCGACCCGGCCTACATCCCGCCCGACATGGGCCAGACCGAGCTCGATGTCTACGTCTCGAAGACGCAACACTCCATCCGGGGCATGATGCTCGATTACTGGCGGGCAAACGGCGCGGCCTCGGTCTACGGCAACCCCATCTCCGAGCCCTTCGCCGCCCCCAACGGCCTCTACAGCCAGGCGTTCGCCCGCGGCGTCTTCCAGTTCCACCCCGACCTGCAATGGACCGACGAGCCGATGATCCGCCTGATGCCGATCGGCAGCCAGGAGGTCCAGGAGACGCGCACCGCGACCCGCACCGACGGCCGCCGCACCGGCGCCGATCGCCGCACCGGCGCGTGGCGCCCGGGCGCCGAGAACGCCGCCCGCCAGACCGAGGTCTCCCAGGCCGGCGGCCGCTTCGACGACACCACCGGCTTCAGCATCGCCGGCGAGTTCGGCGCCTGGTACGACAGCCACGAGGGCTGGTACTACCTCGGCGCCCCGATCAGCGAGCCCTTCCGCGACCGCGGCGTGATGGTCCAGTACTTCGAGAACGCGGTCCTGCTGCTCCAGAACGGCGTCGTCAGCCCGGCACCGATGCCGCGCGAGCATCCCGAGAAGTACGGCATCGACATGCGGCCGGTCCCGCAGGACGGCCGCCCGGAGTTCGCCGAGTCGCTCTTCATCCAGAACTACAACCCGTCGGGTGTCGACGTCGCCGGCCTCACCGGCCGCAAGCGCATCGAGATCAGCCTCTCGCAGCAGACGATGACCGTCTTCCAGGGCAACGCCGTCGTGCTCCAGTCGCTGGTCAGCACCGGCCTCGCGCCGAACGTCACCGAGGCGGGCGACTTCCACATTCGGCTGAAATACCCGAAGCAGGACATGGCGGGCTTCACGAACGAGTCCGGCGAGGTCGTCGGCATGGCCTCCGAGGGCGACGCGGCCCCGCCGGGCCAGATCCCCTACGACGTCAAGGACGTGCCCAACGTCATGTACATCAACATGGACGCCGAGGCCCTGCACGGCGCCTACTGGCACAACAACTTCGGCAACCCCATGAGCCACGGCTGCATCAACCAGCCGCTGGATGTCGCCGCCTACATGTACGACTTCGCCCCGCTGGGCACCGAGGTCACCGTCGTCAAGTAGCGCAGCGGCGTCGCCCGCGGCAACGCCCGGTTGAGCACCCGCTCGGCCGGGCGTTGGCGTTTCCGGGGCTCTGGCACGGCGGCCCGATCATTGTTACGATGGAAGGATCATCCGGCGCGACCGCCGGATCGCACCACCAGGAGCCCGTCGCCCGTGGTCCGGCAGGCGGGCACACACCGTCGGAACACCATTGACCCAGCCAATCCAGGAACTTCAGAACCGGGCACGCAAGGGGGATTCGCACCGTCCCATGCATGTTGTGGCCTTTGCCAACCAGAAAGGTGGCGTCGGCAAGACCACCAGCGCCGTCAACACCGCCGTCGTCCTCGCCGGGCGCGGATACCGGGTGGTGCTGCTCGACATGGACCCCCAGGGCAACGCCACCTCCTCGCTCGGCATCGACAAGCAGGACCTCGACGCCTCGATGTACGACGTCCTCGTCGACGAGGCGCCGATCGCCGAATGCGTCGTCACCGACGCCCGCCCCGGGTTGGACGTCGTGCCGACGACCTCGACGCTGGCCGCGGCGGAGATCGAGCTGGTCAGCGTGCCGAACCGCGAGCGGCGGCTGGCGGTCGCCTGTCACCAGGCGCGGCACGACTACGATGTCGCGCTGATCGACTGCCCGCCCTCGCTCGGCCTGCTGACGATCAACGCGCTCACCGCCGCCGGCTCCATCGTCGTCCCGATCCAGTGCGAGTTCCTGGCGCTCGAAGGCGTCAGCCAGCTCATCACGACGATCGACCTCACCCGCCGCCAGCTCAACCCCACGCTCGACCTGCTCGGCGTGCTGATGACCATGTTCGACGCCCGCACCCGGCTCTCGTCGCACGTCGTCGAGGAGGTGCGGCGCTTTTTCCCGGACCGGATCTTCTCGACGGTCGTGCCGCGCTCGGTGCGGCTCGCCGAGGCGCCCAGCTACGGCCAGGCGATCTCGGAATACGACCCCGGCTCACGCGGCGGCGCCGCCTACGACGCCTTCGCCGACGAGCTCATCGGCCGCCTGGCGCTCCCCGCCCCGGCCGCCACCCCCGTTGCCTCAGGCTCACCCGTTCCCCAGTCATGATCAGGAGTTGCACCCGATGACCGACATTCTCGAAGCCCCCATCCAGCAGCAGGCCGCGCCGATGCGCGAGGACAAGTTCGCCGGCGTCGGTCTCACGTTTGACGACGTGCTGCTCCTGCCCGCGAAGTCGGACGTCCTCCCCGCCACCGTCTCCACCCGCACGCGCATCGCGGCCGACATCGAGCTCAACATCCCGATCCTCTCCGCCGCCATGGACACGGTCACCGAGGGGCGTCTGGCAATCGCGCTGGCGCGCGAGGGCGGCATCGGCATCGTGCACCGCAACCTCTCGATCGAGGACCAGGCGGCCGAGATCGACAAGGTCAAGCGCTCCGAATCCGGCATGATCGTCGAGCCGGTGACACTCGGCCCTGACCACCCGATCAACGACGCGCTGGAGGTCATGGCGCGCTACCGCATCTCCGGCGTGCCGATCACCGATGAGGCCGGCAAGCTGATCGGCATCCTCACCAACCGCGACCTGCGCTTCGTCGACAACACCGCGCAGCCCATCTCCGAGGTGATGACCAGGGAGAACCTGATCACCGCGCCGGTCGGCACGACGCTCGAGCAGGCGGAGGACATCCTCCACCAGCACCGCGTCGAGAAGCTGCCGGTCGTCGACGAGCAGGGCTATCTCAAGGGCCTGATCACGGTCAAGGATATCCAAAAGAAGATCCAGTACCCGTACGCCACCAAGGACAGCCGCGGCCGGCTGCGCGTCGGCGCCGCGGTCGGCGTCGGCCACGACGCCGAGGAGCGTGCGGCGGAGCTGATCGCCAAGGGCGTCGACCTGCTGGTCGTCGACACCGCGCACGGCCACAATAGCGGCGTCGCGAACATGGTGCGGACGCTCAAGAAGCGCCACGGCGTGCCGATCATCGCCGGCAACATCGCCACCGGCGCGGCCGCCGCGTCGCTGATCGACGCCGGCGCGGACGGCCTCAAGATCGGCGTCGGGCCGGGCTCGATCTGCACCACCCGCGTCGTCTCCGGCACCGGCGTGCCGCAGATCACCGCCATCCACGAGGCGGCAAAGGTCGCTCAGCGCCACGACATCCCGGTCATCGGCGACGGCGGCATCCAGTTCTCCGGCGACATCGCGAAGGCGATCGCCGCCGGCGCCGACGCGGTGATGCTCGGCAGCCTCCTGGCGGGCCTCGACGAGAGCCCCGGCGAGGTCATCATCTTCCAGGGCGAGCGCTTCAAGGAATACCGCGGCATGGGCTCGCTGGGCGCCATGCGGGCCCGCTCGTTCTCCAAGGACCGCTACTTCCAGGAGGACATCGGCAACGTCTCCAAGCTCGTGCCGGAGGGCATCGAGGGCCGCGTCGCCTACAAAGGCCGCCTCGCCCCGCTGGTCTACCAGCTGATCGGCGGCCTGCGCTCGGCGATGGGCTACGCCGGCGCGCCGGACATCCTCTCACTGCGCAACAACACGCAGCTGATCCAGATCACGGCGGCCGGCCTGCGCGAGAGCCACCCGCACGACGTCACCGTCACCAAGGAAGCCCCGAACTACCGCGTCGGCGGCGTCTAGGACCTG
>DATLHE010000288.1:0-10784 GCA_035540335.1 Thermomicrobiales bacterium | reverse complement strand
GGGTGGAGGGGTCGGTCGGCAGCGTCATGTTCTCGTTAGCACCTTTTGCGGAGGATGTATCGGCGAGCTCCCGTGCTCGCCGATACATTATGCATCACGACTCGCCGCCCTCGTGCGCGGTGCACAACGCAACCTTTGTATGATTGGGCGAATTGCCACAAGAGCGTGCCCTAGTCGGTCGTCTCCTGCTTGAGCCGGATCTGGACCTTGCCGTCCGAGACGCGCGTCTCGTAGGCGTGCAGCTGGACCGTCGCCGGGCCGTGGAGCAGCGTGCCGTCACGCAGGTCGAACTGGCTGCCGTGCCACGGGCAGGTGACGCAGGTGCCGTCGAGCTCGCCCTCGTCGAGCGGCCCGCCGACGTGGGTGCAGGTCGCGGACGTGGCGTAGATCTGGTCGCCCTGCTTCAGCAGCACGACCGGCGTGTCCCGGACCTCGACGCGCTTCATCTGCCCCTCGACCAGCTCGGTCTCCGGCAGCGCCGTGCGCCACTTGGTGGACGGCTCCTCGAAGGCCTGGCGGCTGACGCCGATGCCCAGCACGAACGAGAGATGCCCGCCGATCCAGGCGGACGTGCCGGCGATGGCAAACCCCGCCAGCGCGATCGCGACGCCCGCGTCGCGCTGGCCGCGATCCCGCAGAACCCAGGAGGTGACGTACATGCCGAGCGCGGCCGTGTTCATCGTGGCGTGCAGGGCGCCGAGCCGCCGCGGCTCTTCCATCTCCTGCAGGTCGTACCACTGCGCGAGGCCGGTGAGGGCCGCGCCGGCGGCGCCGAGGACGCCCAGCTTGAGGGAGGCGTCGGCGGCGCGCTCCTCGCCGAGGAGGTCGAACGCCGCGGTCGCCGTCCAGCAGCCGACCGGGACGTCGGTGATCGCCGGGTGCAGCGGATGCTCGAGCCAGGTGCCGTAGAGCGCGTCCTTGAGCACCGCCGGGGCCTTGCCGCCGAGGATCGGCTCCGAGAGCTGCTTGAGGACGGCCGCGGCCTGGTCCAGCCACGGCATCGACGTGGAGATCCGGCTGAGGACTCGGGACATGGTGCACTCCTCGTGTCGGTTGGCTCGCGGGTGCGAGCGGGTTCATGGGTTCGTGCCGTGATGAGTGCAGGAGGGGTGCCATGGATGCGGCGGACGTCTCTGGGACACGGGCAGACATAAAAGCCTGCCCTACACGACCGGCCAGCTCGCCAACACGCCACCGCCATCCCGTAGCTCCGGACCTTAGGTCGCACCTGTGGCCGGGGTTCGTCCGCCACAACGGCATGTGGATGCCGGAGCGGCGTATCGCCCCGGTAGCGCCGGGCCTCGTGTGCCGCACCTGTGGCCGGCGTCAGGTCGGCCACCGCCCGCAGCTGCGGCCCGCAGGGGCGCCCGCAGGGGCAGGGCCGACCGTACGGAGAATTCCGCGCCCACAACCACGTCATCCTGACCGCAGGGAAGAGCCTGTCCAGAGCGCAGCGTGGGAATCCCCCGGCGCCGCAGCGCCGTCTCTCCCGGTGTGTCCGGCCACGGTCTGTTCGGATACATGAATCCGTGCCCCACGCATTTCCGGCATCATCAGAAAGGAGGTCTCCCATGCTGCTTCATGGACCCTGGAACACATGGGCTGCGCCGGAGCGCGCCGCGTGGCCGGAGGGGACGCTGACCGGCGCCGACGAGGCGCGGTTCGCGGACTACGCCGACAACCTGGCGTTCTTCGAGGGCGAGCAGTGGCCGGAGCGCGCCCGCCGGGGCGAGCCGGAGCCGCTCGTCTTCAACTACGCCCGGGCGCTGCTGCGCAAGACGGCGAGCTACGTCTTCCCGGCGCCGGTGACGTTCACCGTCGCCGCCGGGGACGACCACGCCGCCCGCGAGGCGGCGAACCAGGCCGAGCGGCGGCTGACCGAGCTGCGGGATGCGCTCGACCTCGTCCGGCTCGACCTCGCGCTCTGCGTCGACAGCGCCGTGCTCGGCGACGCCGCGATGAAGGTGACATGGGACCACGCGCGGGCGTCGCCCCGCGTCGTCGCCGTCGACCCCGGCACGCTCGTCGCGCGGTGGGCGCCGGACGACCCGCGCGCGCTCGACGAGGTGATCCAGGGCTATGGGCTGACCGGCGCGCAGGTCGCCCGCACCTTTCCCGAGACGGGCGTGGGGCTGGAGCCCGACCGGCCGTACCCGGTGGTCGAGCGGTGGGCGGCCGACCGCTGGCGGGTGCTGATCGCCGGGCAGCTCGTCCACGACGTGCCGAACCCCTACGGCTGGATCCCATACGTGATCGTCGCCAACGACCCGCGCCCGACCAGCTTCTGGGGCACGTCCGACCTGACAGACCTGATGGACGTCTGCCGCGAGCTGAACCGGCGGATGACCGTGCTGGCGCGGGTGCTGGAACTCTCCGGCGCGCCGATCGCGGTGCTGGAGAACGTCGACGGCTCGGACGGCATCCGCGTCGGGCCGGGCGCGAAGTGGGAGCTGCCCGAAGGCTCCCGCGCCTACCTGCTCGATTTGCTGCAAGGCGGCGGCGCGGAGACCCACATCCGCTACATCGACCTGCTCTACCGGACGCTGCACGACCTGAGCGAGACGCCGCGGACGGCCTTCGGCGACTCCGGGCGCGATCTCTCCGGCGCGGCGCTGGAGGTGGAGATCCAGCCGCTGGTGCAGAAGGTAGGCCGCAAGCGGCGGACGTGGGACGGCGTCTTCGTCGCCCGCAACGCTATGCTGCTCGACCTGCTGGAGCGCTTCGGCGGCGAGGATTTCCTCGGGCTGCGGCAGACGTCCACCATCTGGCCGCCGGTCCTGCCGGGCGACGTCGACAGCGCGGTGCGCAACGCCGTCGCGCTGGTTGGGAGCGGCATCCGCAGCCGCCGCACCGCGATGGCGGCGCTGGGCGAGAGCGACCCGGACGCCGAGCTGGCGCGGATCGCGGAGGAGTCCGAATCGATGGGGCGGGCATAGCGTCCGCCCGTACGAAGACGTTCGCCCTGCGCCAATCCCCCAACCGTCATTCTGAGCGAAGCGAGGGCTCGCTGCCGCTTCCCGGCCGAGCGCGGAGCGGGCCCTTGGCCGAGCGCGGAGCGGGCCCTTGGCCGAGCGCGGAGCGCGAGAAGCGGAGCGGGCCCTTGCCTGCGGCTCGGCCGGGTCCGCCCGTTCGGCGCACACCCTTCGGGGTGCGGCTACGACGCCGGATGGTTGGGGCGGATCGCGGCCGGGGCGACCACGCAGGGTCGCCCCGGCCAGCGCTAGACCTGGATCAGCAATGAAACGATCTCGAACGGGCGGACGGGGAAGGTGAGCGTCGCGCCGTCGACGGTGATCGCCTCGCCGTCGATGTCCTCCTCCAGCAGGTTGACGCGCTGGACGGCGGTCACCGGGCGGTCGAAGGTCAGGGAGGCCACGCCGCGGTCGCCGTGCTGCTCGTAGACGCGGAGGACAAGGCCATCGCGATCGTGCGCCTTCTTCAGGGCGCCGAGGCCGAGGGCGACGCCCGTGCTGGTGACGAACGGCGGCTGCGAGAGTGCGTCGGCGGCGACCGGCACGGCGACGAGCGGCGCGTTCAGCGCGCGGGCCTCGGCGGTGACGTTGCCCGCGACCCAGTTGCCCTCGTGCGGGTAGAAGGCGTAGGTGAAGTCGTGCTCGCCCTCGTCGGCGAAGGGGTCCGGGTGGAGCGGGCCGCGGACGAGGCTGACGCCTAGGATGCCGTCGTGGGTGCTGTGGCCGTACTTGGCGTCGTTGAGCAGCGCCACGCCGTAGCTCGGCTCCGAGAGGTCGACGAAGCGGTGGGCGCCGACCTCGAAGCGGGCGCGCTCCCAGGCGGTGTTGCGATGGGTGGAGCGGCGCTGGACGCCGTACATCGTCTCGAACGTTGCCTCGTGGGTGTGGATCGCGGTCGGGAAGAGCGCGCGGACGAGCACGAGGCGCTCGTGCCAGTCAATGTGCGTCCGGATGTCGATGCGGCTCGACCCGCCGTGCAGGCGGTAGGTCTGCACGAAGGTCGAGTTCCGCCAGGTGCGGGTGACGCGAACGGCGGCGCGGAAGGGGCCTTCCTCGACGATCTCGATGCTGTCGACGGCGGTGATCTCCTCGCCGGCGGTCTCGTAGGTCTCGTCGATGTCCCAGGCGTCCCACGCGCGCGGGCGGTCGACGTAGGCCCAGAGCTGGTTGCCGCGCTCGCGGAGGGTGTCGCGGTGGACGCGCTTGTCGAAGACGCTGTGGAGGGTGCCGTCGACGCCGATCTCGACGCGGATGAGGGCGTTTTCGAGCGTGACGCCGGTCTCGTTGCCCTTGGCGGCGACCTTCTCGCTCGACGCGGACGAACTGGAGGTCTCGGTGGTCGGAGCGAGGACGCGGGATTCGAGCCCGCCGACGACCTCCGCGACATCGTGGACGAGAACGCCCTCCTCCACGCTCTGGTGCGGCGCATTGCCTACCTCCGCATCGGCCGGGAGGATGACGGAGAGCGGGCGGGGATCGAGCGTCGGGTTGACGATGGCGTAGGCGCCCGTGCCGGCGCCGGTGTGGGTGGCGATCGCCTCGTCGCGGATGCGGCTGGCCGTGGCGACGACCTCGCGCAGCTCCGGATGGGTGTCCTGATAGACCTCGTTGATCGAGGAGCCGGGCAGGATGTCGTGGAACTGGTTGAGGAGCAGGCTCTGCCAGGCGGTGTCGAGCTGCTCGTGCGGGTAGTCCGCGCCGTGGAGGGTGGCGAGCGAGGCGAATGCCTCGGCCTCGACGAGGCGATGCTCCGACTGGCGGTTGAGCTGCTTGACGAGCGCCTGGGTGGTCAGCGTGCCGCGGTGGAGCTCGAGGTAGAGCTCGCCGACGTAGGTCGGGAGGCCCTCGGTCGGGAGATTGGCGAACATCTCCTCGACCTTGCCCATCTCCAGCGTCGGCAGGACCGGGTAGTCCTTGATGCGGGCGTAGTTCTCGAGCATCTCCTCGCTTGGGCCGCCCCCGCCGTCGCCCCAGCCGAAGGAGAGGAGGGTCTGGTCGTGGACGCGCTTGCCGATGAAGTGCTCCCAGGTGCCGTGGGTGTCCTTCGGCATGATGTTGCCGTTGTAGCCCTCACCGGGGTTGAAGAAGGTGTGGGCGAGGACGGTGCTGCCGTCGATGCCCTCCCAATGGAAGAGGTCGAACGGGAACTTGTTGCGCTCGCTCCAGTTCACCTTGATGGTGAAGAAGCGGGGGATGCCGGCGCCGAGCAGGAGCTGCGGGACGCCGCCGGAGAAGCCGAAGACGTCCGGCAGCCAGGCGACGGAGTTGCGGACGCCGAACGTCGACTGGAAGTAGCGCTGGCCGTAGAAGAGCTGGCGGGCGAAGGCCTCGCCGCCGGTGACCTGGCTGTCGGGCTCGACCCAGCTGCCGCCGACCGGCTCCCAGCGGCCCTCGGCGACGCGCTCCTTGATGCGCGCGAAGAGGGCGGGGTCGTCCTGCTCGATCCAGGCATAGGCCTGCGCGGACGACTGGTTGAAGGTGAAGTCGTCGTAGCGGTCCATCAGGCTGAGGACGTTGGACCAGGTGCGGCGGGCCTTGCGCTTCGTCTCCGCGACCGGCCAGAGCCAGGCGAGGTCGATGTGGGCGTGGCCGGTGAGGACGAGGTGGCCGATCGGCGGGTACATCTGCTTCAGCTCGGCGAGACCGGCGGCGATGACCTCACGCGCGCGGTCGCAGGCGGCGATCGCCTCGTCCGAAAGGGGCGCCAGCGAGCCGGCAGCGGGCGGGATGTGCCAGATGCCGGAGAGGACGAGACCGCCGCGATAGCCGGGGACGCCGTAGTCGCCGAGGCCGACGCTGAGCCGGTTGCCGCCCTCGACGTCGCCGGAGATGTAGCGGGTCTTGGCGATCTCGGTGCCGGTCGGCCAGACGGGGGCGAGGACCTTGTACGCCTCGTCGACGAGGTCGAGCAGGCGCGGCAGGATCTCGTGGTCCTGCAGCTCCTGCGCCGTCCGGATCAGCATCGTGATGTCGGTCTCGAGGGCGCGCACCTGGGTGTGCGGGATGGCGAGGACGGCGCGGTCGATGGCCGGGGCGCCGACGTGGCTGCCGAACATGCCCTTGGGCACCACCTCGGCCTCGATGCGGAACGTCTCGCCGCCCTGCGCGCGGTCGACGAGGCGGAAATCCTGGTGGAAGGGGTTGAGGCCGACCTGCTCGCCGGGGGTGAAGACGACGAAGCCCTCGCCGCCGAGCCAGAGCTGCGCCTCGACCGGCTGCCCGGCCCAGTCGGCCGGGACGGTGGCTTCGGCGGCGAGGGAGACGGGCGTGTCGACGGAGGGCCATGGCGCGCCGCGCTCGAGCGACGTTGTGGCACCGTCGGCGCCGGTGAAGGTCCAATGCTGGATCGGGGTGACGCGGGCGTTGCGCCAGGCGCGCAGCTCGCCGAGCCACCGGGCCTGTCGTTCGAGCCGCCGGAGATCAAACTGCTTGAAGTCGTCCAAGGGTCGTGTCCTCTCACCGTGCCGTGGGTCGTGGGCCACTCGCAGCAGAGCCGCCGGGATGTCGCCGACGGCTCTGTTTGATGGAGAGGATTCTACTGCGTCCGGGCGATCCGGTGGTGACGCCTACTTGATGCTGCCGACCGAGATGCCGGAGATGAAGGCCTTCTGGAAGAGCAGGAAGAGCACGATGACGGGCAGGACGATGAGCGTTGATGCCGCCATCAGCAAGTTGAACTGCACGTCGTAGGAGGCCTGCGAGCTGAAGAACGTGAGGCCGAGGGCCAGCGTGTACTTCTCCGGGTTGATCAGATAGATCAACGGGCCGAGGAAGTCGTTCCAGGCGTGGATGCCGGCGAAGATCGCGATCACGCCGAGGGCGGGCAGCGTCTGCGGCAGGATGATCTGGTAGAAGATCTGGAACTCGTTGGCGCCGTCGATGCGCGCGGCGTCGGACATGTCCGGCGAGATCTGCATCAGGAACTGCCGCATGAGGAAGATCCAGAAGGCCTGCCCAACGAACATCGGCACGACCAGCGGGAGTATCGTGTTGACCCAGCCGAGGCGGGCGAAGATGTCGAAGAGAGCGACGATCAACACCGGGAACGGCATGAAAACCGTCGCCAGCACGATCAGGAAGACCTTGTCGCGGCCGGGCCACTCGATGCGCGAGAAGCCGTAGGCAATGATCGGGTTGGAGATCACCGAGGCGGCGATGGTGATCACCGTGATGAGCAGCGTGTTCTGGGCGAAGCCCCAGAAGTCGATGGCCTCGGTGGCCGCCTTGAAGTTGCCCCACTGCGGATCGTGGGGGTAGAGCGTGGGCGGGTACTGGGACAGCTCGGCGTTGGACTTGAGGCCCAGCGCGAGCATCCAGTAGAAGGGCAGGATAAAGATCACGCACATGGCGATGAGCACGACGCGCGGCAGGATATGGGTATTGAACCGCCTCATCATCCGGTCACGACGGGCCCGACGCAGGTCGGCCGAGCGTGACTCGAATCCTGAAGCTGTGACCGTTGCCATGGGTACACCTTCTTTCGATCCGCAAGGGCCGCGGGTTACGTCAGGTCGTAGTTGACCCAACGGCTCGAGGTCTGGAAGACGACGATGGCGATGAGGAACGTGAGCACGAACAGGAACACGGCGATGGCGGAGGCATAGCCCATCTGCCCGCCGAACTTGAAGGCATTGTTGTAGAGGTAGTAGACGATGAAGGTCGTCGAATTCGCCGGCCCACCGCGGGTGATGATGTAGGACTGGGTGAAGACCTGAAGGCCGAGGCTGAGGCCGAGGATCAGGTCGTAGAGGATCACCGGCGTCATCAGCGGCACCGTGATATTGCGGAAGCGCGACCAGGCGCCCGCGCCGTCGATCATCGACGCTTCATACAAGTGTTGCGGGATGCCTTTCAATCCCGCCAGGAAGATCAAGGCGGCTTGCCCGGCCCCGAATTGGGCTAACCCGACCAGGGCGATCTTGGCGTAGGCAACCTCACCAAACCAGTTGGGGGGAGAGAAGCCAAGCAGGCGCAGGAACTCGTTGACGACGCCCTTGTTCGGGTCCAGCAGCGCCCAGAAGATGAACGAGATGGCGAACAGGGGCAGGACGGACGGCAGGTAGAGGATCGTCCGGTAGATGGGGATCTCGGGCAGCGGCTGGTTCATTGCCAGCGCCAGCACCATGGCGACGACGACGCCGATCGGGACGGCGAGGCCGGTGTAGTAGAGCGTGTTCCAGAGCGAGGTGTGGAAGAGACCGTCGGTCCAGAACCGCTTGTAGTTGTCGAGGCCGATCCAGACCGGTTCGCCGAAGCCGCCGTAGCGGGTGAAGCTCAGTCTGACCGTGTAGTAGATGGGATAGAGCAGGAACGCGAAGAAGCCGACGAGCCAGGGGCTGATGAAGAGCAGCCCGAGGCCGAGGTTCTTGCGTTCGTTACGGGTGAGCGACCACGGGCGGCGGCGGGCTGCTGTGGCCGGGGCCGTTGGTTCGGCTGGCGTAGTCAAGGGGGGCAGCGTGTTCACCGCGCACACTCCTGATCGGGACGGCAAGAGACCGGGGCACGTGTGCCCCGGTCCCGGAGGAACTAGGACGCCGGCTTCGCGATCGGGCAGAATCCGCCCGAATCGAGATCGGCCTGGGTGTTCTTCTTGGCTTCGCCCATGGCCGTCGCCGGATCCGCGAGGTTGAGGTAGATCTTCTCCCACGCGGAGGTCATCTCGGCCCAGTACTTGGCGCCGACCGGCAGCGGCGGCCGGTTCTTGGCGGTCGCCAGCAGCTCGTCGATGAAGAAGAGGTGGCGCTCGTCGTAGAGCGTCTTGTCCTTCTGGACTTCGAGGAGCGTCGGGATGTGGGAGGTGTCCTTCGTGTACTGCCGCTGGCCGTCCGCGCCGCAGGCGTACTGCATGAACTTGAAGGCCGCCTCCGGCTCCTTGGCGCCCTGCGGGATCACCATCGACCAGCCGCCGGCCCACGTCGTGGAGTCCATGCCGTCTGTCGGCACCGGCAGGTAGGTGATGCCGTAGTCGAGGTCCGGGTTGTACTTCGGAATGTTCGCGATCTCCCAGTCGCCGGTGAGGTTGATCGCCAGGCGGTTCTGGTTCCACGGGCTCTCGTTCGGGGGCGCGCCGGGCCGCATCGCGCCCTGGATGAAGGCGTACATGGCATCCGCGCCTTCGCCCTTGGTGTAGTCGTAGACCCACTGCATGGCCTCGAGCACCTTGGGATTGTCCGGCGTGACCTCGCACTTGTCGTAGTCGAAGAACTCGCCGCCCCACGAGAAGCCGTAGGTGTAGTGCCAGCCCTGGTTGTAGTAGGGCACGAAGCCGACGGTGCTGAAGCTGTCGCCGTCCTTGACGTCAAGCTTGGCGGCGGCTTCCTTGACGGCGTCCCACGTCAGCACGCCGTTCTTCGGATCCCAGGCTTCGAGATCGATGCCGGCGTCGGTGAGCAACTTCTTGTTGTAGTAGAGGGCGCGCAGGTCCGTGTCGAAGGGCAGCGCGAAGAGGCCGTCATTGAAGTGGGCCTCAGCCGAGGCGAACGCAATGTAGACGCCGTCGAGCGAGGGGTCGAGCCCATTGTCGCTGGCGAGCGAGCTGATGTCCTGCAGGAGGCCCTGGCCGGCGCGCTCGGCGACGATGAAGCGGTCGAGCAGGTAGACATCGGGGCCGGAGCCGCCGCGAACGGCCGTGATGAGGCCGGAGGAATCCTCGACGTCGGCGGCCGGGCGCTGGACGATCTCAACCGTCGCGTCCTGGCTCTGCGCGTTGAACATGTCGGTGATCGTCTTGAGCGAGTCGAACCCGACATCGGTATGCGTGGTCCAGAACGTGACCTTGGCCTTCTCCTGGCCGAGGACGGCCGGGGCGTGGAAGGCGGTGCTCGCGGCGGCGCCGGCGACGGCGGCCGTCTGCACCAGGCGCCGCCGGGTGATCGTCTTGCCAAACAGCGTTGTTTGAACGTCTTTCCTGGAATCTGTCACGGAGCGTCTCCTTTGTTACAAGGTAGATCTCGACGCGGAACAGTTCGACCTTGACCCCATCTGGATGCTTCGGGCCGCGCGGTGCGGTATCGATTCGCTCACGCGCGTGGGCTCGAAGAGACTTGCGGCCTGCTGACTCCTTTCGCGCACCATGCAACGACTCACACGTCTCATCCGCCAGATGTACCAGGCAGGATAAATGACCCAATGGTCCCAAGTGCCCGGTCCATCTCGGCGATGTAGAAGTGATACGAACGTTACAGAGATGCAGGAACGCTGTCAATGTACGGGGTCCGGCATCCGCGCCAGCGCCGCGGCGCTTGCCGGATGGCGCCTGCCTCGCTACCCTGCACGCAGCATCAAACTGGCGATGGAACAGGCAGGAACTGGGAAGATGACGGTCGTTTCGTTGGCACGGGTATCGGTCTGGACGCCGGAGAAGAAGCGCATCCTGGACGACGTCTCTTGGGAGGTGCGGACCGGCGAGCACTGGGTCGTGCTGGGCCCGAACGGCGCGGGGAAGACCACCACGCTCTCGCTCGTCGGCGCCGACCGGCATCCCAGCGAGGGAACGGTCGTCATCCTCGGGGAGACGTTCGGCAAGACCGACATGCGCGCCCTGCGCGGCCGGATCGGCCGCGTCGATCCCGCGCTGCGGATGCTGGACTGGCTGACCGGGCAGGAGGCCGTGCTGACGGGGCTGCGGAACACGATCTGGCCGCGCTGGGAGGACTGGGGCGACGCCGAATATGCCCGGGCGCGGGAGGCGCTGACGCTGGTCGGCAGCGGCGAGTTCGCCGCGCGGGAGATCAGCACGCTCTCGCACGGCGAACGGCAGCGGGTGCGGATCGCGCGGGCGCTGATCGCGGAGCCGGAGCTGCTGCTGCTCGA
>DATLHE010000287.1:0-2713 GCA_035540335.1 Thermomicrobiales bacterium | reverse complement strand
GCAGGGAATCGTGCTACCGTCCTCGGACGGAAGCGAGTTCACGTCACCTGGACCCGATGGCTGCACGCACGACCGACACACGTTCGTCTCCCTGCCGCGCCACCGCCTCCGTCCCCTTTACCCTATGTCCAGCCGGTCCTGCCGATCAGGAAAGGTTAACCACTGACTCGTATCGTTGTACCACGAAAGGTCCTCAGCGGACCGGATTGAGGTGACCATGGCCGAAGGCGTCCAGGGGAGCACTCGAAGCGGCCGGGCCGCCGCCCGCCGGAGGCCGCGGCGATGAACGACGGTACGCTGGCCATCGCCTCGGACTTCGTCAAGACCGGCATCGAGAAGGCCGGCATCCCGCTCAGCGGCACGCTCGAGGCCTATCTCTCCATCACCTTCGCCCGCTACATCGGCAACAGCATCAACGTCGACCTCCTCACCATCCGCGTCACCCAGGCGATGGACATGAGCGCCCCGCGCGACGTGATCCGCGCCCTCGCCGACGAGTGCCTGATCGCCTGCGCCTTCTTCGAGCGCCGGCTCCGGCGCAATGGCACCGTCCGGCACTATGTCGGGCTCGGGCAGATGAGCTACGACGCCGCCGAGCTGACCGAGCAGGCCTACGGCTTCGTCCACATGCGCGACGTCATGGCCTCGGCTGCGGCGACCGACGAGGCGGAGGACGGCCGCGTTCTGGTCGACCGCGCCCGGGCCGGGAGCCAGACCGCGCGCGCCGAGCTCGCCGAGCAGAACGTGGTGCTCGGACCCTGGGGCGGGTCGCCGAAGGCGGGTCTTCTCTGGCGCTGATCACCCGTGAGGGTCGCGCTCTCCCGGCGGCGCGTCGTCGGATGCCCGCGACCGGTCGAACTTGGCGAAGTCCGTCATGATGCTGACCAGCACGCTGCAGTTCCAGCCGAAGGTGAAAAGCCCAGACATAGCGATCATCGGTCCGATCAGCCGCCAGTCCGGCGGCAGCGAGACGTTGCCTTCGCCCAGGGTCGTGTAGGATTCCAGCACGTAATAGTAGCTGTCGCGCAGGTTCGGGACGATGCCGAGGAGGTGGAGCGGCGCCGCCCACATCAGCGTCTCGACCAGATGAAGCAGGGTCAGCGCCCCGATCGCAACCGTCAGCAGCAGGTTGACCCGCCAGTAGCCCGCCCGCCGCGGCAGCTTCGCCCAGCTCCGGTTGAAGCGACCGTTGATCGTCCGGATCCCGGCGCCGTGCACGATGATGATGACCACGAGGCCGATCGTCCCGGCCAGGACCTCGAGGAGCGGCGCCGGATGCTGAAGCTGGTCCACCGCGCTACTCCGTCAGCGGCCGCGGCGCGATCCGCGCGGTCGGCGACCGCGCCAACTGCACCGCCAGGATGCCTGCCATGATGATCGCCACGCCGATCACGTCGCGCAGCGTCACCGGCTCGGCGAGGATCACCGCCGCAGTGGCGACGCCGAAGAACGGGTTCAGGAAGTGGAAAGTCGCTGCCCGTGTGGCGCCGATGCGCCGGACCAGCACGAACCAGATCATCGTGGCGATCACCCCCGGAAAGAGCACCATGTAGAGGAAGGCCCAGAAGAGCCACCAGGACCAGACCACCCGCCAGGTCTCGAAGCCCAGGGCGACGGGGAACAGCACGACGGCGCCGACCAGCATCTGCAGCCCGACCACCATCCAGAGGTTGCCGCCGCCCGAGGCGGTGCGCAGCGTAATCGTGGCGACGGCGAGGGCCAGTGCGCCGGTGGCGCAGAGCACGAGGCCCCGGACGTCGGCGCCGTGGCCGAGGCGCTCCACCATGATGACCAGCACCCCGGCAAACCCGGCCACCAGCCCGGCGAGCGCCACCGCCGTCAGCCGCTCGCCGAGGACGATCCGCCCCAGCGCCGCGACGATCAGCGGCAACAGGCTCGCGACGATGGCGGCGACGCTGGCGTCTATGCTGCGCATCGCCTCGAAGTTCAGCCCGAGGTAGAGCGCGTTCTGGCAAATGCCGAACACCACCACCGCCGCCCACTCCGAGCGGGTGAGTCGGATCCGCTGGCCCAGCGCCCAGCCGATGCCGAGCGCGAGCAGGCCGGAGACCAGGAACCTTACCGAGAGCGCCAGGAAGGGCGGGGCATGGGCGACGACGATCCGCGCCGAGGTGAAGGCCGAGCTCCACATCGCGGCGAAGGCGACTCCCAGCGCGACCGCGCGCCACTCCATCCGGCGTCCCCCGAAAAGCAACAGGCCGCGCCTGGGGCGCGGCCTGCGGGCATTGAACCGGTTTTACGCCGGGATCAAGCGTTGATCACGTCCTTGAGCTGCTTGGCGATCGTCACCTTGGCGACGCGGTCGGCCGGCTTTTTCATCTGCTCGCCGGTCGAAGGATTGCGCACCAGGCGCTCCGGACGAGCGCGGCACGCGAACTTTCCGAGGCCCGGCAGGGTGACCGCCCCGCCCTGGGCGACTTCCTTGGTCACGACCTGCGCCAGCGCGTCCAGCGCCCGGTTGGCGCTCGCCTTGTCCATGGCGGCGTTCTCGGCAATGGCTGCGACCAGTTGCGTCTTCGTCATCGGCTTTTGTGTCATCCAGCGTTTCCTGTCGTGCGGATCGTTGCTGCCGGCGCGGGGGTCCGCCCAGCGTGCCCGGCACTAAACCCGTTCACGAATCGAAACTCAATCGCCGATTGCACTCAAACCCAAGTTTTATTGGGGTCCACTACAATCAGAAGGCGAGTGTTGC
>DATLHE010000286.1:0-5182 GCA_035540335.1 Thermomicrobiales bacterium | reverse complement strand
GTCCTGCGGCTCGGTCACCTCTACGGGCCCGGCACGATGTTCGCCGCCGACGGGTCCTTCGTCGACGACGTCCGGGCGCGAAAGGTACCCATCGCCGGTGCCGGGGCATCGGTGTTCTCGTTCGTCCACGTCGCCGACGTCGCGACCGCCGTGGTCGCGGCGCTGAGCCAGGACGTGTCCGGCGTGCTGAACGTCGTCGACGACGACCCCACGCCGATCCGGGACTGGCTGCCCGAGATGGCCGAGGCGCTGGGCGCGCCCCGACCCCGGCGGCTGCCGCTCGCACTCGTCCGACTCGCTGCGGGCGCATGGGGAGCCGCCTACCTCGGCGGACTGCGCGGAGCCGACAACAAGCGCGCGCGCCTCGTGCTGGGCTGGCGACCCCTGCACCGGTCGTGGCGCGCGGACTACGCCCGCGAATCCGCCGTCCGCGCGGTGTGATCCCACCCCGCTACGCGGGTCGGAGACGCCGCGATTCCAGCAGAGGGGAGGCTCCATGGCTGCGCCGACGATGGGCGCGCTGAGCCCCTGGCACGCCGTTCGCGAGGAGATCGTCACCGTGCTGTCGACGGTCTCCGATGCGCAGATGTCGAACGCCGCGGCACTGTTCACCGATCGCCGACGCCGCTGGTTCTGCTCCGGGCAAGGTCGATCCGGCCTCGTCGCGCAGATGGTCGCCATGCGACTGATGCACGTCGGGTTCGACGCCCACGCCGTCGGCGAAGCCACCGCACCCGCCATCGGCAGCGGGGACGGCCTGGTGGTGATCTCCGGCTCCGGCGAGACCCCGGTCACGCTCCACATCACTCGGCTCGCACGGGACTACGGCGCTCACGTGCTCGCCGTGACCACCCGCGCGGACAGCACTCTCGCCCGACACGCCCACGCCGTCATCCAGGTCCCGACGACCGTGACCGGCCAGTTCGGCGGCACCCTGTTCGAACAGAGCGCGCTCCTCCTGCTCGACGCCGTGATGCTCGAGATCACCGCAGGGGATCCGCGTGCCTACGCCGCGATGCGGGCGCGCCACACCAACCTGCAGTAGCGCGCCCTCTGGCGCAGGAAGTGCGTCAGAAGCCGACGGCTTCGCGCAGCAACAACAAGACCATGCGGTGCAACCAACTAGAGTCACTGCGCTGGCCTTGTGCGCTCGCGCTGGTCAAAGGCAAGGGTGATGGCGCGATTGCCCGCCCGAGGTTGCAGCTTCCTGCCGGATGAGGAGTTGTCGACGTGCGGTTCCTGCTCACCACGGTGCCGGGTGCAGGCCACTTGTTCCCGCTGGTGCCACTCGCGTGGTCGCTGCGCGCGTTGGGCCACGAGATCCTGCTCGCCACGGCCGGGCCTGGGACGGTCTTCGGTCCGGGCGCCGGCCTGACAACGGTCGACGTCGCGCCCGGTCTGGAGGTAGAGGCGATCGCGTCCACCCTCCACGACAGCGGAGAATTCGAGGCCCCTCGTGAACGGGCGATCGCGCTGTTCACGGCGGTCAGCCACGAGATGCTGGAAGGCACGCGGCGGTGCGCGGAGCTTTGGTCACCGGACGTCGTGATCTACGAGAGCATGCACGGCGCAGGCGCGGTCGTCGCCGCCCAGCGCGGCATCCCGGCCGTCGAGCACGCCGTGATCTGGGCGGCCCCGCCCGGTGCGCTGGTCTCCGCCATCTATCCCGCACTGACCGGCGGCACCCCCTACGTGCCTGCGGTCGCCAGCATCGGTATCGCCCCGCCCAGCCTGGCGCCGATCCCGGAACCCGGCTGGTCGCTACGCCCGGTGCCGTACACGGGTGGCGCCGTGGTGCCCGACGACGTGCTCGCGGCTCCGCAGAAGCCACGGGTGTTGTTGACTCTGGGCACCGTGGTATCGCGGAACGAAGGCGTGGGGCTGGTCCGCGAACTGGTGGATGCGATCGCCCAGGAGCCGATAGAAGTACTGGTGGCGCTCGGCGGAGATCCGGCCCAGCTCGGCCCGCTGCCCGAGTCGGTGCGTGCGCACCCCTGGCTGCCACTGACACTGGCGCTGCCGCACTGCGCGGCCATCGTCCATCACGGCGGGGCCGGGACCTGCCTGGCCGCGCTCGTCGCCGGGGTGCCGCAGGTCATCCTCCCCCAGGCCGCCGACCAGTTCCTCAACGCCGAATCCCTCGTCACTCGCGGGTGTGCCGTGCGTAGCACCGACAACCCCGATGAGCTGCGGACGGCGGTGCGCACGGCCCTGTCCGGCGCGCTGAACCACAGCGTCGCGCAGGTCCAACGGGAGATCGCGCAGATGCCATCACCACCCACCGTGGCCGACGCGCTTGTCACGCTGCTCTCACGCTGACCTACCCCGCCCGCTGCCGACCTGCCCGTCCGGTTCCAGCCCGCCTCACGGCTTCGAGAAGCGTCGCTTCGGCACTCGGCGGCCACCTCTGTCTTAGCGGAGTCCGTGTCACCAGGGGAGTCGAGACCCAGGCGTCCGGATGTCGCCGACGTGGCACTGCCCGGCGCCGACCCGCCGGGCCCTGGACAGCTGAACGTCCCCACCCCGACCCCACGACCACGCCGAGGTCCAGGGGCCATCGCACCGCACCTCTCTACGGTTCCTTGGTCAGTTTCTGCAAAGACTCAGGCGATGGCCCCCTCCTACGCGCTCAGGCACGCTGGGCAAGACCTGGACTTTCACCATCAGTCGGGACGCGACCTGCCGTGTCCGCGCAGGTCAGTTCGTCGTGATTCATGATTGGCCGCACCGTTGCTATAGGCCTTACTTCGTCACTATCGACACTTCTGTTACGGCCGAAGGGCGGGCACGAACGAGTCTACCTCATATTGATGATTGGCTCGCTGGGCCGCCGAGGCATTTCAGCACAGATGATGATCTTCTTCGCTCTCAAAACTGCTGTTCATGCCGGTCCCGAGGTCGCAGGCCGGCGTCTGCGCTATTCAAGAGTTCGCGCGAAGACGCCCTGCCCAACTGCTAACGCTCGACACATCGAGTGCGACGTCGAATCTGCTGCCAAACGCGGCAGCACTATTCGAAGGAGCCTCATGAGAAGACGGACCCCCGACCGTCGCCTAGCAGTCGGCGCGAGAACCGGTCGACGACTCTTGGCAGCAGTGGTTAGTACTGCGACGGCGATAGCGCTCAACACCCTCACCGCTCCCACCGCTATCGCCGCAGATCCGTCCAGCAATGCGCCACTGGTGGCCGTCGTTGCTGGTCAATCGTCGGGATACCTACAGATCGCAGCCGACGGTGGGGTCTTCGCCTTCGGCGGAGCATCGTTTCAAGGATCAGCTGGAGGCGGCACACTGAATAAGCCGGTGGTGGCCGCTGCTCGAACCAAGTCGGGGCAAGGATACTGGTTGGCCGCGGCAGACGGCGGCGTCTTCTCCTTTGGCGACGCTCAGTTCTATGGCTCGATGGGCGGGAAGTCGCTGAACAAGCCGATCGTCGGGGCCGCCGCAACGTCGTCGGGTGCCGGGTACTGGCTCGTCGCATCCGACGGCGGGATCTTCGCCTTCGGCGACGCAAGGTTCTACGGATCGATGGGCGGCAAGCCACTCAACGCGCCTGTCGTAGGAATGTCAGCGACGCCGTCGGGTGCCGGGTACTGGCTCGTCGCATCCGACGGCGGGATCTTCGCCTTCGGCGACGCAAAGTTCTACGGATCGATGGGCGGCAAGCCGCTCAACAAGCCAATCGTTGGTATCGCTACGACACCGTCAGGTTCCGGGTACTGGCTCGTCGCATCGGACGGTGGAATCTTCGCATTCGGCGACGCAAAGTTCTTCGGATCGATGGGCGGCCAGCCACTGAGCGCCCCGGTAGTCGGCATCGCTTCCACTGTTTCCGGCGCAGGATACTGGCTGATTGGTTCTGACGGCGGAATGTTCGCCTTCGGCAACGCGACGTTCAGTGGACGGGCCAAGTACACACCGCCCGCGACACCAAACCCAACAACCTCGACATCGCGCGACCTAGCGAAGAGCATCCTGACTACCGCCAACATTCAGTTGCAGTCGGTTCACGCCAGCGGCGTGTCCGACTCGGCGAACGCCCGACAAAATGTCATCGATACATCGAACGGGCTGGCCGCGAAACGCTCTTCTTACGGAGGCGCGCCCGGCGGGACGATCGCCCTCAACAGTCGAATGCTGCAGGCGCTGCTCACGATCGGACAGAAGCAGAGAATTCGCGTGAGTGAAATCTCTGGCGGTGCCCATTCCGGGCCGAGCAGTCAGCACTATCGGGGCACGGCAATTGACATCGCTTCAAGCGCCGTCTCGTTCGCCTCGATCGTCAGTCAGTGCAAGAGTCTCGGCGCAGGCTACGCTGCCGTCGAGAGTACGCACGCCCATTGCGACTGGCGATAGTTGATGGCGGAGAGAATCGGGGCGCCCGTACCGCATTCGGTCGCCCCGATTCTCCCCTCGATCGCTCTGGCCAGATTGCTCAGCGAGTAGCGCAAAGAGCACATCGTCATCCAGCACTCGATCCGACCACCCGTCACAAGCTGATTGGGCACGATGTATCCCGGGCCTCGGGAGCACCACCTCGACAAGCTCAAACCGGGTTCGCGTTCCCCCACTTGCTTGGGGTAGTCGCGGGGTCTCTTCGAGACACGCGGGGCGAGCCCGGGTGGCAGGCTGCGGGCTCGGCCGTGCGCACTGCCCGACGCCGGTGGCAGCAGGGTGCACGCCCGCGTCCACGCCCTTCCCGAGGATCTCTTGATCAACGAGAGAGGTGGTGGGAGCTTCGCTAGCCTGGCCGGGTGCCGCAACCCGATCTCCTCGCGATGAACGCGGCGATGGCCGACAAGATCCTCGACGAGCCGGCCCAGCCCTATCAGGAAGGCGGCTACGCCTTGCGTGTCGTGCGCGCCAAGGGCAGGCGCAGCGGACAGCAGCGTTCGACACCGCTGGGCGTCGTGCAGGTCGACGGCACCCTGTATCTGGTCAGCCCCGCGCGGGATCGCGACTGGGTCCGCAACCTTGAGAGCGACCCCCACCTCGTGCTCGACCCGGGCGGCGATCCCCGTACCGCGGTGGCCGCCGAACCCGCGCAGGCCGCACCCGCGGTGTCCGCCTACCTGCGATCAATGCGCATGCCGTGGGCACTGCGAGCCTTCCCCGTCGGTCCTGACGCGGAGCTCGCGGAGATCGTCGAACATCTCGACACCATCGCGGTATACCGGCTCGAT
>DATLHE010000285.1:0-11202 GCA_035540335.1 Thermomicrobiales bacterium | reverse complement strand
ACGTGGTTTGTGGGGATATGCCGCCCCCATGACGACAGCAACCGATGAGACCGCCAAGCCCATGATCCAGGCCCGGAACCTGACCAAGCATTTCCGCCGGCCGCGCAAGCAGCCGGGTCTCAAGGGCGCACTGCGGCATCTCGTTCGCCCCGAGTACGCTGATTTCACCGCCGTTGACGGCGTCGACCTGACGATCTACCCCGGAGAGAGCGTCGCCTACGTCGGCCCCAACGGCGCCGGCAAGAGCACGACCGTCAAACTCCTGACCGGCATCCTCGTGCCCACGGCGGGCGATATCTCGGTCTGCGGCCTCAGGCCTTTCGAGCATCGGATGACGAACGCCCGCAATATCGGCGTGGTCTTCGGCCAGCGCACCCAACTCTGGTGGGACATCCCCGTTCGGGAGTCGTTCCGTCTGCTCGGCGACATCTACGAGGTCCCGCCGGCGACGTACGCGGCGACCTTTGCCGAGCTGGTCGACGTGCTGGACCTCCAGCCACTGCTGCCCGTCCCAGCCCGGCAGCTTTCGCTCGGGCAGCGGATGCGCTGCGACCTCGCCGCCTCCCTCATCCACTCGCCGCCGGTGCTCTATCTCGACGAGCCAACGATCGTCCTCGACGTCGAGGTCAAGGCGCTCTTCCGCGTGTTCATCCGGTACATGCACGATCCACGCGGGCTGACCGTCGTGCTTACCTCGCACGACCTCGGCGACATCGAGGAGCTCTGCGAGCGGATGATCATGATCGACAAGGGCACGATCGTCTACGACGGCGCGCTGGCGGAGGTTACCCGACGCTTCGGCTGGGAACAGTCGCTCCACCTGACGCTGAGCGAGCCTGCGCCCGACGCGGCGGCAACCAGCGACGGCGCGCTCGCCCGCCGCAGCGGCACAACGGTGACGCAGCCGGACGACATCCACCTCACGGTGACGTTCGACAGCCGTGAGGCGACCTCCGGCGAGCTGATCCGCGACCTGGCGACGGCGGTGCCGATCACCGATATCCGGATCGAGGAGCCGAGCGCCGAGTCGATCATCCGCAAGCTCTACGAGGGCTCCCTCCAGTTCGAAAGCGCGGTGGAGTGGTGACGCCGATCTGCAGCAAGCAACTCCCGTAAGGTCGGCCCGTGTGGCTGACCCCCATTGGCCGCAACAGGTCGGCCACAAGGGTCACCTATACGGTGGGAGTGACGCCATGAGCGCCGTCACCGCTCCCACCCTCGTCCAGCGGCGGCGCCCAAAGTACATCGCGATCGCCTCCACCGCGCTGCAGCAGGCGATCGCCTACCGGGTGACGACGCTCTTCTCGGTGCTGATCACCTTCGTGTGGGTTTTCATCCTTTACTACCTGTGGCAGGCCGCATTCTCCGAAAGTCACCGCATCGCCGGGTAGAGCTGGGATGAGATGCGGACCTATATCCTGCTCGCCTACGGCATCAATGCGCTCGTCGGCTGGCGCGTCGGCTCGCAGATGATGAGCGCGATCAAGACGGGCTCGATCGTGCTCGATCTCGTCCGCCCGCTGAACTACGCGAACACGCAGGTCGCCTTCGCGGCCGGCGTCTCCCTCATCGAGGGCGTAATCAGCTTCGGCCTCACGATCCTTCTCGGACTACTCTTCTTCGACATGCAGCCGCCAGCCTCGACGCAGGCAGCGGCGCTGTTCGTCGTCGCCCTGATCGCCGGCTTCCTGATCAAGGCACTGGCGATTTTCCTGATCTCGCTGCTGTGCTTCTGGACCCTCAACTCCGTCGGTCTGATGTGGGCGCAGCAGTCGGTGATCAGCATTCTCTCCGGCACGCTCATCCCACTGGCGATGATGCCCGGCTGGCTGCGGGCGATCTCCGGGGTGCTGCCGCTGCGGGGCATCGTCGCCACGCCGGTCGAGATCTACCTCGGCAAGGCGACCGGCTGGGAGCTCCTCGGTCTGCTGGTGCTGCAGTTCGGATGGCTGGTGGCGATGTGGTGGTTCGCCAACTGGGCGTGGCGCAAGGCGTTCAACGCCGTCGAGATCCAGGGAGGATGATCGCGATGGCAAGCACCGGCAGGACGCACCCGGCAGGGGCGATCCTGCGTGGTCGCCCGGCCACCCACACGCCCGACACGACGCCTTGGTGGACGCCGGCCCGCATCCGGCGGCTCGTCCGGCTCTATTTCACGCTTCAGCTCATCCAGCTACGGACGGTTGTCGAGTACCGCGGCGACTTCTGGATCGGCATCCTCGGCGCGGCCCTCATGCACGGCGCTGGGCTGGTCTTCATCGGCGCGCTCTTCGGCCGCATCCCGGAGATCGCTGGCTGGACGGTCTGGGAGGTGGCGATCCTCTACGGCCTCGCGCTCATCCCACGCGGACTCGGCGAGCTCTTCTGCGACGGCCCGTGGATGCTGCACGCCAGGGTGAACAGCGGCGAGTTCGACCGCATCCTCGTTCGCTCGATCTCGCCCGCGCTGCAGTCGGCCACTCAGCTGGCAAGCATCCACGGTCTCGGCCAGCTCACGCTCGGCCTCTCCGCGCTGCTCATCGGCGCGAGCCGCGCCGGGCTCGACTGGACGGCTGGGAAGATCGTCTTCCTGCTGGTCGTGATTCTCGCCAGCTTCGTCATGCTCGGCGCGATCAATTATCTGGTGAACATGGTCGGCTTTTGGGAGCCGTCGACGCAGAGCGCGCTACCGACGATGTACGCGACCATGTTCGACTTCGCGAAAGTCCCTCTCGACACCTATAACATCGTGATCCGGGTGCTTGTCACCGTCGTCGCGCCCTACGCCTTCGTCAGCTACTTTCCTGGTCTGCTGCTGCTCGGCAAGGACCCCCCCTTGGCGCTGGACGGGATTGGCGACGCCGCTGGCGGCGGCAATCGTGGTCGGCATCACCGCGTGGCTCTGGCACAAGGCGCTCAACCGGTATCAGGGCGTCGGTCACTAGGGCGCTCACGGCCACCGCCCGTGCCTCCCCAAGTCCAGCAAGACATGTTTGCCAATCAGACAATAGGCCACACGTACCATTGACCCCTTCCGACCATCCCTGCATGCTTTGGGACAATGGGACCCAAGACACATCCGTCACATGGCCTTTGCAGGATCCATGTCGCGGTAAATGGCATGCCTGGTGGGACGAGGCCGATTGACAATCGGCTGGCGGTTGTCGGAATGACCAGGTGCGATACCGGGATGAGACACGTCCGGTGGGTGTGGAGAGAACGCAGGGGATGAGTAGAGGTTGGCGAGCCGCGGCGCGGCTCATATTTGTGTTGTGCGTGGTTCTCACCACGCTTCCATCAATGACAGCGGCGCAAGACGCGACGCCGACCGTCGTCGATCAGCAACCTGGGGAGATCCCAACTGCCACGACCGACCCAACGGTCACTCCCACGGTTCCGGTGGAGGCCCAGCCCACCGACACGGCCGAGGTCACCCCGACTGGCGAGCCGACAGGAGCGGTACAGACCCCGGCGCCAACGGTCGCCGCGACCGAAGCGAGCCACACGCCGGCACCAACCGAGTTACCGGACACAGCGCCGCAATCTCCGTCCGTCAAGGCACAGGATGTTGCCGAGTCGGGCATCAGCATTGCCATTGAGCAATGCGGTAACAATGACCGGATCGGTGAGTTCGAGTTCGTGCCGATCAGTTTCGGGCTCCGTGCGGACACGAGCTACGACTGTGAGGCACTTGGCCCCTCGACCCCGGCGACCGTGACCCTCACACCACTCTTTGGCGGCGACCCGATCACCCAGTCCACGGCCGATACAGGGAGCATCCCGGTCTTTGGTCCGGTGGAACCGGGCATCTACACCGTCACGATCACGATCGGCGAGCATGAAGCGACGAGCGCCAATCTGGAGCTGCCGGAGTCCGGCTTCGTGCTGATGCCGGTCTTCTACTTCGTCGCGGAAGGCGCGCCGCAGGAGCCGTCCGATGACGGCTTCGGCACCGTGGACATCTACCACATCTTCTGCACGGATCCGGAACGCGCCGGGGACGTCGCGTTCCTGGGCATGGCCGCGCAGGCGAAATCCGCCGTCTCCAACTGCGAGTTCGGCGAGGCAGGCGACGTCTCCTTCAGCATCCAGAATGTCGATGACCCAGCGCAGGTTCTCGGACCGTCCGACATCGACAGCGCCGGTGAAGTCCACTTCACGGACGTGCCCGCAGGCAACTGGAAGGTGATCCAGAACACCGCGAATGTCCCCTCCGAGCCATTTGCGGTCAGCGATCAGGCAACGACCGGCGTGCGCGTGATCACGTACGTGCCCGCGATCGTCGAGCTCTACGTCGAGAAGATCTACTGCCAGGATGATGCGCGCGCTGGCACGACCGAATTCCTGCTGGATTCCCCGCCGGACGTCTTCGGCATCGCGGCCGCGTCGACGTGCTTTGCCGAGCCGACCAACGCCGAGCGGCCGGACCTGACGATCACCATCGATAACCTCGACACCGGCGATTCGTACCGCTCGGTCATCTCGTCGGGCGGCACCTGGTTCGGCGCCATCACGACGGGCACCTATGTCGCGACGGAGTCGGGCGACGGTATCGGGCCGATCACCTCCGACCCGTTCAGCCTGACGGAGACGGGCCAGCGGCTGCGGATCATCAACTACTTTTCCGAGGAAGCTCGGCCAACACCGGTGCCGGAGGGCAAGGGCGAGTTGTTCGGCACTGTCCTCTTCTGCGATGACCTCGACCGGGAGGGCGACGTCGAGTTCATCATCTCCTCCGAAAGCGGGCCGATGCGTGCCGCCGCGGTCACAACCTGCGAGCTGCCCTTCACCCCATCCGGCCTCATGATGCTCTATCCGGTCGACCCGGGCACCTTCGAGGTCGACGTGGCCTCGGGAGCGGTCCTGCCGATCAGCTTCTTCGGAGGATTTGGTACCTCCGATATCCCGTCCGGCTATTACGCACTGGGCTACGTGGCGCCCGACACCGGCAACGTCACGATCTCAAGGCCGTTCGTGATTGACGCCCTGAGCGCCCCCTACATCGAAGTCAACATCTTCTCCGCTGTCATCGCGGCCGGCTCCATCGAGGTCTACAAGGACTTCTGCGTCGATCCCGCCCGTGCCGGGGAAGCCGCCTTCCAGGTCAATGCCGCGGAGGAGGACGTTCCTCCCCTGCTCACGGCGCAGGCCACGGCAACCGAGTGCCGCTACAGCAATGACGGCGACGGCGAGATCGATTTCACGCTGACGAACATCGACACCGGCCGCACCTGGAACGAGACGCTGGTCGGCGACGACTGGATCGCGTTCCATGGCGTTCCGTCCGGCACGTACACGCTGGCGGAGTCGCGCGATGGCGCATTGCACACGTCGCAACCGTTTGCGTACGAAGCGAGCCTCGGATCCTCCTCGATCTATGTCCGGAACTTCATCGCGGAACGCGACTGGGAACCGGGCGAGGAAGCTGAGTTCGCGGAGGTCACCGTCTACGGATACGCCTGCTCCGACCTCAGCCGCAACGGCGGCGCCGAATACTTCCACTACGGCCCGCAGGCACAAGGCGAGCCGGGCCTGACGCTCGCCGCGGCGGCTCAGGGCTCGAGCACCGCAGAGTGCCGCGAGGCGACCGAAGAAGACGGACTTCAGTTCTCACTGGCGCCCGCCGACGGTGAGGGCGAGACGATCCCGTTCTTCTACGACGGCTTCGGTACCTATTACCTCGCCGCCGAGGGGATCCCCGCGGGCGATTACATCGTCACGGAGGAACTGACCGGCGTCACAACCGGTGTCGTGCGGCTGGCCGGCAGTCACTACTTCGACTTCCTGAAATACGAGCAACTTCCGGCAGCGTCGGTCACGGTCAACGTCTCGTCCGCCAATCCGGCAATTGCTGACACGCTCCCCGCCGGCGCCACCTGGACCGTGTCGCAGAACGGCGTCGAGCTGTTCACCAACACGTTCGCGGCCGAGCACTTGCAACTCCCGGCGAGTATTGCGGTCACCAACCCGGTCGCCTATGGCACCTACGACATCACGGTGAGCGCCGGGCCGGCATTCGAGGCGTACGCCGGCACGCTCATCGTCGACCAGCCGGAGGAGATCGTCGACATCGTGCTCCAGCCGGTCCCGGTCGAGCCGAGCCCGACGCCGGTCGTCGAGACGAATGATGTCATCGTCACCGTCACGACCGTCGACGGTGGCGAGATCCCGACCGGCACCCAGGTCTGTCTGACCGGCGAGGAGTACGACGTGTGCTGGGCGCTCGATGCGACCGCCGGTCGGCTGATCGCCGCGGCCGCGCCGTCGGGCACGACGGTGATGTTCGCGAACGTGCCGCTCGGTGCCTACGAGCTCTGGGTGCCGGCGAATGCGCCGTACCAGGCCTTCGCGCAGACGATCCAGGTGCCGGAGAGCTCGCCGTACGAGGTCACGGTCGTCCTCCTGCGGCAGGGCGACACGCCGTCGCCGACCGCCATGCCGGGCACCCCGACGCCCGCCGCAACCGCGACGGCCACGCCGGCCAGCACCGCCGTGACCGCCCTGCCAGTCACCGGCAACGGCGCCGCCGGAGACGGCACCATGGCGACCGGCCTGCTGGCCGCCGCATCGGTGGCGGCGCTCCTGGCGGCCGCCGGGCTCGCCTGGAGCCAGCGGCGACAGTCGAGCCGGTAACGCACGCGCCGGCAACGAAACGGCCCCGGGAGCATCTGCTCCCGGGGCCGTTTCATGTCCTCGTGCTCTTGATCGATGACCTCAGCGCTCGAAGGCCGCCCGCAGGCGGCGGACGCTCTCGGGGATGCCCTCGTCCGGCATCGCGTTCCCCTCGAACTCGATCGATACGTAGCCCGTGTAGCCGACCTCGCCCAGCATGGCCGCAACGCGCTGGTAGTCAATCTCGAAGTCGCCAAAGTACATCGAGCCGCCGACGTACGTCTTCGCGTGGATAAGGACAAGGTGCGGCAGCATCTCGCGCATCTCGGCGTACTGATCGGGCGTATGGATGAAGTTCCCGGTGTCGAGCACCAGCTTCAGCCACGGCGAGGAGACGTCATTGAAGATGCGCAGCGTGTCCTCGGCCGTGCCCGTCAGGCCCCAGTGATTCTCGAGACCCAGCGTCACGCCCTTGCGGCCGGCGTAATAGGCAGCCGTCCGGAACGCCTCGGCCGTCCAGGCGAAGGCGTGGTCCAGGCTGTAGCCCTCGATCGGCGGCTCCTCGCCGTTCGCCGCCATGAAGGCCGCGAAGTCCTTCAGCGTGCCCCAACGCCCGCCGAACGCCCGCACGATCGGAGCCCCGAGCTCATGCGCGACGTCGATCCAGCGCACCAGCTTGTCGAGCTCGGCCTCGCGCAGGGCCGGGTCCGGCTGCACGAAGTTGTGGTGCGCCGACACGGAGACCGGCGCGACGCCCCGCGCCGCCATGTACTGCTTCAGGGCGCGGATGTCCTCGGACGACGTCTTCCCCAACGTGTCCAGATGATTGCCGATGATCTCGAGCCCGTCGATTCCCAGCTCGGCACTGCGATCGACCATCGCCTCCATCGAGGGCAGCGCGTCGCCCTCCGGCCCTCCGCCGAACCGATGAAAGGAATAGGTCGAGACCGCCAGACTCAGATGCTTCGACACCCTGCTTCACCTTCACTCGAGAGAACCTTAGAAAACGCGGTCACCCTGACCGCCAGCACACGATACGGCAAGACGCCGGGGAGGCAACCCATCCCGGCGTCGTCTCCATGGTGGATCTGGAAGGCTACTCGCGCTCGTCGATGCCGTTGACCTCGATCACCTCGGCGTACCAGCGGCCGCTGTCCTTGATCGTCCGCGCCTGCGTGCCGTAGTCGACGTAGGTGACGCCGAAGCGCTTGGAATAGCCTTGCGCCCATTCGAAGTTGTCGAGCAGCGACCAGGCGAAGTAGCCGCGCAGCTTCGCTCCGGCATCGATCGCGCGGCGGGCGGCCAGCAGGTGGCCATGGATGTACGCCTGCCGCTTCGGATCGGCGACGCGGCCGTCGACCGGCGGCGCGTCGTCGTAGGCGGCGCCGTTCTCGGTGACGTAGATTGCGGGCGGATCGTAGTCGTTCTGGACGCGGACGAGCAAATCCTCGAAGCCCTGCGGCTCGACGAGCCAGCCGGTGGCGGTGTGCTCGCCGTCGCGCTCGGCCATTCCCGCGCCGAACGGTGCCTGGGGATCGGCCTTCGCGTAGGTCGGGAAGTACGTATTGATGCCGAAGAAGTCGGTCGGGCGGGTTGTGAGGTCGAAGTCGCCGTCCCGCACCTCCGGCGCGCCCTCGCCGACCAACTCCAGCATGTCGGCCGGATACTCGCCCTTGAAGACGGGGTCGAGGAACCAGCGGTTGGAGAACCCATCGACGAGGCGCGCGGCGCGCTCGTCGTCGGCGCTGTCACTGTTGGGGTAGACGTGCGAGAGGTTGAGCGTGATGCCGACCTTCGCGTCGCGCACGTTGGCGCGTACGACGTCGACGGCGCGGCCGTGGCCGACGAGCAGCGAGTGCGCGACCTGGAGCGCCTCCTTTGGGTCGGTGCGCCCGGGCGCCATGATGCCCCACATGTAGCCGAGGATGGACACCACCCACGGCTCATTGATGGTGATCCAGTTCGTGACGCGGTCACCCACACGGCGGGTGATCGCATCGGTGTACTCGGCGAAGGCGTCGATGGTAGCGCGGTTCACCCAGCCGCCCTCGTCTTCGAGCGCTTGGGGCAGGTCCCAGTGGAAGAGCGTGATCCAGGGGTCGATCCCTGCCTCGAGGAGGCCCTCGACGAGGCGGTCGTAGAAGTCGAGGCCCTGGTCGTTGCGCTGGCCACGCCCGTTCGGCAGGATTCGCGGCCAGGCGACGGAGAACCGGTAGGCGTCGAGCCCGAGCTCGCGCATGATGCCGATGTCCTCGCGCCACCGGTGATAGTGGTCGCATGCGACATCGCCGGTGTCCCCGTTCAGCACCTTGCCGGGCGTGTGGCTGAAGCGGTCCCAGATCGACTCGCCGCGCCCGCCCTCATGGACGGCGCCCTCGATCTGGTAGGCCGCCGTCGCCGCACCCCAGAGGAACCCTTCCGGAAACTGGACCTGCCCGCTGCTCATTGCGCCATCCCCTCCGCGTTCCGCAGCGCCGCCTGGACGTCGCCGGCCGGGTTCGCCGGGTCCGGGTTGTCCTGCTCGGTGATGTAGTACTCGACACCGGCCTCGCGCGCGGCCGAGAGGATCGCGCCCCAGTCGAGCACGCCCTCGCCGAACGGCACGTCCTTGCGGGGGTCGTCGCGCGAGGCGTCCTTGAGGTGCACGAGACGGATGCGGTCCGGATGCGCGCGGATCACTTCGTCCGGCTCATATCCGCCGACTGCCGCCCAGAAGGCGTCGAGCTCGAAGTAGACGAGCCCGGGCTCGGTGACCTCGAGCAGCATGTCGAAGAGCGTCTTGCCGGAGTCGGTCTTCTCCTCGAACTCGAAATTGTGGTTGTGGTAGGCGAACTTGATGCCGGCACCCTTCAGCGCCCGCGCGTAGTGGTTCATCCGCTCGCCGAGCGTGCGCATGCCGGCCTCGGTGCGGTCCTCCGGGCCGATCCAGGGGATGACGCCCCACGGCGCGCCGATCATCTTGAGGTCGACGATCACCTGGTCGAGATCGGTCGCGAACTGCGTGACCGGGATGTGGGCAGAGAAGGCCTTGAGCTGCAGCGCGTTCAGCATCGAGCGGACCTGGGCCGCGTTGTGGCCCTGGAATCCGGCGAACTCGACGCCGACGTAGCCCATCTTCGCGACAGCCGCCAGCGCATCGCCAAGGTCCTTCGCGGCCTGCTCGCGCAGGGTGTACATCTGGACGCCGATCTGATCACGCTTCATGGATGCTCTCCCCTTCCCGACTGATACGACGGAGGGCGACCACACAGGGTCGCCCTCCCGGGCATCATGCGAACGGCCTAGAACGTTGACTCGATCGTGATCGACTCACCGGTCTCGATCGCCTGCTGGACCGCGAGCATGATCTCCAGCACGTGTGTCGCGTGCGCGGCGCTCAGGACCGTCGGCGAACCGTTCTCCAAACACTCCAGCGCATGAAGGATGCCCGATTCGAGGATGCCGGCGGTCTCGACCGGGTTCGGCACCTCGACATCGTTCGTCCACCCCTCGTTCTCGCCGGATTCGGACTCGTCGCGGCGGTAGACGTCGGTCGAGCCGGAGCCGTTGTACCACTGCTTGGCGCTGACGCTGACGGCGCCCATCGAGCCGTACACCTCGAACATCGGGGACTTCGAGGCCGGCGTGGCGAAGCTGTTGAAGAGGTGGCCGTAGCGGTTGTCACCGAAGTCGATGTTGATCGAGAGCAGGTCGGCGGTCTCGACCTTGACCTTCTCGCCGAACCACTTCGGGATCAGGATGGTGCGCTCCTCGTTCATGACGCCGCCCATCGCCTGGACGCGCCTGGCCGGGCCGAAGAGACCGGTCATGGTGTGGAGCATGTAGACGCCGAGATCGATCATCGGGCCGACCTTGGGTGTGTAGAAGACGCGCGGGTCACCGGAGTAGGTGCGCCACGAGGCCGGGCCCATGCCGCCGATGTGCGCCTTGGCGAAGTAGGGCCGGCCAAGCTCGCCCTCGTCCATGATCTGCTTCAGCCAGAGCATGCGCGAGGTGACGAGTGTGGCCGGGGCGCAGAAGAAGCGCAGGCCCTTGTCGTCGGCGATCTGCACCAGCTCCTTCGCCTCGTCGAGCGTGGAGGCGATCGGCTTCTCGGAGTAGACGTGGTAGCCCGCCTCGAGCGCGCGGGCCGTGATATCGCGGTGGAGCGGCGCCGGCGTGAGGTTGAAGACGAGATCCATCCTCTCGCCGTCGTGGGCCAGGAACTGGTCATAGTCGGTGTAGCCGGTGGCGTCCGGGTGGAACGCCTTCGCGTTCTGGACGCGCTCGTCGACGATGTCGAAGAGCGCGACGACCTTGGCGCGGTTGCTCAGGGCCTGGAGCCCGGGCAGGTAGGAGTGGGTGGCGACGTCGCCGCACCCGATGATCCCAACGTTGATCACGCTGTCATAGCCTTTCGTTCCGGTCGAACGTCACATGTGGGGTGGATGCCCCAAACCGCCGTTACGATACCCGCCGGGGCGAGGATTGCCTAGAGCGGATGTTCCATGCCGGGTCGTTATGGAAGACTGCCATGTTGTTTTACTTGGCCGGTGGCCATCTGGGCAGCCTTCCATAATGTCGTGATTATGGAAGGCTGCCCAGATGGCCACGTTTCCGTGTATATGGCGG
>DATLHE010000284.1:0-6923 GCA_035540335.1 Thermomicrobiales bacterium | reverse complement strand
GACGACCAGTTCGGACCCGCGCACGACCGTCGCGCTCAGCACGTTCATCGGGGGCGAGCCGATGAAGCCGGCGACGAAGAGGTTGGCCGGAGACCCGTAGAGCTCGTCCGGCGTGCCCAGCTGCTGGAGCACGCCCTTGCGCAGGACGGCGATCCGGTCGCCCATCGTCATCGCCTCGACCTGGTCGTGCGTGACGTAGAGCGTCGTCGTCGCGTACTCCCGCTGCAGCGACCGGATCTCGGCGCGCATCTGGCCGCGCAGCTTGGCGTCGAGGTTGGACAGCGGTTCGTCGAACAGGAACGCGTCGGCCTGCCGGACGATGGCCCGGCCCATCGCGACCCGCTGGCGCTGGCCGCCGGAGAGCTGTGACGGCTTGCGTTCGAGATGCTCCTGCAACTCCAGCGTGTCGGCGGCGTCGTTGACGAGCTTGCGGATCTCCTCGTTGGAGTGCTTGCCCTGCAGGCGAAGTGGGAAGGCGATGTTCTCGAATACGCTCAGGTGCGGATAGAGCGCGTAATTCTGGAACACCATCGCGAGGTTGCGGTCGCGTGGCGCCTTGTCGTTGACCCGTTTGCCGCCGATGAGCATGTCGCCCGAGGAGATGTCCTCAAGCCCGACTATCATCCGCAGCAGCGTCGACTTGCCGCAGCCGGACGGCCCGACGAGGATCATGAATTCCCCGTCGGCGATGTCGAGGCTCACGTCATTGACGGCCGGGAAGCCGTCGCCGTAGCGCTTGAAGACGTTCTTGATGGTGATCTCAGCCATGGGTCATCCCTTCACTGCTCCAGCTGTTAAGCCCGCGACGATCCGGCGCTGGAATGCCAGCACCAGGATCACCACCGGGATTGTCACGACGACCGACGCCGCCATCACGTACGGCACGGCGGATTCGAACATCGATGCGCCTTGAAAGAACGCCAGTGCAGCAGGAACTGTGCGCGCGTTATTGGTCGATGTCAACGAAATGGCGAACAGGAAATCGTTCCAGCAGAAGAAGAACGTCAGGATCGCCGTGGTGAACACACCCGGCGCGGCCAGCGGCACGATCACCTTGCGAAAGGCCTGCCAGGATGTCGCCCCGTCGACCTGGGCGGCCTGCTCCATCTCCCACGGTATCTGCCGGAAGAACGCCGACATCGTCCAAATCGACAGCGGCAGGGCAAACGTCAGATACGGGATGATGAGCCCGATCCAGGTGTCGTAGATACCTATGTTGCGCCACATGTTGAACAACGGGCCGACAAGCGCAGCCTGCGGGAACATCGCGATACCGAGGGCCAGCGAAAGCAACACCTTCTTGCCGGGGAAGTCCAACCTGGCGATCGCGTATGCGGCGAACATCGCAACGATCACCGACAACAGGGTCGCGATGAGCGAGATGCCGATCGAGTTGATCAATGCCCGGGTGAACAGCAGCTGGCTGAACACCTGGGTGAAGTTTTCGAACGACCACGACGTGGGCAGGAACTGTGGCTCGCCCGAGACGATGTCCGACGGGGGTTTCAAGGAGAGGCTGATCATCCACAGCAGCGGAAAAAAGCTGTAGACAACAATGGCGACGCCGGCGATCGTCCACCAACGGCTCTGTTTCATCAGTCACCCCTCACCTGGGACAGGTCAGTCTTGAAGCCCTTGACGAAGATCCAAGCGATCGCGACCACAGTCAGGAACAGCAGCACCGAGACCGCGGACCCCATACCGAGGTTGACCAGCGACACGTTCTGCCGGTAGGCGAGGAACGAGATGGTCTCGGTGTTGTTGGCGCCGCCCGTCATGACAAAGGGGTTGTCGAAGATGCGCCACGCGTCGAGGGTGCGGAAGAGTAGCGCGACCATGATGGCAGCCTTCATGCTCGGTAGCGTGATCTTCCACAGCCGCTGCCAGGCGGTGGCGCCGTCGACCTTGGCGGCCTCCTGCATCTCCTCGGGGACTTGGACCAGGCCCGCGAGCAGTAGCAGCGAGATGAACGGCGTGGTCTTCCAGATCTCTGACAGGCAGATTACGAAGATGGCCGACCACCGATCGCCGAACCAGTTGAAGTCGCCGAGACCCAACCACTGGTTGACGAACCCGGAGTCGATTGCGAAGGCGTAGCGCCAGATGAACGCCGACACCACCGTGATGATGCCGTAGGGGATCAGGATCGCCGTTCGCACCGGTCCGCGCCCACGCACGATCCGCAGCATCACGAACGCGAACCCGAAGCCCAGCACGAGTTCCACCGCCACAGTGACCACCGTGATGGCAAACGTCGTGGCGAAGTCGTTCCACCACACCGGATCAGTCAGGATGACGAGGTAGTTGTTCAGCCCGACGAAGCTGCGCCCCGCCGGGTCGGTGAGCCGATAGTTGAACAACGACAGCACAATCGCGTACCCCAGCGGGTACGCCGTCACCAGCACCATGACGATGAACGACGGTGCGGCCAGGTACAAGCCGAGTCTGCGCTCGCCCCGCGCTCGGTCCGAACCCTTGCCGGCGGCGGGTGCCGGCGTATCAGGACGCGTCGCCGTGACAGTCACGTCGCCCCCCTTTCGATGGTTTGTCGTTCACAGCAACCGCCTTCCGCTGATCACGTCCGCCATGAAGGCGTCGGCCTCGGCCGGCGTATCGCGGTTCACCGACTCCGGCGGGTGCCAGGTATTGATCACCGACCCGGCGACGTCCACGTAGAACGGGGTGATCGGACGTGGACCGCCCTCGGCGATGGAATCGCGGATGAGGTCGGCATTGGGATAGGCCTCACGGACGCGCGGATCGTCGTAGGACGCGGCGTACACAGAAGGCTCGCCCTCGTCGAGCATGTACTGCGTCACCTTCTCCAGCGACGTCGCGCACTCGACCAGCGCCGCGGCCTGCTCGGGATACTTCGAATAGGCGCCGATCGCGAGGTTGGATCCGCCGAGCGGTGGCGCGCTGGGTCTGTCCGCGAAGACCCGCGGGTAGCGCGCGTAGCCGATGTCGTCGACCACCGACTGGTCCAGCGTGCCCTCCTCGACGGCCGAACGCGCGGCGGCGAGAACGTAGGGCCAGTTCAACATGAACATGCCGTCGTCGCCTTGGAACACCGCGCGGGCCTGCTCCTCCTGCGCGACAGTCAAGTCCGGTGCCGCCGCCGAGGACCGCGCAAGGCTGCCGACGATCTCCGCGGCCTTGTCCCCGGCCCGGCTGGCCATGCTCGGCCTGGCGTTCTTGCCGGCCTCGGCGTCGGTGAGAATCTGCCCGCCGCCGGAGAGCACAAGCGCGTTGATCCACACCATGTAACCCTCGTAGCGGGCACCCTGCTCGGAGATCTTCTTCCCCTGTCCGAGCGCGGCTTTGATCATCTCGTCCCACGTGAAGGTGGGGCTGGTGGGATCCACGCCTGCGGCCTTCGCCAGCGACTTGCGAAACCAGAGCAACTGCGCGTTCGACTTGCTCGGGGCCGCGTAGAGCGTGTCCTTCCACATGCCGGTCTTGAGCGGAGCGGGCAACTTGCCTTCGCTGATTCGCGCCGTCTCCGCCGGCGTGTAGGGACGCAGAAATCCGGCGTTAGCGAACTCGGCGGTATAGATGACGTCCAAGCTCATCACGTCGATCGACGAGTCCTTGGCGGCGAGCCGCCGGACGAGCTGCTCGCGTTGTTGGGTCGCGTCGCTCGGCAGCGTCTGGATGTCGACGGTGTAGGCGCCGCCCGAGGCGTCCGCGCACTGCTGCGCGCGAGTCGCCTGGCCGCCGTTGTCGGGGTTGATGTACCACGTGAGCGTCGGTGGCCCGGACACGCCGCCGCATCCGGACACGGCCATAGCCACCGAAATCGCGGCACCGAGACAGGCGATAGCTCGCCGAGTCTGTTGTCGCCGCGGGCGACGGCGCCAAGGGTGGGGGGCGGCGGCTGTGAGTGCGACTGCCGACCGACGGAGGTTCCTCATCGGGACTGCCCCCCGGTCGCCCACACCGCGGTGTCCGGGGGCAGGATCCCGGCGTAGGCGGTGTCGTCGGAGGCGAGCACGATCCGCAGGTCCGCGGGCAGCACGACCAGATCGGGTCCGGTGTTCACCCAGCACTGCGCGTAGCCGCGGGCGAAGGCGAGCACGCCGTCGCGCTGCTGGATCCACTCGACGGGCGAGTCGTTCACGAATAGGGACGGGCGCGCCGCCAGTGCACGCCGGTACAGCGACAGCGTCGAGGCCGGGTCGTCCTGCTGCGCCTCCACCGTCGCCCGGCCCCATCCCGAGGGTTGCGGTAGCCAGGTCGATTCGGCCGGGCCGACCGAGAATCCGTAGGGTGGGGCGTCGCCGGAGAACGGCAGCGGCACGCGGCACCCGTCGCGGCCGACGTCGGTGAACCCGGACTGGACCCAGGTGGGATCCTGCCGGTGCTCGTGGGGCAGGCCCTCGTACTCTTCGAGCCCGAGTTCCTCGCCCTGGTACACGTAGGCCGTGCCGGGCAGGGCGAGCTGGAGCAGGGCGGCCGCGCGGGCACGGCGCCGGCCCAGCGCCAGGTCGGGCCGCTCGCGGGCCCACCTGGCGCGTTCCCAGTCGGCTTCGACGAGGTGGTCGGGCTGCGACCGCGCGTACCGGGTGACGACGCGGGGCACGTCGTGGTTGGACAGCACCCATGTCGCGGGGGCGCCGACCGCCTCGGCTTGGTCGAGCGCATCGTCGATGACGTGCCGAAGATTCTTGGCTCGCCACGGAGACCGCAGGAAATCGAACTGGAACGCGGTATGCAGCTCGTCCGGGCGCAGGTACTGGGCGAGCCGCTCGTTGCTCGGCACCCACGCCTCGGCGACGAACACCCGCGGCGGATCGTAGGTGTCGGCGACCCGACGCCAACCCCGGTAGATCTCGTGGACCGCGTCCTGATCCCACGCCGGATGCGCGGAGGTGTGCTGCGAGCCGGGCAGCCGCTCGCCGGCGTCGGGCAGCTCCGGATCCTTGGCCAGGCCGTGCGCGACGTCGACGCGGAACCCGTCGACACCCCGGTCGAACCAGAACCGCAGCACGTCCTCGAACTCGGCGCGCACTTCGGGGGCCTCCCAGTTGAGGTCCGGTTGCGCCGGCGCGAACAGGTGCAGATACCACTGCCCGTCGGGAAGCCGGGTCCAGGCCGGGCCGCCGAATGCGCTGACCCAGTCGTTGGGCGGCTGCGCGCCGTCCGCACCGCGGCCGGGCCGGAAGATGAACCGGTCCCGCGCGCCCGGCTCGTCGCGCAGTGCCGCCCGGAACCAGACGTGCTCGGAGGAGACGTGATTGGGCACCACGTCGGCAATCACCCTGATCCCCGCGGCGTGCGCCTCGGCGATCAGCCGCTCCGCCTCGCCCAGCGTGCCGTACGCCGGCTCGATGTCCCGGAAGTCGGCGACGTCGTAGCCCGCGTCCGCCATGGGTGACGGGTACCAGGGATTGATCCAGATCGCGTCGACGCAGAGCTCGCGCAGATGCGGGAGCTTGGCGCGCAGCCCGGCCAGGTCGCCGATGCCGTCGCCGTTCCCGTCGGAAAAGCTGCGGATGTACACCTGGTACACCACCGCGGTGCGCCACCAATCGTCGACCCGCTTGTCACCGGTGGCGATCGCCGGTGTAGCCGCATGAGGGAACATCGGAGGCTCCTGTGATTGCAAACGTTTGAGTACACATACTGTGATCTGGCTCATGCTCGTTGTCAAGAACGAAACGCATAGTCGCAGCTGAATCGTCTGCTAGAGCAGTCGACAGGTTTCTGGTAGGCGAATTTCGCGAAGTATTGCAAATATTTGCAGAAAGTTGGTTAGGATGGCTGTCGTGATCCCGAAGCAGGCGGTGAACATGCAGGACGTCGCGCAGCGGCTGGGTGTGTCGATCTCCACCGTGTCGCGTGCGTTGCGCGGGCTGCCCGGCGTGGCGGAGGCGACGCGCACCCGGATCCTGCGCGAGGCCGAGGCGCTGTCCTACGTCGTGTCGCCGGCCGCCGCCACCCTCGCCGGTGGCATGACCGGGCGGATCGGGATGCTCACGCCCCAAGTCGACATGTGGTTCTACTCCACGGTCGTCGCCGGCGCCGAGCAGGCGCTGCGGGAGGCGGGGCTCGACACCATGCTGTGCTGCCTGCCGACCTCGCGGGACCGGTTCGAGTTCTTCGAGCGCCTTCCGTTGCGCCGCAAGGTGGACGCACTCATCGTCGTCAGCTTCCCGCTCGACACCAGGTCGGAATCGCGACTGTCGGCAATGGGGATACCGGTCGTCACCGTGTCGAGTCCGTCGACGCTGTTCTCCTCGGTCACCGTCGACGACCACCGCGCGGCGCGTCTGGCCGTGGACCATCTCGTACACGCCGGGCACCGGCGGATCGGCATGATCCACACGGTCGATCCCGAGAACACCCCCTGGGCCGCCGACCTCGCGCGCGTCGCAGGCTACCGCGCCTCGCTGGCCGCGGCGGGGATCGATGTGGAAGACGATCTCATCGCCACGGTGCCGTGGGGCATCGAGGGGGGCGCGCACGGGATGGAGCTGCTGCTCAGCATGCCGCGGCCGCCCACCGCGGTGTTCTGCTTCTCCGACGAGGTGGCCATCGGGGCGATGCGCACCCTGCGACGCTCGGGACGACCCGTACCCGAGGCGATGTCGCTCACCGCGGTCGACGACCACCCGATGGCCGAGCTGATGGACCTGACGACGGTGCGGCAACCCGCAACCGAGCAGGGAGCCGTCGCCGGACAGCTCGTCACCGAGATGCTCGCCGGCGCACAGGCGCGACACGTCGAGCTGCCCACGCGCCTGGTCGTCCGGCACAGCACCCGTCCAATCGACCTCGCCCGCGCCCAGGAGTCATGACCGTGGTGATCATCACGGTGTCTGTGACGGTAGCCGCGTGCCGGCCCACGATAGCCCGCGAGAAGTAGCCCACGACGAACGCCACAAAGGGTGTGGAACGGGGCACTCGACCGGCGCGGAATC
>DATLHE010000283.1:0-2388 GCA_035540335.1 Thermomicrobiales bacterium | reverse complement strand
GCCTGGACTTCCCGGTCCACTTCTACCTGGCCGAGGAGTGGTTCACGCCAGACGGCCACGCCTCGATGGCGATCCCGTTCTACCTGGCCCATCCACGGCTCGAGAAGCTCGAGCAGTCCCAGATGCTCGCCGTGGAAGGCGGCGAGCATGAGTGGTGCATGCGCATCCTCCGGCACGAGGCTGGCCACGTGGTGGACAACGCCTACCGGCTCCGCCGCCGGCGGCAGCGGCGCGCCCTCTTCGGGCTCTCGTCGGTGGAGTATCCCGAGTTCTACACGCCGAAACCGTACAGTAAGAGCTTCGTGATGCACCTCGATCCCTGGTACGCGCAGAGCCATCCCGACGAGGACTTCGCCGAGACGTTCGCGGTCTGGCTGACGCCGCAGTCCAACTGGGAACAGCGGTATGCGGGCTGGCCGGCCCTGAAGAAACTCGAATACATGGACAGCCTGATGCGGTCGCTGGCGGGGCGTCCGCCGCTCGTGGCCTCGGCGGAGGAAGTCGATCCGCTGCGCCGGGTACGGCGGACCTTGCGCCAGCATTACAGACGGCGGCGGCGCCATCACGGCGTCGACCACCCCGCGTTCTACGACCGCGACCTGCGGCGGCTCTTCTCCGATGCCCCGGAACATGGTGACCGGCTGACCGCGGTCCAGTTCATCGCCCGCCATCGGAGGGGCGTACGCCGGCTGGTGGCGGACTGGACCGGCATCTACCAGTACACGATCGACAAGGTCCTCGAGGACATGATGGCGCGCTGCCGCGAGCTCCGGCTGCGGCTCGCCCTTCCCGAGGATCAGGCCCGGCAGGAGTTCACGGTGCTGCTCACCGTCCAGGTGATGAACTACCTCCACAGCGGCCGGCACCGGGTGGCGCTATGAATTCGCGTCGCGTGCTCGTCCTCGTCCACAAGGACCTGGTGCCGCCCGAGGCCCCGAACCTCGCCGACGTCCCGACGGCAGCGTGGCGCATGGAGTGGGACGTGGTTTCGACGCTGCGCGCAGGCGGGTGCGAGCTGCGGGTCATCGGCGTGCACGACGACCTCACGCCCATCCGCCACAACGTGGAGGAGTTCAAGCCCGACATCGTCTTCAACTTGATGGAGGCGTTCGCCGACATCGGTGTGTTCGACCAGAACGTCGTCAGTTACCTCGAACTGCTGCGGCTGCCCTACACCGGATGCAACCCGCGCGGGCTGACGCTGGCGCGCGACAAGTCACTGGCCAAGAAGCTGTTCGCCTATCACCGCGTGCCGGTGCCGGACTTCATGGTGGTCCCGCTCAATCGCAAGCCGTCGCTCAGCAAGAAGCTGAGGTTCCCGCTCATCGTCAAGTCGCCCACCTACGAGTCGTCGATCGGCATCTCTCAGGCGTCGGTCGTGGCCAACGAGGATCAACTCCTCCGGCGTGTGCAGTTCATCCACCAGTCCATCGGCACGGCGGCCATCGTCGAGCAATACGTGGACGGCCGCGAGCTCTACGTCGGGGTCATGGGGAACCTGCGGCTGCAGGTCTTCCCGGTGTGGGAGATGTCGTTCGCGAAGATGAGCGAGAACAGCTGGCACATCGCCACCGAACGGGTGAAGTGGAGCGTGGCCTATCAGAAGAAGCACGGGATCGACACTGCGGCGGCGGTGCTGCCTCCGGAGCTGGCGCTCCAGGTACAACACCTGGCCAAGCGCACCTACCGTGCACTGGACCTGACGGGGTACGCGCGTATCGACCTCCGGATGCGCGAAGACGGCAAGCTGTTCGTGATCGAGGCCAACCCCAACCCCCAGCTCGCCCAGGGCGAGGACTTCGCCGAGTCGGCCCGGTACGCCGGGGTGGACTATGGCCCGCTGCTGGATCGCATCATGAGCCTGGGGCTGCAGTGGCGCCCCTCGCGCATGGCAGCGGATATCGAATAGGGGTCAGGGATCAGGGGTCAGGGATCAGGGATCAGGGGTCAGGGATCAGGGGTCAGGGATCAGGGGTCAGGGATCAGGGGGTCAGGATCGGCTCGATCGCTCAAAGATAGATCGCCAGATAGATCACCAGATCACCAGCTCGCCACTTCGATCATCAGATCACGAGATCAGGAGATCAACAGATTCGCTATGGCAGGCTACCTTCACTACGATGTTTTCACCAGCCAGCCGTTCGAGGGCAATCAGCTGGCCGTGTTTCCCGATGCGCGCGGGATGTCGGCCGGGCTGATGCAGGCCATCACGCGGGAGATGAACTTCTCCGAGAGCACGTTCCTGCTGCCGGCGGAGACGCCAGGCACCGACATCCGGATGCGGATCTTCACGCCGGGCGGCGAGCTGCCGATGGCCGGACATCCCACCATCGGGTCGACCTTCGCGCTGGCCGATACCGGTGTGATTCGCCCGGGTCAGGAGCGATT
>DATLHE010000282.1:0-20906 GCA_035540335.1 Thermomicrobiales bacterium | reverse complement strand
ATCGAGCGCCCGGCGCAGGCTCAGGCCCATGCGGCGACGCTGCGGGTCGATCCGGATGATCCGGAGCAGCAGATCCTGGCCTTCGCTGACGACCTGTTTCGGATGCTGGATCCGCTCGTCGGCCAGCTCGGAGACGTGGATCAGGCCCTCGATGCCATCCTCGATGCGCGCGAAGGCGCCGAAGTTCGCCAGCTGGGTGACAGTGCCCTTGACCAGCTGCCCGACCTCGTAGGAGTTCGCGACGCGGCTCCACGGCTCGGCCTGGGTGCGCTTGATCGAGAGGGCGATCTTCTTCTCGGCGGCGTTGATGCCCAACACGTAGACATCGACATCCTGGCCGATCTTCAGCAGCTCGCTTGGGTGGCGCACGCGGCTCCAGCTCAGCTCGGAGAGGTGGACCAGTCCGTCAGCGCCGCCGATGTCCACGAAGGCGCCGAAGTCACAGATCGAGGAGACGCGGCCCTTGCGGATCTCGCCTTCCTTGAGCTCCTGGATGAGCTGCTCCTTCATCACGTCGCGGCGCTCCTGAACGGCCTGCCGCTCGGAGAGGATGAGCCGGTTGCGATGGCGATTGATCTCGATGACCTTCAGCGGGAGAGAGGTGCCGATGAGGCGCGCCATGTCGGCCTGCTTGGCCGACTCGTCGCCGCCGCGGATCTCGCTGACCTGCGAGGCGGGGACAAAGCCACGCACACCATCGAGATTCACGAGCAGGCCACCCTTGTTGTAGTTGGTGACCTCGGCCTCGATGATCTCGTTGGCCTCGTGCAGCTCCTGGAGGCGGCGCCAGCTCTTCTCCTGGCGGGCGCGATCGATACTGACGACCGGGTGGCCCTCCTGGTTCTCGGGCTGGACCACGAAGACCAGGACGTTGTCGCCAACCTGGAGCTGTTCCTTCTCCTCAGTGGAAAGGCTTGAGTACTCCTTCGCCGGGACGATGCCTTCTGCCTTGGACCCGATGTCCACCAGCAGCTCATCCCGATCGAGATGCATGATGATGCCTTCCATGACGTCCCCATATTTCAGGGTCTTGTAGTCATGGCTGGGATCACTGAGGAATTGCTCCATGAGCGAGGCGCCGTCGACCTCGGACATCTGGTCGACCTCGTTCGCGGTGGTCTCCACAGCCTGCGGCTGCTCCTGATCACCGTTCACTTGTCCTTGCTCACGAACGTCCGTACCGTCCATAGACCTTCCTTAAAACCAACAGACACGCAACAACCCTCACCCCGGACATTTCACAAGGCATTGACGCCGTGTTCGGGGGAGGTTTCCTGCAATGATACCGGAAAATGGGCGCCACGGCAACAGCGCACACCGCGCCGCGGCTCCTGCTCCGCGCTTGTACGACCGCTAGAGAATATCGCGAATCGCCTCCAATGTCGCGTCAAGCTCCGGCTGGGCAACCCAGCCCATGTGGCCGATCCGGTTCACCTTCTCCGCCAGCTTGCCCTGCCCGATCGCGATCTCGATACCCGCATGATCCCGTAGTGTGTCACGAAACGCAGACGCTGTCATCCCCTGCGGCGGCGCGAAGGCCGTCACCGTGCTCGACCGGTAGGCGGGCTTCGCGAGGATCTCCAGCCCAAGCGCCTCGAGGCCGCACCGGAAATGCTCGGCGAGCCGCGCGTGGCGCTGGTAGACGTTCGCCAGCCCTTCGGCGTCGAGCGCGGACAGCGCCGCGTCGAGCGCGAAGATGCCGGTGAGCGGCCCGGTCGTGGGGTGGTAGTTGTTGTCGGCGGCCTCCGCCATCGTCACCGCGTCCCAGAAATACCGGGGGAAGCCGCGCTGCGACGCCGCCGCCGCGAGCGCCCGCTCGCTGACCGCGCTCATCATGATGCCCGGAGGGCACATCCACGCCTTCTGCGTGCCGGAGAGCACCCAGTCCAGCCCGTCGCTGTCCATCTCGATGGCGATGCCGCCGGCGGAGCTGACGGCGTCGACGATGACGAGCGCGCCGGCCTCGTGGGCGACCGCGGCCAGCTCGCCGATCGGCTGCGTGACGCCGGTCGACGTCTCGTTGTGGGTCAGCATCACGGCCTTGACGTCGCCGTGCGCCGCGATCGCCTCCCGCAGCTGCTCGGGGCGGACGGCGTCGCCCCACTCGACCTCGAGGCGGTAGACGTCGACGCCGAGCGTCTCGGCGACCCTCGCGAAGCGCTCGCCGAAGTCGCCGGCGCAGGTGACGACGACGTGGTCGCCCGGCGCGAGGAGATTGACGACCGACACCTCGAAGCCGGCGGTGCCGCTGCCCGGCCAGAGCAGGATGCGGCCATCGACGGTGCCGTGAGCCGCGCGGCCGATGGTCTGGATGCGGGCCATGGCCTCCCGCACGGCGGCCCCGCGATGCGGCACCATCTCGTGCGCCATGGCCTTCACGACATCCGGGTGCAGCGGTGTGGGGCCGGGGATGCGCAGCCAGCGTCCTTGGTCAAGACGGGGATCCATGATGCGTGTTCCTCTCAGACGAAGTTCGTCACGCGTGCTCGTCGACGCCTTCCGGGCCGACGCGCACGTTGTCCAGATGCTCCGGGTTCGTGAAAACGACGAGGTCGGGGGTGAAGCGCTCCTCGGTGACCGTGATCAGGCCGACGCCGAAATGGGGGTGCCAGCGGCGCTCGGTCGCCGAGCCGGGGTTGAACAGCACACTGCCGTTCACCTGCTCGAGCAGTGGCTTGTGACTGTGGCCGAAGAGGACGCAGTCGACCTTGCCCGCCCAGCGCCTGATCGCCTCGTCGCGCGCCGAGCGCCCGCCGTGGCCGTGGATGACGCCGAAGGTAAATCGGCCGACGCTGAAGCGCGTCGTCTGTGGCAGGATCACCTGCAGGTCCTCGTCGTCGTTATTGCCCGGCACGGCGATCAGCGGCGCGAGCTCGGCGATCTCCTCCAGCACACCGCGCGAGTTGGCATCACCGAGGTGCACCATCAGGCCGACCTCCGCGCGGCGGAAGAAACGCAGCAGGGCCGGGTGCAGCTGACGGCGGCTGCCGGTGTAGATGTGGGTGTCGGAGATGACGCCGATCGTCAGTGGCGGGTCGAACACCCGCTGCCGGGTAGCCGGCCCGACCTCGCGGGCTCGCCTACTCATCGATCACCGAGAAGATGATGCCGGAGGCGATGCTGGCGACGATCGCGCCGGCAAAGGCGCCGAACCAGCTCACGTCGATGCCGGGGGTCAACCAGGCGCCGAGGCCGAACAGCGCGGCGTTGACGACAAGGGCGAAGAGGCCGAACGTGAGGCAGGTGATGGGCAGCGCGAGCGTCCGCGCGATCGGCTTGATGAAGGCGTTGATGACCCCGGCGACGAGCCCGAAGAGCAGGACGCTCTCGGCGGTGTCGAACGAGATCAGACGCTCGGAGATCGTTCCGAGCACGAGGGCAGCGACGATCGTCGCAATCGCGTATGCGGCAATCCGGATCATGCGTCCACTTCACTCAGGGTCAGGCGAGCAGTCGGGGGCGTCCGTGGCGACCGCCGCCGACGCCGAAGCAATGCGGCAAGTATACGTGCCCCGCTCCTCGCCGCGTGCCGGCGCGGCGATCCGACATTGACCGCAAGAATCGAGATGCGCGCCGGGTGGCCGTCTGCGACGATGACGGGCATGACTGTTGCACGAGACGGAGCTGCCACATGAGCGCAATCGCGATCCAGAACTCGAATGCATTCGCCACCGACGAGGAGCGCTGGGCGGCGGTTGTCGCCCGCGACACCGCCGCGAACGGCCACTTCGTCCTGGCGGTGCGGACGACGGGGATCTATTGCCGGACCGGCTGCCCCGCCCGTCAGCCGCTGCGGCGCAACGTCGCGTTCTACGCATCGCCCGCCGACGCCCAGCGCGCCGGGTACCGGCCCTGCAAGCGCTGCGATCCGCGCGGCAACAGTCTCGATGAGCGGCACGCCGCCCTCGTGGTCACCGCCTGCCGAGCGATCGAGACGGCCGAGGACGCGCCGACGCTGGAGGCGCTCGCGGCGGGTGCCGGTATGAGCCCGTACCACTTCCACCGTATCTTCCGAGGCGTCACAGGTCTGACGCCCAAAGCGTACGCGGCCGCCCACCGCGCCGAGCAGGTGCGCCGGGCGCTCCCCGCGGGAACCTCGGTGACCCGGGCCATCTACGATGCTGGATTCGGCTCCAACGGCAGGTTCTACGCCAACGCGCCCGCGATGATCGGCATGACGCCTTCGACATTCCGCGCCAGCGGCGAGGGTGCCCGCATCCTGTTCGCGATCGGCCAGTCGTCGCTCGGGCCGGTGCTCGTGGCGGCAACGGACCTCGGCATCTGCTCGATCATGATCGGAGACGAGCCGGAGGCGATGGTGCGTCGCCTCGAGGACCAGTTCGCGAACGCGGAGCTGGTCCTCGAGGCGACGACCCGGCGTTCGCGGCGCACGTGGCGTCCGTGATCGGGCTGATCGAGACGCCGGGCGGTGGATCCGACCTGCCGCTGGACGTGCGCGGGACGGCCTTCCAGCATCGCGTCTGGCAGGCCCTGCGGGCGATCCCACCGGGAACAACGGTCACCTACTCCGAGCTGGCCGAGCGGATCGGGGCGCCGCGGGCGGTCCGCGCCGTCGCGCATGCCTGCGCCACGAACCGGATCGCGGTCGCGATCCCCTGTCATCGCGTGGTGCGCAAGTCCGGCGACCTCGCGGGCTACCGGTGGGGAATCGAGCGCAAGCGGGAGCTACTCCGGCGCGAGACGGCGACCGACGAGCGATTCCCGGAAATCCTGACCGCACCGAAGGAGGAGGTTGCTCCCTGACAGCCCTGCTACGCCGAGGCTACGCTGCACGTCCTCGCTTTGGAAAGGCAGGCGAAGGCAAGAGGGGGTACGCGAGTCAATGTGTGCTCCGAGCCGCGCCGATGCGTCCAATCATCACGACGACACGGCGGGCCGTGCTATCATGTGGAAAGTATTGGCTTCCATCCCACCAACAGGTTGTGTCATGACTACTGAACCACGCGCAAAGGAAGATGGCTGTCCGGTCGCGAAGACCGCGGAGATCATCGGCAACAAGTGGACGCCGCTGATCGTGCGTGATCTGGCCCACGGCCAGAAGCGGTTCAGCGAGCTGGAGCGCTCCCTCCGCGGGATCAGCCCAAAGACGCTCTCCGAGCGGCTGAAACGGCTCGAGGAGGCGGCTGTCGTCGATCGCCACTGCTTCGCCGAGGTGCCGCCGCGCGTCGAGTACACCCTCACGGCGAAGGGCCACGCGCTGTTGCCGGTGATCGACAGCATGCGCGCCTTCGGTCGCGAGTGGCTGGCCGACGAGGAGTGCGAGCCCGAGGAGGCCGTCGTCAGCGCCCACTCTGGCGAATTCTGAACAGCACGAGCAGGATCATCGTCGCCAGCATCGCGAAGACGACGATGAAGAAGAGGCTCTGCCATGTGCCGAAAACGGGCTGCACGGCGAGATACAAGATCGCCACGCCGATGAGGCCGGCCGCCGAGATGATCGCCATCGCCAAGCGGTTGACCATGCTGTTGAGTCCCTGGATCGTCTCCGGCAGCTCGTTGTAATGGACGTTGAACGTCAGGTCATTCCGGTCGATGCGGGACAGAATGCGCTGGATGTGTCCCGGCATCGAAGCCGCCAGTAGCGCCAGCTCCAGCGGCCGCACCCGCAGCCGCTCCCTCCAGAACCCAGGCGAATAGAACCGGCGCATCGCCGCGCGGATCGTCGGCTCGACGAGCTCGATGACGTTAAGGTTGGGATCCAGCGTGCGCGCTATCGACTCCGCCATCGTCGCCGTCTTGGCGAGCAACGCCAGCTCGGACGGCAGGCGGAGCCGGTGCCGCCGCATCATCGCCATGATGTCGCCGACGATCATCGGCAGCGGCAGCTCGTCGAGCGGCACGCCGACGTACTGCCCGACCAGGTGCGAGACGTCGCGCTCCATCGCCATGCGGTCCCAGCCGACGGGCACGGCGCCCAGCTGGACAACCTCATCGACGATACGCCCGGCATCGCGCTCGGTGCAGGCCAGCGCCAGCATCAGGAGGCGCTCGCGCAACCGCTCGTCGATCGAGCCGACCATGCCGAAGTCGTAGACGACGAGCCCACCGTGCTCGTCGACGACGAAGTTGCCCGGGTGTGGGTCGGCGTGGAAGAGCCCGATATCGAGGATGCCGACGGCGAGCATCCTGATCATCGTCGCGATGATTGGCTCAACGTCGTAGCCCGCGTCGCGCAGCCCCTTGATGTCGTCGATGCCGATCCCCTCGATGCGGTCGAGCGTGAGGACCTTCGCCGTCGTCAGGTCCCAGTGAACGGCCGGAATGCGGAGGCTGCCGTTGTTGGCGAAGGCGCGGTGGAAGCGGTCGGCATTGCGGGCCTCACGCAGATAGTCGAGCTCGGCCCGGATCGTCCACGAGAACTCGCGCACCAGCCCGGTGAGGTCGTTCTCGCGCATCATCTTCGAGCGACCCTCGGCAATCCGCGCGACGTCGGCGAGGATGAACAGGTCTTCCTGGATCTGGCGATCGACACCGGGGCGCTGGACCTTGATGATGATGTCGCGGCCGTCGTGGAGACGGGCGGCGTGCACCTGGCCGATCGAGGCGGCGGCCAGCGGCACATCGTCGAAGGCGGAGAACAGGTCGTCGATAGAGCCGCCGAGCTCGCGCTCGATCACCTCGCGGATGCGCGCGGGGTCGTCCGGCTTGACGGCATCCCGCAGGCGGCCGAGCTCGTTGACGTAGACCGGCGGCAGGATATCGGCGCGGGTAGAGAGGATCTGGCCGAGCTTGATGAAGGCCGGGCCGAGCTCCTCGAGCGCGGCGACGAGGTGGCGGGCGCGGGTGCGCGAGACGCGGTCGGAGGGCTCGCCGGAGCCGGCGCTGATCGCGCGCCGTCCGCGAGGATCGAACGGCGCGATGAGCCCCCCGAGGCCGTGCGCGAGCAGGACGCGCACGATCTGACGGTAGCGTCCCGCATGCCGGCGATGGAGGAACATTGTTTCGATCATGCACGCATCCCGGTGAGGCGTTCATCTGGAGGACGCGGGCCGACGGCCAGCAATCGCTCATGCCCCGTATACTTTCGCACATGATGTGAACACGCATGCCCCCGGCATGACACAGCAAAGGACGAGATCGCTCACATGGTCGCCAAGACAGCCCCGTCGCACGAAACCAGCGCCACGGCCCCGACGCAGCGCAAGCCGCGCGTGTTCTCCGGCATCCAGCCGTCCGGGAACCTCCACCTCGGCAACTACCTGGGGGCGATCCGGAACTGGGTCGTGCAGCAGGACCAGTACGACAACATCTTCAGCATCGTCGACCTGCACGCGCTCTCGCTGCCGACGACCCGCGAGTCGATGGAGGGCAACATCCGCAACCTCGCGAACACGCTGATCGCCTCCGGCATCGACCCGGAGCGCTCGCTCCTCTTCGTCCAATCGGATGTCCGCGAGCACGCCGAGCTCAGCTGGATGCTCAGCTCGGTGACCCAGTTCGGTGAGTTGACCCGGATGACGCAGTTCAAGGACAAGACCGCCGGCAAGGAGGACGAGGGCTTCAGCGCCTCGCTGTTCATCTACCCGGTGCTGATGGCGGGCGACATCATCCTCTACGACACGGACAAGGTGCCGGTCGGCGAGGACCAGAAGCAGCACATCGAACTCACGCGCGACGTCGCGCATCGCTTCAACCAGCGCTACGGCGAGACGTTCAGGATCCCGGAGCCGGACATCAAGGAGACGGGCGCGCGGATCATGTCGCTCGATGATCCGGCGAAGAAGATGAGCAAGTCGAACCCGAACCCGAACAGCTACATCGCGCTGAACGACGAGCCGGCCGTCATCCGGCGCAAGATCAAGCGCGCGGTGACCGATTCCGGGTCGGAGATCATCGCGGCGCCGGACAAGCCGGCGCTGACGAACCTCGTCTCGATCTACGCGATCCTGACCGACGACACGCTGGAAGGCGTGCGCGAGCGGTTCGTAGGCAAGGGGTATGGCGCGTTCAAGACCGAGCTCGCCGAGGTGGTCGTGGCGGCGCTGGAGCCGATCCAGCAGCGGATGAAGGAGCTCGAGGAGGCGCCGGAGATCATGGACGGCATCCTCCGGCAGGGCGCGGACGCGGCGCGAGAGATCGCGGCGGCGAAGATGGACCTGGTCCGGGAGCGGATGGGCATCGGCGGCGCACGGTAGGCGTGCGTGGCAGTGCCCCGCACGGGCCAAGGTGCTCGGATGTGGGGGTCGGCCACAAGTGCCGACCGTACGATGGGGTTCCGCCGCCCGTGTCAACCATTCTGCATTTCTTTGTATCCGGCACCACCACGGTTCGATGCCAGACCCGGCGCTTCCCCGGTAGCGCCGGGTCGTGTGCCGCACCTGTGGCCGGCGTCCGTCCACCACAACGACGTTGGGGGCTGGATCGATCGCCCGCCTCAGTAGGAGCCCCTGGCCCGTGTGCCCGGGGATGGTCTCTCAGCCACCTAGGGCCGAGGCTACCGGACACCGCGTTCCCCACCACCCGTCATCCTTCCGTTCGGTCAGGATGACGTCTGGTTGAGGTGGTCGCGCCAGTGGAAGCGTCTGGTCGCGAACACCGCTTCGCGGGGGAAATGAGAAGGGGCGGGTTCCTATCCGAACCCGCCCCTTTTGGTTGTTCCTCGTGTGCGCCCGCGCTAGCAGCTCACCGTCTGGTCAACGTAGCCGCCGAAGGTGGTCGTCCAGTAGTAGCCCCACGACGAGTTCGGCTCGTAGACCATGCCGATGCCGATCGCCGTGAACTCCGGCGCCAGCATGTTGGCGTTGTGCGGCGCGCTACGCTGCCACTGCAGCAGCGCGTAGGACGGCTCGTAGTTGCCGGCGGCGAGGTTCTCGCCGATCCAGGTGTTGTAGGTGTACCCGTAGTTGCGGATGTTGTCCGCCCACGAGGTCCCGTCCGGCAGCGTGTGCGAGAAGAAGTCGGTGGCCGCGATCTGCGCGCTGTGGTTGCGCGCGGCGTCGCCAAGCGTCACCGACAGCGCGAGCGGCCCGATGCCGTTCTGCGCCCGGTAGTCGTTGATGAGCCCCAGGAACTGGCATTCCTCAGCGGTCGGTACATATGACGATTGGGTTGCATTCGCCGACGTGACGCCGACGCTCCCAACCATGAGACTTGCACTTGCAAGCAGCACGACGACGAGACGAAGGATCGATGAGGTCCTGGTCATCGGTTGAGTCCCCATGTGCATGGGGAAGACTGGATGATCGGGAATCCATGCGCGTGGAACGGGCTGACGCCACGGTTGCCTCCCCCTTCACCCAAGGCTTCCGTATGCAACAGCGATGAAAGCGAGAATGACGGGACATGTGCGGCGGTGTTCAGCCATCATCGCCGCGTCCTGATATCGAACTATGCATACGGACACTACAGGCGTCAACGACAACCGGCCCAAAAAGGCCCGGCCTAGGAAGAAGCGACCATGCTCTCGGCGGCCTTGGCACGCTTCTCCATAATCGTCGTCGAGTGGCCGCCATCCAGCCGGGCCGTCGGGTCGATGAACGTCAGCGCGTGGTTGACCGCCGTGACGGCCTCCGCGGCGCCGGTGGCGATGAGCTTGAACTTGGCGGGGTAGGTCGCGATGTCGCCGGCGGCGAAGACGCCGGGGATGCTGGTCTGCATCGTCTGGATGTCGACCGCGATCTGGTTGCGCTTCAGCTCGAAGCCCCACGACCGCAAGGGGCCGGGATCGGCCTTGAAGCCGATGGCGCAGATCAGCTCATCGACCTCGAGATCCGCCGTCTCGCCGTCCTGATGCTTGTAGGTCAGGCTGGCGATGCGGCCATGGTCGCCGGCGCGGACCTCCGTCACCTCGTAGCCGGGGTAGTGCAGTTCGACGGTGGACTTGTGGAGGTCGTCCACGGTCGCCTCGTGGGCGCCGAACTTGGAGCGGTGGATGAGGTGGACGCTCGCGGCGATCGGCTCCAGCGTCACGGCCCAGTCGACCGCGGAGTCGCCGCCGCCGACGATGACGACCTTCTTGTCGCGGAAGTCCTCGACCCGCTTTGCGAAGTAGTGAACGCCCTTGCCTTCGAGGTCGACGACGCCGGTCGCGCCGAGGCGCGTCGGCTCGAACGCGCCGACTCCGGCCGCGATGATGATCGACCGGCTGCGCCGGACGCCCTGGGGGGTCTTCATGGCGAAGGTGCCATCCGGCAGCTGGATAAGCTCGTGGACCTGCTCGCGGAGCCGAATCACGGGATCGGACCGCATCGCCTGCTCGAGACAGGCGGCGACGAAGTCCTTGGCGAGGACCTTGGGGTAGCCGATGACGTCATAGATGTACTTCTCGGGGTACATCGCCGCGCACTGGCCACCGACCTCCTCGAGGGAGTCGATGATCTGGACGCTCATGCCCCGCAGGCCGGCGTAGAACGCGGCGAACAGCCCAGTGGGGCCCGCGCCGATGATGTTGACATCGAAGATCGGCTCGGTGTCGTCGATGATGACCGCGTCGGTGTGCTGAATGGTTGCTTCGCTCACGGGCAGAACGCTCCTGCATGGATACCGATGTCTCCCCACGCCGGCGGCTGTGAGCCATGCACAGCCGGGGCATGATTCCAAGGATTCTACACCGACACGAAGACTCGGATTTCGGCCGACGCGGCGTTGCGGGCACTCGTGTTCGTGCGGAGCGCCCAAATGCCCTGCCCGGCACGCGGATGCCAGTACAATCAGGGAAAACGGCATGTAGGTACAGGTGTCTTGTGAAGGTGGAAGCAATCAAGCAGTGGGCCCGGGCCCGCATGGCGCCAGAAACATGGGATCGCGCGTCTCACACGTTCGCCCGCGGGGGGCAGGCGATCGCGCGCTCCGGTGTGGAGGCGCGGCGGTGGGCCAGCATCGGCAGTGACCACGTTACCTCGATGCGGGCGGCGCGGGCCGAGCCGTGGCGCCTCGCCTTCGCGGCGATCGTCGTCGTGCTGGCGGCCACGTTCCTGTTCTCGACCGGCATCGACATCGGGCCGGCTGTGCCCTGCGTCGTCTTCCTGCTGGCCGTGGCGCTGGCGACCTACGTCGCCGACTGGGTAGGCGGGCTGACGGCCGCGGTGACGAGCCTGCTGGCACTCGACCTGCTCTTCCTCGGCGCGGAATGGCGCTTCGACTTCTGGGATGTCCCCGCCAACATTTGGACGATGCTCACGTTCGCGCTCGGCGCGGGGCTGCTCGTCGCGCTCTTCGAGCATCTCAAGTACGACCGCGCGAGCGCCAAGCTGGAGGCCGCTGCGATGCGCGCCGCGAACACCTCGTTCAACGCGGTCGAGATCGCCGCGGCGAGCCGCCCGGCCGGCGACAGCGAGGCGTTCGTCAGCGTCCTCCAGTCGATCCTGACGGCGATGGTGCGCGTCAACCGGGCGTCGGCGGGCGCGCTCTACCTCGTGGACGCGTCGACCGCCTCGCTGGTGCGCGCGGCAACCTATGGGGACTCGGCGGACGAGGACCTCTCGCCGGGCGATGACCCGACGCGCTCGATCCCGATTGACGAGGGGTTCGCCGGGCGCATCGCGCGCGAGCGACGGCCGATCATCCTCCCCGACCTCGCGGAGGAGCCCGACGTCGACGACATCCTGGCCACGAACCTCCACGTCCGCAGCGTCGTCGGCGTGCCGCTCTTCGGGCCGACGGACGCCCTGGCGGGCGTCGCCTGGGTGGGGCTCTACGTCCCCTACCGCTTCTCGCAGACGGCGATCGCGCGGCTGCAGGCGCTGGCGCACCGGACCGTGGCCTTCATGGAGGCGGCGCGCACCGCCGACGCGCAGGAGGAGCTCCTCGACCGCGTGCAGGACAACCATCGCCGGCTGCAGTCGGTCATCCAGACGATGCCGGAGGCGGTCATGGTGGCGCGGCCGCCGCGCGGGCTGATCGTGACCTCGAACGCGGCGGCGCAGCGGATGTTCGGGCTGCCCGCCGACAACTCGCAGCTGCTGTCACGCCGCGCCGACCAGCTGTGGGTAGCCAGCGACCCGCCGGACGCGGTTCCCGTAATGCCGATGGTGCAGGCGATGCAGGAGGGCGTGACCGTGACCGGCGTCGAGCTCACCGTGCGCACGCCGGATGGCCGGATGATCCCGGTCGTCGCCAGCGCCGCGCCGCTGCGCACCGACGATGGCGAGATCGACGCGGTGGTGGGCGTCTTCCAGGACGTCGGCCCGCTGAAGGAAGCCGAGCGGCTGCGCGACGAGTTCATCTCCGTGGTGTCCCACGAGCTGCGGTCGCCACTGACGCCGATCCGCGGCTTCGCCCAGATCATCGCGCGGGATCTCGAGCGCGAGGGCGAGCACGAGCAGCACGTCGCGTGGCTCACCACCTTGCAGCGGCACACCGACCGCCTGACGCGGCTGGTGGACGACCTGCTGGACGTCTCCCGGCTCCGCGCGGGCCGGCTACAGGTCCGCCGCGAGCGTGTCGACCTGGTTGAGATCTGCCGCGCCATCGTCGATTCGAAGCGGACGACGGTGGACTCGCACCAGATCGCGCTGGAGACCGACCTGAGGTCGCTGCCCGCCGACATGGACGGGGACCGGATCCACCAGGTGATCGACAACCTCGTCGGCAACGCGATCAAGTACACCGACGCCGGGACCGTCACCGTGCGGCTGGAAGAGCTCACGCCGGGCGGCGATGTCCGCATCCGGGTGAGCGACCAGGGTCATGGCATCTCGGCCCGGGAGCGGGAGTCGCTGTTCACGCCGTTCTACCGGAGCCGGTCGGCGAACGAGAGCGCCGTGCCGGGATTGGGCCTGGGGCTGTACATCTGCCGCGAGCTGGTCGAGGCGCACGATGGGACGATCACCGTCGACGACGCGCCCGGCGGCGGCGCGCGGTTCACGGTGACGCTGCCGCGGAGCCTGCCGGCGTCGGAGCGGCTGACGGCCTAGATGCATCCGATCTGGGAAGCGTCGCACAGCCGGCGTTGTCATGCCGCGCGGGATCAGCGTGTCGCGGGCTGAGGGTCGAGCGACAGGAGCGAGTGTTCGCCGGGAGATGCGAGAAGGCCGGTCGCGTTGGCTGCGGCCGGCCTTCGTTAATGGGTATTCGCGCGTGCTACGGCTGGCGCGGGATGCGGGGCAGGATGATGTCCTGCGTGCCACCCGTGCCGTCACCGCCGGTCACCGGGGGCCGCGGGCCATCGGTGCCGTCGGACGGCAGCGGGCCGCTCGGCTCGTCGCCGGACGACGCGGGGGCGGGTTCTTCCCCGGTCGTACCGGACGTATCCGTCTCCGCCGGCTGGTCGACGGATTGCGTGTCGGCTTCCTGGGTGTCGGTGGACGAGGTGTCCTGCGCCTGCGTGGTGTCGACGCTGGCCGGCACCTCGTCGACTGCCGGGCCGTTGTCGCCGGTGGCCTCGCTCGGGATGGTCGGGATCTCGACCGGCTGCGCCGGCGCGGGCTCCTGGGCAGGCGCGGACGGTACCTGGAGCGAGACGAGCGAGTTCGCGAGCGACATCGTGTCAGAGCCGGTCATGTTCAGGCTGCTGACCGAGTAGAGCACGCCGTTCGCCTGCCACCACACCTGGTCGTAGATCGGCGTGCCGGAGCCCGCCGGAACGCCGATGTCATGAATGGCGGGCCAGCCCTGCACGGAGTCGTTGATCCCCAGCTCCTTGTTCAGATCGGCGGGGGATCCGGCCGGCAGCGCGCCGCCCGCGGTGCCCGTGACCTGAAGGAAGGTGGGCGAGCTGCCCGATACCATCCAGTACAGTTCGTAGTAGCCATCGGAGGCGGAGATGCTGGGGGAGACGCTATCGAACGGCGCCGGCACCCATGAGGGCACCAGCACATCGATCCCGACGCTCAGCAAGGCGGCCTGGTCCGCCGAGAGCCAGTCGACGTTTTGGGCTACCGCGAACGAGGCGGGCGACTGCGGGACCGGCGCGGCGAGAATGGCCGGCGTCGCGCCGCCCAGCAGGAGCGCGGCGGCGGCGATGACAAGAGCACGCTTTGACGATGCGGCAAATCGTCGACCAGGGGCGGGGATTCCGAGGTTGTGCAAGACCGCTGACCTCCGGTGAGGTGTGCTCCGAAAGCAGGCATGAAATGGATCATTTTGGACGGCGGCTCTCCGCCGGACGTCCTAGGATCAGCCTACCATGCAAGGCGGACCTGGGTCGAAGAGTCACAGCGCCGTACCCGGGGCCGCCGCGCCCGGCAAGCCATCGAAAAACACTCTATACTTGGGCGTCACAGCGGCAGCCACTGCGGGGGCGATCCCCAGGGGCATTGCCGTGTGCACCGCGTTACCAGGAGTAGCTCGTGTCGACAAAACCCATCATCCCACTCGTCCCAGAGACGGCCGCCCCGGTCGCGGTGTCGCCACGGCGGCTTCCTCCCAATGGCAAGCGGTTCTTCATCTGGACGATCGGCTGTCAGATGAACGAGGCCGACAGCGCCAAGGTCGCGGCCATGCTGCAGGAGGTCGGCTACGAGCGCACGGAGCGCGAGGATGACGCAGACATCGTCGTCCTGAACTCCTGCGTGGTGCGCCAGGCCGCCGAGGACAAGGTGGCCGGCAAGCTAAACTCGCTGGTCCGGCTGAAGCGCGAGAAGCCCGAGATGCCGCTCGTGCTCACCGGCTGCATGGTGACCCGCCAGCAGGAGAAGCTCAAGCAGCAGTTCCCTCATGTCGATCTCTTCTTCGACCCGTCGGACTTCGACAAGCTGGTCGCAGTCGTGCCGGAGCTGAACGACCTCGAGGACGATCTGGCGCAGCTGCCGCACTACTACCAGCCGCAGCTCGCGGCCGGCAAGAGCGGCGTCTCCGCGTTCGTGCCGATCATCTACGGCTGCAACTTCGTCTGCTCCTACTGCATCGTGCCCTATCGCCGCGGCAAGGAGACCAGTCGTCCCTTCAAGGACATTGTCCAGGAGGTCGAGCGCCTGGTCGCGAACGGCGTGCGCGAGGTGACGCTGCTCGGGCAGACCGTGAATGCCTACGGCCACGATCTGCCGGAGAAGACGTCGCTGGCGCACCTGCTGGAGGCCGTGGCCAACATCCGCGGTCTCGACCGGTTGCGCTTCCTGACGTCGCACCCGAAGTACATGGGCGACGACGTCATCAACGCCATCGCCGACCTGGATGCCGCCTGCGAGCACATGAACCTGCCGGTGCAGGCGGGCGACAACGAGGTGCTGCGGCGGATGCGGCGGACCTACACGCGCGACCTGTGGATGGAGCGCATCGCCTACACCCGCGAGCAGGTCCCCGGCGTCACGGTCGCGACCGACATCATTGTCGGCTTCCCGGGCGAGACGGACGAGCAGTTCATGCAGACCTATGACATGCTGGAGCGGACGCGCTGCGACAAGGTGCATCTGGCGATGTACTCGCCACGGCCCGGCACGCTCTCCGCGCGGTGGGAGGACGACATCCCCCACGAGGAGAAGTTCCGCCGCCACCAGGCGCTGGAGAAGCTGCAGGAGCGCATCTGCACGGAGCTCAACCAGAAGCGCATGGGCGAGACCTACGAGGTGCTCGTCGAGGGCAAGTCGAAGGGCCGCTGGACCGGCCGCACGCGCGGCAACACGCTCGTCCACTTCGACGATGACCGGGATGTGCTCGGCAAGATGGTCGACATCACGATCACGACCACCAGTCCCTGGTTCCTCATGGGTGAGCCGGTCGGCGCCCCGCACTAGACAACCGCAACCGCACGCCGGGGAGCCGGCGGACACCACGACGAAAGGACTTGCGCATTGGCCGCACCGAAGGACAAGCCCCGAACCAAGAAGCAGCTCAACGCCGACGCCCTGGCCGCGTCGCTCGAAAGTCGTTGGGAAGAGTCGCTGGCGATCAACGACGAGATTCTCGAGCGCTTCCCGCGTGACGCCGAGGCGCTCAACCGCAAGGGCCGCGCGCTGATCGAGCTGCGCCAACTGACCGCCGCCCGCGACGCCTACACGGAGGCGCTCAAGGCGGACCCGGCGAACATGATCGCCCGCCGCAACCTGCAGCGGCTGGAGATGCTCTACAACCGCCCGGAGGGCAACCCCGAGGGGGAGCACACGGCGGATACCTCCATCCCGCGCTCGGCGGTGTTCATCGAGGAGATCGGCAAGACGTGGGTCGATGAGCTGGCCAACCCGGCCGAGCTCGGCCAGCTCGCCGAAGTATCGCCGGGCGACAAGCTCCAGCTCGAAGTGAGTGATGACCGTCTGCTGGTCCTCAGCGACGACGGTGTGCGCCTGGGCGAGCTCGAGGTCCGTATCGCGACCCGCGTGATCAAGCTGATGGAGTCGGGCAATGAGTTCGAGGCCTACGCCCTCAGCATGTCCCCCCAGAGCCTGCGGATCATCCTCCGCGAGACCGTCCGCGCGGAAGCGAACGCACACATCCTGACGTTCCCGCGGCAGATCCTCGCGACGCAGGATCTCATGCGCGAGCGCGAGCAGCTCTCCCTGCGTGAGGAGGGCGACTTCGACTTCGGCGAGGACGAGGCAGAGGACGGCGGCCTCGACGAGGCGGGCAGCGAGGACACCGACGAGGAGGTCGACGAGGAGGCCAACGCCTACGTCAACGACTCCGGTGTCTCGGATGTCGACGACGAAGAGGACGCGATGTAGGCCGGGGAGTCTTCCCCGACGCCGCAGACGCGAAACGAGCCGCCCCATTGTGGGGCGGCTCGTTTTTCGTTGTGCGGAAAGGTCGACGGAATGCAACTCCGTACGGCCGGCCCTGCCCCCGCGGGCGGTCGCCGACCGTACGTGATACCCCAGGACGTCGCTAATCCAGCACGAAGAGCAGCACCAGCATGATGACGGTCACGATCGCGGCGGTGATGAGCAGCCGGCGCAGGTCGGCCTTGATGAAGGCGTATTCCTGCTCCCGGGAGAGCGGGTGGACGACGTTGCGGGCGCGGGCGCGACGGGGCGTCGTCGCGACGCCGGGGGCCGCGGCGACGGGCGCGGCGACCGCCTCGGCCACGGGCGTGCCCATGTCGGAGGCGAGCACGCTGCGGGTGCGCGACGCGCGAGTGGCCGTCCCGCGCTTGCGGTTTGTCCGCGAGGACCGTTGGGATGTCGATCGGGTTCCTTGTCGTGCCATGCCTCACCATCACTCCATGCATCCACGGGCCGCGCCGCCACCAGTATTCTACGACGCCCGCCTCCCTGTGGCTCGCCCGGGCCCGCGGTGACAGGCTGGCTATGGCCGCCTTCATCGTTTGTTGATATACTCCCCATTCAACAGGATCCGCGGAGCAACGGACCACCATACCGTCGCTCCAGAGCGCCGGGAGGACGCGGCCATGGATCAGGGATCAACCAACCGAGATGTTGAGGTTGCAGCACCGCACGGGCATCGCCCGGCGGTGCTTCTTGATTTATGGGAGTGAAAGGAGGCAAGCCTCGGCTCAGGTCGTGGATCGACATGGTGTCCGGTCGATGAATGGCGTCACCAAGCGCCGGAACACAGGAGCGAGACGACGATGAACTCAAGCATGATCGGCAAGATCGAGAAGGCCCATCGCTACGCACGCGAGCCAGAGCGCATCACCTTCTCGACCTTCGAGGCCACCTTCCGCGGTGAGCATGACGAGTATCATGTCTCCCTCACGCCGGAGGGGTGGCACTGCACCTGCCCCACCTTTGAACGACACATGCTTGATTCATGCAGCCATGTCATGGCGATTCAGCAGATTCTCGGCCCGATGCTCACCGAAGACGCGCGGTATGGCGACAGCCCCGCCGCGATCGCGGTGTAGTCACCCACCCCCGCCTTGTCAGGAGCGCGGCTCATCGGGGAGCGCGCTCCTGGAACACCCTCCGTCGATCGCCCCGCGCTCAGTTCTGATGTGACCGCCGCGCCGCCTCGAGCGGCACGGTCAGCACCTGCTCGCCCACCACTTCCATCGGATGGAAGCCCGCTGGTGGGTCGGGCAGCATCTGCACGTAGGGCGGCGCTACCGAGAGCTGGCTCTCGCCGGTGGCCTGCAGCTGCCCGTAGGAGACGGCCGCCGCGATCGCCAGCCCCTGCCAGTAGCGACGCAGCCAGCCCGGCCGCGCGGGCCGCGTCGCGCGCTCACGCATCGTGGACATGCATCGCGCCGGCGCCGACGACCGGCGTCATCCGCTCCATCCGGCGCACCGGCAGGATGAAGACGACCGCCCCGCCCACCGTCACCTCATGAATGCCGGCCGGGAACCACTCGACGTACTCCGGCGACGTCGCGTCCAGCTGGACCTCGACCCGGGACTGACAGTTCTTCCGGATCAGTTCGAGGCAGGTGGCGACCTCGTCGTCCTCCACTCCCATGAGCACCGTCGTGTTGCCCGTTCGGAGGAATCCACCCGTACTCGCAATACGCGTCGCACGTAGATTGTGATCCGTAATCGCACGCAGGAGCCGGTCGCAGTCGTAATCCTGAACGATGGCAATGACGAACTTCATGGTGATCAACAGTTCCGTTTCGTGAGCGCGTATCGTCCGCGATCTTCCTTCACGCCATACCAGCATGATACGACGGTTCCAGAGAAGGCGGGTGCGCAACGACCCCTGGCGGGTATCGCCAGGGGTCGTCCGGCTCGGGTCGGATCCGCGAGCACGCGCTAGTCGGCAACCGCCATGCCGGCGGCGATGCCCGCGGCCTCGGCCAGGATCTCGGCCTTGTCGGTGCGCTCCCACGGGAGGTCCAGGTCGTCGCGGCCGAAGTGCCCGTAGGCGGCCGTCTGGCGGTAGATCGGGCGGCTCAGGTCGAGCTGCTCGATGATCGCGGCCGGGCGGAGATCGAAATGCTCACGCACGAGCCGCTCGATCACCTCGTCGCTCACCTTGCCGGTGCCGAACGTCTCGCACATGATCGACACCGGGTGCGCGGAGCCAATGGCGTAGGAGATCTGGAGCTCGAAGCGGTCGGCGAGGCCGGCGGCGACGACATTCTTCGCTACGTAGCGGGCGGCGTAGGCGCCGGAGCGGTCGACCTTCGTCGCATCCTTGCCGGAGAACGCGCCGCCACCGTGGCGAGCCATGCCGCCGTAGGTGTCGACGATGATCTTGCGGCCGGTGAGGCCGGCGTCCGACATTGGGCCACCGATGACGAAGCGCCCGGACGGGTTGATCAGGAAGCGGGTCCGCTCGTCCAGGAGCTCGGCCGGGATGACGGCGCGGATGACCTTCTCCTCGACGTCCGCTTCGATCTGCGGGTTCGTAGCCTCCTCGAGGTGCTGCGTGGAGACGACAACGGTGTCGACGCGGACCGGCTTGCCCTCGCTGTACTCGACCGTCACCTGGCTCTTGCCGTCTGGCAGCAAATACGGGATCTCGCCGCTCTTGCGGGCCTCCGCGAGGCGGCGGGCGACCTTGTGCGCCAGCGCGATCGGCAGAGGCATGAACTCGGGCGTCTCGTTGGCAGCGTAGCCGATCATCATGCCCTGGTCGCCGGCGCCGGTCAGCTCGTACTTGTCGTCCTGCGCCTGGCCGCGGGCCTCGAGGGCGGTGGTGACACCGGCCGAGATATCCGCGCTCTGCTCCTTGATGGCGACGATGACGCCGCACTGGCTGGCGTCGAAGCCGTGGTTGGAGTGCGTGTAGCCGATCTCGGAGATGACCTGGCGGACCAGCGCCTGGACGTCGACGTAGGTGCTGGTGGTGATCTCGCCGAAGACCATCACCAGGCCGGTCGTCGTCGACGTCTCGCAGGCGACGCGGGCGTCCGGATCCTCGGCGAGGATGGCATCGAGGACGGCATCGGAGATCTGGTCACAGACCTTGTCGGGGTGGCCTTCGGTCACCGACTCGGACGTGAAGAGAAGCTTCTTGGCGGTATCGAACGTGTTGGCCACGGCCATGCTCCTTCTGGAAGACGCCGGGCCCGGCCGGTGGCCGGGCCGCGCTGCTACTCGGCATCCCAGGAATTGAGGTAGGTGGTCTGCTGCTCCGTGAGCGTGTCGATCGTGATGTTCATGGCCGCGAGCTTGAGGGCCGCGATCTCGCGATCGATGTCCTCCGGCACCTTGTAGACCTTGTTCTCGAGCGTCCGGCCTTCCTTGACGATGTACTCCGCGCCGAGCGCCTGGTTGGCGAAGCTCATATCCATCACGCTCGCCGGGTGGCCCTCGGCCGCCGCGAGGTTGATCAGCCGGCCCTCGCCGAGCACGACCACGCTCTTGTCGCCGTAAGTGAACTCCTCGACGAACGGGCGGAGGGTGCGGCGGCCCTCGCCGGACATCTCCGCGAGCACCTTCAGGTTGACCTCGGAGTTGAAGTGGCCGGCGTTGCAGAGCATCGCGCCGTTCTTCATCACCTCGAAGTGCTGCTTATCGACGACGTTGACGTTGCCGGTCGCGGTGATGATCAGGTCGGCCACCGGCGCCGCCTGCTCCATCGTCTGGACCATGAAGCCATCCATCGCCGCCTCGAGCGCGCGAATCGGGTCGACCTCGGTGACGATGACGTGCGAGCCCATGCCGCGGGCTCGGGTGGCGATGCCCTTGCCGCACCAGCCGTAGCCGGCGACGACGACGGTCTTGCCGGCGAGCAGCATGTTGGTCGCCCGGAGCACGCCGTCGAGCGAGCTCTGGCCGGTGCCGTAGCGGTTGTCGAAGAAATGCTTGGTGTCGGCGTCGTTGACGGCGACGATCGGAAACTTGAGGACGCCGTGAGCCTCCATCGCGCGCTCGCGAATGACGCCCGTGGTCGTCTCCTCGGTTGCGCCGAGGATCTCTGGAATGAGATCCGGGTACTCCTTGTGGATCGTCGTCACGACGTCCGCGCCGTCATCGATCAGGACGTGCGGCTTGTGGGCGATGATCGTGTGGATGTGCCGCATGTAGGTCGCGTCGTCCTCGCCCTTGATCGCGAAGACCGGGACGCCCTCGTCAACCAGCGCTGCGGCGACGTCGTCCTGGGTCGAGAGCGGGTTGCTGGCGCAGACGACGGTGTCCGCGCCGCCGGCCTTCATCGCCAGCACGAGGTTG
>DATLHE010000281.1:0-2665 GCA_035540335.1 Thermomicrobiales bacterium | reverse complement strand
CGCGACCGCGACATCCGTCACGAGCTTGAGATCCACCAGGCCACGCCCGGTCGCGGGGCGGGATGTCCGGGTGGGGATCGACCTCCTCAGCCCGATCCGCACGCACCGGGAGAAGGTCGAGCGCGATGTGCGCACGGCGCTGGGGACGATCGGCGGCCTCGGCGCAGTCGACGTCGATTTCCGGACGAAGGTCCGGGCTAGCGGCGGCGGGCGGTCGGACGCGCAGCCGATCCCCGGCGTGAAGAACACGATCGCGGTGGCGTCGGGCAAGGGCGGCGTCGGCAAGTCGACGGTGGCGGTCAACCTCGCCGTGGCGCTGGCGCAGGCGGGCGCGAAGGTCGGGTTGCTGGACGCGGACGTCTATGGGCCGAGCACGCCGCTGATGCTGGGCGTGAATGAGCGGCCGCTGATGCGCGACAACAAGATCGTGCCGCTGGAGGCGCACGGCGTGCGGGTGATGAGCATCGGGTTCATCCTCGATCCGACGAAGGCGCTGATCTGGCGGGGGCCGCTGGTGGCGCAGCTGATCAACCAGTTCCTCAACGATGTGCATTGGGAGGATCTGGACTACCTCGTGCTGGACCTGCCGCCGGGCACGGGCGATGTGCAGCTGACGCTGGTGCAGAAGATCCCGATCGCGGGGGCGATCATCGTCACCACGCCGCAGGAGGTGGCGCTGGCCGACGCGGTGAAGGGGCTGAAGATGTTCCAGGAGGTGAAGACGCCGATCCTGGGCATCGTGGAGAACATGAGCTGGTTCCAGCCGCCGGAGTCGGACGTGAAGTACCACATCTTCGGCGAGGGTGGCGGCGAGCGGACGGCGACGGCGAACAACGTCGAGCTGCTGGCGCAGATCCCGATCGAGATGGGGCTGCGCGAGGGTGGCGACGCGGGGCAGCCGCTGACGGCGACGGCGCCGGAGTCGGCGACGGGCCGGGCGTTCGCGCATCTGGCGGAGCGGGTGGCGACGCAGCTGGCGGCGCAGGCGATCGCGAAGCCGCGGAAGCCGACGATCATGCTGAAGACGGTGTCGTAGGGGCGACGTATTTGTGGGGGCGGACGTGGCGTCCGCCCCCTTTTGCGTTGTGGCGGGCTGGTACTACGGTACCGTTGAGGGGTGCGGGTTGCCTTGGGCAATGCAGCGATTGGACGCGTCATATCGGCGCCGGAGGCGCCGATGGGGATCCATCGACTGCGCTCGGGATGTCGGTTTCTCGGAGCGTTCGCGCCATCATCGACACACGGGCGCTCATCCCTGTAGCCCCGAACACAAGACCCGGCGCTACAGGGATGAGCGGCCGTTCCGGGAAGCGGGGCCGCGCGTGACGCGCGGCGCCGTGGCGGGCAGCGCACCCCGGACACAAGGGCTCGCTCCGCTTCTCGCCTGCGGCTCGGCCGGGGTCCGGGGCTACGACGGCGACTTGCCGTTCCGGCAACGGGGCGGCGTGGGGACAGACGCAATGAGCCGGCGGACATGCCGCCGGCTCATGCACCTGTGAGTTCTTGGCTAGTGAGCGCGTGCATGGCGATGGTGACCACCTTGCCGCGTGGGGCCGCCGAGGTCGCGCAGGGCGACGGGACGGCTGGTGAGCCATTCGAGGGCGTCTATACGCGTCACCTCCTCGCACCGCTGGGGGCGCTCCGTAGTGGGAGCGGCGGGTGCCGTCCCGGGATCGCGCGCGGGGTCATTGTCCCAAGATCATGGCAGTCTCAGCACTGCTCCCTCGGTGACCACGGTTTGGTGGTCGGGCCCGCGTCGCTGGATCCCCGGAGAGCGATCCAACGGGCATCGCGGCGGGTTGCGCCAGCGATCGTTCGCCGGGCGATGATGTGGGCGAGCGGCCAGGGCAGACGGCGTTTCCAGGAGTTGTGCGAGGGTCGGCCGTGTGTCTCAGGATGCTGTCAGGCCGGTGTTGCACGTAGGGGTGCATGCCTTGCCGGTGTCGTTGCGACCCCGGCGACTTTGCCCGGCTGACGCCTGCTGCACGAGGATGGCGGATGGAGGCGGGAAGATTTCCCCGTGGCCCATCGGCCATCGCGGCCGGCAACTTCGCGGGATGGACTCCGCCGTTGCTGGTCGAACGCCGGACACCTGATTCCGGCGAACCAGTTGCGGAAGGTCTGCGCCGTTGGGATGTCGCGGGGTCGTGGCTGGCAGGGTGCCTACGCTTGCGCGTGACCGCCGGTCACGTCCCGTTCGACCCGTGGGTGCGGATCTTCCGGCCGATTCTCCGGCTCGCGCGAGGTATGGAGCGGCGCGTCATGCACATGCGGACCGTCTGGCGGCCTGCCAAGCGATGACGGCTTGGCCCCGGCTGTTGCGAATGCGGAGATCCGGCAACACGTCGATGCATCGTTCGGTGACGGCCCGGGTGCAATGGTATTGACGGTTTAGCTCCGTCAGGTGCTCGGTCGTACGAAGGTGCATCGATCTGCATTCATGCTATGGGGGGGCCGGAGGGTTGTCAAGATGGCAGCTATTGGGGGAGGGGTGTCATTCGAGGGCTTCCAGCTGGTTGCGGTAGGGCACGGGGAGCTCCCAGTAGCGCGCCTGGGCGAGGATATCGGTGGCGGGACCGGCGGTGGCCGGGGTGGTGAGCAGGGCGGCGTGGACGGTGGCGCCGTCGCGCAGGGCGACGGGGATGCGGGGGGCGTCGTCGAGGGG
>DATLHE010000280.1:0-8278 GCA_035540335.1 Thermomicrobiales bacterium | reverse complement strand
GCACGCTCCTGACACGGCACCCTCTGGGACCGTGTCAGGAGCTTAGGGTGACCCGCGTCGCATCCGCGCCGCAGATCAGTCGCGCGTTGTTGCAACGTTGCATCAGGGCGGGCAGCTGCCCCGTTCAGGCCGTCGTGGCGGGAGCCACGCTGGCGATGAAGCCCTCCGGATCCTCGAGGCTGAAGTAGACGGTGCGCGGGTGGATCGGGATGCCGGTCACCTTTCCGGTCGCCGGCTCCCGCAGCGTCAGCTTGACCGCGCCGCGGCTCGAGCCGTTGAGTGCCCAGGTGCCGCCGAAACCGCGGTGCATGCCGTAGCCGAGCCACCACGGGATGCGCTCGACGCGCTCGACGGAGGCGATGCTGGCGCGGGGGATGGTCACCCGGCCGGCCCAGCCGAGCGTTGCCTGGATCGCGTCGGTGTCGACCTCGACCGCCGAGCGGCCGGGGCCGGCGCCGAGCAGGCCGAGGAGGGCCTTGCTGGGGGCGGTGTAGGAGATGGCGTAGCGCATGGCGATAACTCCTGTGTTTGCGTGCCGGCGACATTGCCGGCGGCGAATCTCACATCGGCGTGCGATCTTGGGCCTGTTGGCGGCCCCGCGACGTTTACTCTGTCTATTATCACTTATGAGAACAGAAGATGTGTCACGAATCTGTCGCGCTCAATCGCCTCGCGCGCACGCCGGTAAGGGTCTTCTCCGGCTGAGATAATCAGTGAAATGGACAATGAGATGTACAATATGATGATCAATTGGTTGTCGTGAAAGAGTCATTCCATGAGCAAGACCGTCAGCGCGACCGATGCCAAGAGCAACTTCGGATCGCTTCTCGACTGGACCGGGGAAACGGGCGATGCCGTGATTGTCGAGCGGCGCGGCCGCCCGGTCGGCGTCATCCTGTCCTATGCCGCCTTTGAGGATCTGAAGGAGCGGGAGAAGCGTCTCCGCCGCGAGCAAGCGTGGGAAGCGCTGCGCCAGCTACAGGAGCGGCTTGCCGCGCGTCCCCCTGAGCTCACCGAGGAAGAGGCGGAGCAATTGGCGGACGAGGCAGGCAGGGACATGATTGAATCGCTCGTCCGGAAGGGCAAGGTGCGCTTTGAGGAGTGAGCGTGTTCCGCCGCGGGTGCTGGTCGATACGAACCTGTGGGTAACGTTTCTCCTTCCTTCCGCCGTGCCTGACCGCCCGATTGTGCGCCTGCTCGAATGCATTCGGGAAGGGACGATCGTCCTCATCGTTCCGGACGACCTCATTACGGAGCTCGAGGACACCATCGGGCGGAAACCGAACCTGTCCCGGCGGATTCCGCTGGGCGCTGCGGGTGATCTGGTCAAGGCGCTCCTGGAGGTAGGAGAACGCGTCACTGCCGTGACATTGCCGGTGCCTCACCTGACCCGTGATCCCAAGGACGATTACCTGATCGCCGCCGCCATAGAGGGCGACGTCGATATCCTCGTGTCGGGGGACGCAGATCTGCTCGTCCTGCGGGACCATCTGGAGCGTCCCCGGATCATGACCGCCTGTGAGCTGGTCGACGAGCTCGACCGCGAATGACCCGCCCGTGCCGCATCCACATCATCGGTGGGCCGGGGAGTGGCAAGACGACGCTGGCGCACCGGCTGTCGTCCACCCTCGCAATCCCTGCGCATGATCTCGACATGATCGGGTACGCGTCCGGCGCGGGCGCGCGGCGTTTACTGCCGGACAGGCTCGCGGACGTCGCGGCGATCGCCCGGCGGGAGGGATGGATCACCGAGGGCATCTTCCTGTGGTGGATGGAGGAGCTGCTGCGCCGCGCCGATGTGATCGTTTGGCTGGACATCCCGTGGCGCATTGCCGCCTGGCGCATCGTCGCGCGGCATGCGAGGGCCAGCCTCGCCGGCACGAACCGGCACAAGGGCCTGCGCCGGCTCTGGCGCTTTCTCCGGCACGCGCGGCGTTACTACACCGGCCGTGCCATCACGCCGATGGCGCCCGACGACGATGCGGCTGTCACCCGGGAGGCGACCGCCGTCGTGCTCGCTGCATGCCCCACTGTCGTGCGGTGCCGGAGCACCCGCGATGTCGTGCGGTGGCTCGCTCAGCTCCATGGCGTCGCGATCGGCACCAGCAGCCCGTAGCCGAGGATGTGCCCGAGCGTGGTGAAGCTCAGCACCGCCGGGGTGGAGTCTGGCGTCACCTGGTCCAGCGTCGGGACGTCCAGCGCCAGGACGGCGATGGAATAGCGGTGCGGCGGCCCGGGCGGCGGCGCGGGGCCGAGATAGTGGGCCATTCGCAGGCCGTTCGGCAGCTGCACGCTGCCCGCCGGGAGTGAGGTCGAGCTGGCCGCGCCGGCGCCGCTCGGCAGCTCCGTCGTGTCGCCCGGGATGTTGAACACCGCCCAGTGCCAGAAGCCGCTGGGGATGGGCGCATCCGGGTCGTACATGGTCACCACGTAGCTCTGGACGTTCGCCGGCTGCCCGCTCCAACCCAGCTGCGGCGAGAGATCCTGCCCGCCGCCCATGCTGCCGCGCTGGGGCGCCGGCAGCTCCTCGCCGTCGGCGGCGTCGGTGCTGGTTACCGTGAAGGTCGGCAGGTCGGCGAGAAAGCCGTACGGGTTGCGGCCGGCGGAGGTCGGTGTCACGGGCGTCGCTCCGGTGGCCGGCGTCGCTTGGGCGAACACCCCCCCTCGCGCCGAGCGCCAGCCCGCCGGCGGCGAGGGCGCGCGAGGCGATCATGTAACATCGGGTGCTGCGCACGGTCATGCCATTCCTCACAATCGTGTCGAATGCTGTCGAGCCATGGGCGGCCTGCCGCATGGCCAGTGCCGTTGGTCGCCGTTCGCCATTTGTCGACGCGAGACCCGACATCGGGCACGCGTGCATTACATACTGAGTGGCAAACATGGCGGCGTGGCTGACGCCGCCAGGCAACCTCTTCGGAACCGCTCTACCGTGACCCCGTACGCTCCACCCGCCACCATGCCCGAGATCACGCGGCAGGCCGCCTGGCCGCGGTGGCTGCGCATACTCTCCGCGCGCGAATCACTTGCGCTCCCGCCGCGCCATCGCCGCCGGCGCTGGACGTGCCTCCGCGCCCGCACCGGGCCGTAGCCTGCCCTTCCCCGAAACGACGACCGTACGACCGTCTTACGGAAGGGACCATTCCCCCGATGAGCGACCCACAGGACGCCTCCGCGACCGGAAGCGCTGGGTCAGGGATGCCGCCGCGCACACTGCCGCGGCGTGTCCGGTCCTGGCTGACCCAACGACCCTCGCTCGACATACCTCGTGAAATGGCTGGTGATCGGCGGTGCCATCGGCGTCGTGGCCGGGCTCGGCGCGTTGCTGTTCTCCCACGCGATCGCGTTCTGCACGCGGTTCTTTCTCGGCGACCTGGTCGGCTACATGCCGCCGATGCCGGTCGGCGAGGGCGAGCCGGTCCTGCGCGACATCGCCCGGCCGTGGGCGCTGCCGCTGGTGACGATGCTCGGCGCGCTTCTCTCCGGCATCATCGTCGCCCGTCTCGCGCCAGAGGCGGAGGGCCACGGCACCGACGCGGCGACCGACGCCATCCACCACAAGCGCGCCGAGCTGCGGGCGCGCATCCCCCCGATCAAGCTGGTGGCCTCGGCCATCACCATCGGCAGCGGCGGCTCCGGCGGGCGCGAAGGCCCCGCCGCGCAGATCTCCGCCGGGTTCGGCTCATTGCTGGCCACCTGGCTCCGGCTCGGCGCGGAGGAGCGCCGCATCGCCGTCGCCGCCGGCATGGGCGCCGGCATCGGCGCGATCTTCCGGGCACCCCTGGGCGGCGCGCTGATGGCGGCGGAGATCCTCTACCTGCACGATCTCGAGGTCGAGGTGCTCATCCCCGCCCTCATCGCGTCGATCGTCGGCTACAGCGTGTTCGGGTATTTCGAGGGGTTCGAGCCGATCTTCGGCGCGCAGCCGGACCTCGGGTTCTCCGACCCGGTCACGCTCGTCTACTACGCCGGTCTCGGCATCGTGGCCGGGCTGGGCGGCCTGCTCTACGCGAGGTGCTTCTACGGCACGGCGCGGCTCTTTCATCGCCTGCGGGCCCCGCTGTGGCTCAAGCCCGCCATCGGAGGCCTGCTCGTCGGCCTCCTCGCGCTCTGGATCAGGGGCGCCATCCACACGGGCTACGGCTGGGTGCAGATCGGCATGACGGACGAGTTGAAGACGCTCCCGTTGTGGGTGGTGGTGGCGCTGCCGTTCGCCAAGATCGTCGCCACCTCGTTCTCGATCGGCAGTGGCGGCTCCGGCGGCATCTTCGGCCCCGGCATGGTGATCGGCGGCATGCTCGGCGCGGCGGCCTGGCGCCTGGGCGATTGCACTCTGCCGCACATGCCGCACAGCCCGGCACCGTTCGTCATCGTCGGCATGATGGCGCTCTTCGGCAGCATCGCCCACGCCCCATTCGCCGTGATGCTGATGGTCGCCGAGATGACCGGCAATCTCTCGCTGCTGGCGCCGGCGATGGTCGCGGTCGCCGTGGCGACGGCGCTCGTCGGCGACCACACGATCTACGACAAGCAGCTGCCGGATCGCGCCCATTCGCCGATCCATCGCATCCGGATGAGCTTCCCGCTGCTGTCGGCGCTCTCGGTGCGCGACGCGATGGCGACGCCTGCGCTGGTGGGCGGCCCGGCGGCGGATGCGGTCACGGTGACGCCACGGGAGCCGCTGGATGTCGCGCTGCAGCGGATGGCCGATGTCGAGGCGACCCGCGCCGTGGTGGTCGAGAGCGGCGCAACGGTTGGCGAGCTGACGAACCGCGAGGCGCTGGCCGCCTACAAGACGATGCTGCAGCGCGGCGTGCGGCGGGCCCGCGCGTTGCCGGCGTCGTCGCTGGTGGTCGAGGGGCGGCTGCGCGATTGCTCGCCGGTGGCGGGGCGCACGCTGCGCGAGGCGCCCTTGCCACCCGGCACGCTGGTGGTGGCGATCAAGCGCCAGGGCGAGACGCTCTTTCCCCACGCCGATACGGCGATGCTGCCGGGCGACGTCGTCACCGCGTTGACGCCGCCCGAGCAGGTCGGCGCGGTCCACGCGATGCTTGCGGGGCGGGAACGGGCGCCGGCGAGCGATCGGAGGCTCGATCCGGACGAGGCGCTCGATCGTTGATGCAGGTGTCCGTTCTGCTGCATTGCACGATCCGCAAATATTCCCCGGCGTCGGCGGTCGTGGATAATGGCCGCATCGGAGACGGCACGGATGACGCACGGGAGGCGCCGGGATGGAGATCGTCGATCGCGAGGTCGCGCTGGAGGATATCGACGAGACGTTCGGTCCGCCGCCGTCCGAGCGGCTGGTCGAGAACATTCGCCGCAACGGCGTTGTCGTGCCGGTGCTGCTCGCCGAGCGCGTCGACGAGCACGGCGCGATCAGCCTCCACATCGTCGACGGCAACCGGCGGGTCGCGGCCGCCCGCGCGGTCGAGCAGGAGACGATCCCGGCGCGGGTGCTGCGCGACGCCAGCGAGGCGGACGCGGCCAACCTGACGCTGGCGACCAACTCCTTCCGCACCAGCAACTACATCACCGAGTTCTGGGCGATGAACCAGCTCGAGCGCGCCGGCGTCAGCCGCAGCCGGATGACGGACTTCACCGGCATGACGCGCTCCACGCTTGAGACTCGCCAGCAGCTGGCGAAGCTCGAGCGCCGCCTCTTCCTCGGTCTCTCGGAGGGCAGGATCGGCCCCAGCATCGCGCTCGCCGCCGCCCGCCTCGATCCCGGCATCCAGCGCGAGCTGGGCGATGTCTTCGAGCGCACCGGCCGTCTCACCAAGGCGCAGGTCGACGCCGCGACGACCCGCGAGACGCCGGAGGACCTGCCGGAGATCAATCTAGAAGGCCGCGTGCTGCCGACGGATCTCCAGTTCGCACTCGTCGCCGTCGCCCGCCAGGCGCTCGCCCGCGGGGTCGATCGGGAGACATGGCTGGAGGCCGCCGAGCGCGCCTTCGGGGAGGCGAAGGGCTAGCGGGTCACCGCGTCCAGGTGGTCGATCAGCGCCAGCGCGTTGACGACCGACCAGCGCGCGCCGGTCGCCACCCTCGGCGCCACGTCGCGCATGATCGGCGAGTCCTGCTCCCAGCCGCCGATCACGACGACGTTGGCGACCTGTACCACCGTCACCGCATACCCCGCGTCGGACGCCTCGTCGACGACGGTCACGCCGTCGAAGCCGTCGATTCGGGCCGGCGTCGCGGTGAGGCCGTCGCCGCTCGCGTCGCGCGCGAATAGGAAGTACCCCCTTGCGATGAGCGTGTCGGCGAACACGATGTAGTGACCCACGGCGGACTGTTCCATGTCGTCGGTCACGAGGCTGGCGCCGCCAAGCGCGTTTTGCAGGTCGGTGTCCGACGGGTCGTCCCACGACGTGGCGACGACCTCGCTGGCAGCGGCGGGCAAGAGCGGCGTCTCGACCGGCGCGGTGCGAAGCCTCTCCAGCAGCGCCTCAGGATCTCGCGCGGCCACCCGGTCGGCGAGCGTGCCGCCAACTGCGGGCGATGCCTCCGGCGTGGCCTGGCCGACGGCCCGCGCCGGGAATGCGGTGGACGCCGCGAGCAGCAGCGATGTCGTGGCCAGATGCCGCCGGTTGATCTGGAACCGCATGGTGAGGATCCCTTTCCTGTCGATGATGCCGATGTCGTAGGAACGACCGCGAGGCAGCGGATGTTCCCGTGGATTGGTCGCGGGCGCGCTCGTTCAACCCGCGGGCAACTGCTCTTTGTATGTATTGACGAGGAATATATTAAGGAATAGACTCAAGGTGCCGGCGGGGACCTAATCCTGACAACCCAATACACATCACCATTCACCGAAGGAGTGTGTGGCATGAGGACCGCGCGGTTTCTCGCCGTTGTAATCGGTCTGCTCATTGCGTGTGCCAGTTGGCCGTCCATGACACTGGCACAGAATGGAAACTCGGCCGCCGCCCACGCCTGTCAGCGGGGCGGGTATGCTGGCCTGATCGGCACTGGCGGCGAGACGTTCGCCAATACCGGCGAGTGTGTCAGCTACGCGGCGCACGGCGGCACCTTCGCCACCGGCATCGTCATCCCCGCCGGCCAGACGCTGACGTTCACCGCACCCACGTTCAGCGCATGCAACCCGCTCGCCTACGGGTACACGATCAACGGCCTGAGCACGGAGCTTGGCTCGCGTCCATACGTCTGTTCCACAGAGACGCTTCCCGACCAGGTGATCGGGCCCTTCCCGACTGCCGTGCTCGTCACGGTGTATCTGCAGGATCAGCTGTGCGGAGAAACCTACGGCTCCGATGGCTACCATGCGCGGGTCGTCGCTTCACCGCCGACCTACCAGGTCGACATCGCCGATGGTGGCGGCAGTTGTGAGCGCGTCGGGGTTCCTGCCGAGTTCGAGGGGGTCGGCAACCTCAGCGTCCAGCTGATCGTCAACCCATAAGCGGTCATCGGCAGGAGTCCGCGTGGTCGGCCCATGCGGGTCTCTGCCCGGCGTTCCCGTGCGCCGTCAGGCTCGCCGTGCGGTTCTATACTTCTCGTATGGCGACGGATGCCTGATTGGTTGAAGGGAGCGACACGGCACATATGGCAACGACATCGGGACCGAATCCCCTCTGCGAAGTCGGCAAGAACCACCCGCGGGACAAGCATCGCATGCGTCCGGTCGACGGCGCGGACCACGTCTGGTTCTGCAGCCGGCACTCGATGTACGCGCAGCTGGTCGACACGGAGACCGCGGAAGCGGTCGAGCGCGGCGACGCCTGGACCCACTACGAGCCGGTCGATGGCCTGGTGGTGCGCCTCGGCGACGAGCGCCAGGGCGGGATGATCGTCTACTTTCGGGAGAAGTAGGGCGGCCACATCGCACACAATCCCGGCCGGCGATCTGGGCAACATGCCCGAGCGGGCCGAGAGCGCCGTTTCATAGCACGAGTCATGGCCTCCCGAGGCCCACTCGACATCGCAGGAACGCCGGGCTGGTCGACAGCCCGGCGTTGCTGTGTCTGGGCCGGGGGGCACCCCGGACGGCGTTGTGCACCTTGCCCCATCACTCCTGGCGCTTTTGTTCACCTTTTCTCACGCTTTTTCGCCGCGTCGCGTCATAGGGTAGGTGCGAGGGGCGCGCTATGCGCCCCGCCGGAAAGGACCGCCTCATGCCGTGGCTCGCTCATCTCTACCGCAAGCTCCACCCCGCGGCGGCGCCCGCGACCGTTCCCTGCGCCTGTGTCCCCGTCCAGACGCCCTTGACCCCGTGGGCGTCGCTCCCAGCCCGCCCCCAGCTGCCGCCCGCGCGCGTTCG
>DATLHE010000279.1:0-9092 GCA_035540335.1 Thermomicrobiales bacterium | reverse complement strand
ACGCCAATGTCGGCCGCCCCCAGGTCGCCTACCGCGAGACGATCCGCCAGAGGGTCGAAAAGGTCGAGGGCCGCTTCGTGCGCCAGACGGGCGGTCGGGGCCAGTTCGGGCACGTGGTGATCAACCTCGAGCCGGCCCCGGCGAAGCGCGTCCTTGACGGACAGCGAGCCGGCGATCTTGAACGCCATCTCCGAGGAGTCGACGTCGTGGAACGAGCCATCGACCAGCGTGGCGCGGACGTCGACGACCGGGAACCCGGCGTTGCCGCCCGTGCTCAGGGCCTCCTGGATGCCGGCGTTGGTCGGGTTGATGTACTCGCGCGGAACGGAGCCGCCGACGATCTTGTCGACGAACTCGTAGCCACCGCCACGCTCCATCGGCTCGAACTCGACGATGACGTGGCCGTACTGACCCTTACCACCGGACTGCCGGACGTGGCGGCCCTCCGCCCTGACCGGCATGGTGATGGTCTCGCGGTACGCCACCTGCGGCCGGCCGACGTTCGCCTCGACGCGGAACTCGCGGCGCATGCGATCGACGATGACCTCGAGGTGAAGCTCGCCCATGCCGTCGATGACGGTCTGGCCGGTCTCCTCGTTGGTGTGCACGCGGAAGGTCGGGTCCTCCTCGGCCAGCCGCGCCAGCGCCGCGCCCATCTTGTCCTGGTCGGAGCGCGTCTTCGGCTCGACCGAGACGGAGACGACCGGCTCCGGGAACGTGATCGACTCGAGCAGCACCGGATTGTCGATATCGCTGAGCGTGTCACCGGTGGAGATGTTCTTGAGGCCGATCACGGCGCAGATGTTGCCCGCGCTGATCTCGTCCACCTCTTCGCGGTGGTTCGCGTGCATGAGCAGCAGGCGGCCGATGCGCTCGCGATCGCCCTTGCTCGTGTTCAGCGCGTAGCTGCCGGACTTGAGCGTGCCGGAGTAGACGCGCACGTACGCGAGCTTGCCGACGTGCGGATCGGCGGCGATCTTGAAGAGCAGCGCGGAGAGCGGCGCGTTCGGGTCCGCCTCGCGGACCACTTCCTCGTCGGTCTTCGGGTTCGTGCCATGCACCGGCGGCACGTCCAGCGGCGACGGGAGGTAGTCGACGATGGCGTCCAGCATCGGCTGGACACCCTTGTTCTTCAGCGAGCTGCCGCAGAGCACCGGCACGATCTCGCTGCGCAGCGTCGCGGCGCGAATGCCGGCGACGAGCTCCTCGGCGGCGATCTCTTCGCCCTCGAGATAGCGCATCATCAGCTCTTCGTCGGTCTCCGCGACCGCCTCGACCAGCGCCAGGCGAGCCGCATCGGCCGCGTCTCGCAGGTCGGCCGGGATCTCGGTCTCCTGGATGTTCTGGCCGAGATCGTCGTGGTAGATGATCGCCTTCATGTGGATGAGGTCGATCACGCCCAGGAAGTTCGACTCCGCGCCGATCGGCAGCTGGACCGGGGCCGGCTTCGCCTTGAGGCGGTCCACGATCATCTCCACCGTGCGGTCGAAGTTGGCGCCCGTGCGGTCCATCTTGTTGACGAAGCAGATGCGCGGGACGTGGTACTTGTCGGCCTGGCGCCAGACCGTCTCGGACTGCGGCTCCACGCCGGCCACGCCGTCGAAGACGACGACGCCACCGTCGAGCACGCGCAGCGAGCGCTCCACCTCGACGGTGAAGTCGATGTGGCCCGGGGTGTCGATGATGTTCACCCGGTGCCCGCGCCAGAACGCCGTGGTGGCCGCCGAGGTGATCGTGATGCCACGCTCACGCTCCTGCGCCATCCAGTCCATGGTGGCGGCGCCTTCGTGCGTCTCACCCGGCTTGTGCACCCGACCGGTGTAGAACAGGATCCGCTCGGTCGTGGTCGTCTTCCCGGCATCGATGTGCGCGATGATCCCGATGTTACGGGTCGATTTCAGCGCAACCATGGGATCGGACAGGTTTGGTTGGGTTGCAGTACCAGCACTCATTGAATGAATAAATCCTCGCGATGCACGCAAGTGCGCGGCTCAGGGCGTCGACGCCGATGTGCGACGCCCGTTCGATGAGCTAGACGCGGAAGTGCGAGAAGGCGCGGTTCGCCTCGGCCATGCGGTGCGTATCCTCGCGCCGCTTGATCGTGGCCCCCGTCCCGTTGAACGCATCGAGCAGCTCGTTGGCGAGCTTCTCGGACATGCTCTTGCCCGCGCGGGCCTTGGCGGAGCCGAGCAGCCAGCGGATCGCCAGCGATTGCCGGCGCTGGCCCTCGATCTGCACCGGCACCTGGTAGGTCGCGCCACCGACGCGGCGCGGCTTCACCTCGAGCATCGGAGTCGCGTTCGAGATTGCCTGCTCGAAGACCTCAACCGGGTCGCGGCCGGTCCGCTCCTGGATCGACTGCAGGGCGTCATACATGATCCGCTCGGCAAGACCCTTCTTGCCCCGCTGCATGATCTTATTGATGAACCGGGCCACCAGCTCGCTGTTGTAGCGGGCATCCGGCGTCGGCACGCGACGTTCGATTTTCGCTCGTCTCGGCATTGGTTCTCCTGCCTCCGTCGTGAGCACTCATCGGATCCGGGTCGCCCCCATGGGCCTTCGAATCCCTCGCGTGCAGCACGTCTCGTACCAGCCATCCAGCGGCCACTCCGCCCGGCTGGCGCTCTCTGCGTTCAACTGCCCCGGCACACGTCGGTCGTCCGCCGGAGTCCTACCATTCACCACTGTTCCGCTGTCGTATCAGTTCGCAAGGACCCCAAGAGCAGGTGACACACGAAAAAGCGGTCAGCATCGAGTCGATGCCTGCCGCTTTTCGTATCCATCTCTCTCAGTTCCGCCAAAGCGGCAACACCCGGCAGGCGCGGCGCAAAGCCGACCTACTTGGGCGCCTTGGTTCCGTACTTGGACCGCGCCTGCTTGCGGTTTTCAACGCCGCGAGCATCCAGCGCACCACGCACGATGTGATACCGCACGCCCGGGAGATCCTTCACCCGGCCGCCGCGGATCAGCACCACGGAGTGCTCCTGAAGATTGTGCCCCTCGCCCGGAATGTAGGCCGTAACCTCCACACCGTTGGTGAGACGAACACGGGCAATCTTGCGCAGTGCCGAGTTGGGCTTCTTCGGCGTCATGGTCTTGACCTGGGTGCACACCCCGCGCTTCTGCGGCGAAAAGGTGCCGCTGCGGAGGTTGCCCGCGTATCGACCCAGCGAGCTGTTGGTGAAACGCAGCGCTGGCGACTTGGTCTTCTTCTTGACGCTCTTGCGGCCCTTGCGAACCAACTGATTGATCGTCGGCACGAAAAGCTCCTAACCGTGCAGTAGGCATCCCCGTGCTCTGTGCCCCCGCGATGTCGCCATCGTGAGGGAACGCCCTGTCACCAAGGCCACAGCTGCGGTGCCGCCTGACACGTGTCGGTTGATCGAATTGGCTTCTGGGTTTTACGGTCTGAAGCCACAACCGCACCTGCGGCCGTCACAGACGGCCACAAGGGGCAATACTACCGGAATGTGGTGTCTTTTTCAAGTTCCACACCCACGGCAGCATGAGGTCGCCCGGTCGGGCGGGCGTGTACGTCCACCTTAGCCAATCACCCGCGTTTCGTCCAGCCCCCTTGTTGCGCTCCCCTTCATCCCCGGATAGCATCGCCTCGGAAGCGATACCACGGGCCAATACGAGCCAACGAGGGAAGGAACGCGGAGATGGAGAACCAGTTCGGTGTCGGTATCTCGGGTGGCGGTGTCATCGGCAACGTCCACGCCGACGCCCTGCAGGGCGTCGGCTGCGCCAAGCTCGTCGCGGTCGCGGAGCCGCGCGAGGACGCCGGCCGCGCCCTCGCCGACAAGCACGGGGCGACCTGGTACGCCTCCTACGAGGAGATGCTCGCGGACCCGGCCGTTGACGTCGTCATCGTCGCCACGCCCTCCGGCCTCCACCCGGAGCAGACTGTGCTCGCCGCCAGGGCCGGCAAGCACGTCATCACCGAGAAGCCGATGGCGATCTCCGCCGAGGGCGCCACCCAGATGATCGACGCCTGCGACCAGGCCGGCGTCCGCCTCGCCGTGATCTTCCAGAATCGCCTCTCGCCGGACGTCTTTAAGGTCAAGCGCGCGATCGAGGCCGGCCTCCTCGGCAGGATCATCCTCGCCAATGGCGTCGTCCACTGGCACCGCACGCAGGCGTACTACGACGCCAACGGCGGCTGGCGCGGCACTTGGGCGCTTGACGGCGGCGGCGCGCTCATGAACCAGGCGATCCATACCGTCGATGTCCTCCAGTGGCTGATGGGCGGCGTGACCTCCATCCAGGCACAGACGGCCACGCTCACGCACGACATTGAGACAGAAGACACCGCCAGCGCCAGCCTCCGCTTCGCCAACGGCGCCCTCGGCACCATGCAGGCGACCACCTCGACGGTCAAGGACAACCCGGTCAAGGTCGAGGTCGTCGGCGAGAAGGGCCGCGTGGTGCTGGAGAGCAACGCGGTCACCCTCTGGGACGCCGAGCAGGAGCTTTCGGACGACCTGCTCACCGACGCCGACCACGTGCTGGTCGACGGCTGGGCGAAGGGCGAGCACTTCGGCGCCGCCCACCGGCGCCAGCTGAACACCATCTTCCGCCGCTTGGCCGACGGCACCGAACCGCCGATCCCCGGCCGGGACGCCCGCAAGGCGGTCGACGTTATCCTTGGCATCTATGAGTCCGCGCGCACCGGGTGCCGGGTGGACCTGGCGTAGCAGGGGTGACTCGCTGGAGGGGCATCGCACCATGAAGTTCGCAGTCTTCACCGTTTCGACACCGGCCTACACGCCGGAAGAGGTCGTCGTCAAGCTCAAGGAATTCGGGTACGACGGCGTCGAGTGGCGCGTCATCGACGAACCGCCCAACCCTCTGGGCATGGGCTTCTGGCACGGCAACAAGGCCACCATCCCCTTCACGGGCTTCGTCGAGGCCGCGCCGACCTACCGCAAGCTGGCCGACGACCAGGGCCTCGCGATCCCGTCGATCGGCACCTATGTCCAGGCCGACAACCTGGATGATGTCGAGACTGCGATGAAGGGTGCCGTCGCAATGGGCGTCAAGCGCCTGCGCGTCGGCCCCGGCCGCTACGACGGCACCGAGCCGTTCATGCCACTCTGGACGCGCGGGCGGGAGAACTTCAAGCGCGTCGCCGAGTTGGCGGAGACGTACGGCGTCCAGGCGCTGATCGAGCTCCACCACCGCACCATCTGCCCCAGCGCCAGCTCGGCCCGGCTCTTCGTCGAGGGGCTGAACCCCGAGCAGATCGGCGTCATCCACGACGCGGGCAACATGGTCTACGAGGGGTTCGAGGCCTACCGCATGGGCCTGGAGATCCTCGGCCCCTACCTGGCGCACGTCCACGTCAAGAACGCCCGCTGGTTCCCGGTGAAGTACCTGGAGGACAAGACGGTCGAGTGGAAGTGTGACGCCGCCGCCGTCCACAAGGGCATCGCCGACATCCGCGCCCTCTTCCGCGCGATGAAGGCGGTCGGCTACGACGGCTGGGTCACGCTGGAGGACTTCTCCACCGAGCGCCCGCTGGACGACCGACTCAAGGAGAACCTCGAGTTCCTCAAGCGTGTCGCCGCTGAGGTCGAGGCGCCAGAGCCGGCGACGGCGTAGGCTTCTACCCGGGGGCATTCTCGGCATGCTCCATGAGCGCCAATCGTGGCCCGACGTCCAAGGCATGAAAAACGCCCCGGCACCGTGATGGTGCCGGGGCGTTTTCGTGTTGGCGGGCGGGCCCGGCCGGATTACTCCTCGTCGACGGTCTCGTCGGCGAGGTCACCGGTGTTGATCTCACCGGCGTCCTCTGGCGCCTGCAGCCCGAAGCCGTCCTCCTCGCTCGGACGCTCGGCCACCGCCGTGGCGGGGATGTGCCCCACCGCCATCAGCTCGGCGTAGTCCTCTTCCTCGGCCGGCTCCACCGGCTCGGTCTTCATCGCGGCCAACGTCGCCTCTTCGAGCGCGTTCACCTCTTCCTCCGTCCGGTGCCGGGCGTCGAAGCCCGAGCCGGCCGGGATCAGCTTGCCGATGATGACGTTCTCCTTCAGACCGCGCAGGTGGTCGACCTTGCCGTTGATCGCGGCCTCGGTCAGCACACGCGTGGTCTCCTGGAAGGACGCCGCGGAGAGGAACGAATCCGTCTCCAGCGAGGCCTTGGTGATGCCGAGCAGCAGCGGGATCGCCGTCGCCGGCTCGCCACCCTGGGCCAGGACCTGATCGTTCTTCGTGTTGAACTCAAACCGGTCCACCGTGTCGCCCTCGAGGAGGTCGGTGTCGCCCGGGTACTGGATCTGGACCTTGCGCAGCATCTGCCGGCAGATCACCTCGATGTGCTTGTCGTTGGTGTTCACGCCCTGCGAGCGGTACACCTTCTGCACCTCGTCGATGATGTAGCGCTGCGCCTCCTCGGCACCGAGCGTGTGCAGGATCTGATGCGGATCCTTCGTGCCGTAGGTCAACTGCGTGCCGGCCGTCACCTCGTCGCCGTCCTCGACCAGCAGCTGATCGCTGACATTGACGGTGAACTCCTCGCGCTCCTCGCGGTCCGCGCGGACGTAGACCGTGCGGCCGTCGAGGTAGAACGTGCCGTCGATGCCCGGCGTGAGCTTCTCGCCCTCCGGCCCGGTGGCCAGGACCGTCCGGTCCTTGATCACGTCGGTGCCCTCGGTGACAGCCTGCTCCCAGCCGTCGGCCAGCAGGTGCCGCCACGAGTCGTGCTCGATCGTGCTGATCGTCAGCTTGCGGCCCTGGTCGTCTTCCTCGATGGAGACCTTGCCCGGCCGGTTCGCCATCAGCGCCGCGCCCTTCGGCTGGCGTCCCTCGAACAGCTCCTCGACACGTGGGAGACCGGTCGTGATATCGGCGCGCGCCACACCACCAGAGTGGAACGTGCGCATCGTCAGCTGGGTGCCCGGCTCACCGATCGACTGCGCCGCGATGATGCCGACCGCCTCGCCGAGCTTCACCATCTCGCCGGTCGCCAGGCTGCGGCCGTAGCACATCTGGCAGGCGCCGTGCTCGGCATCGCACGACATGACCGTGCGGATGTGGACCTTCTCGAGCCCGGACTGGATCGTCTCGCTGACCAGGTCGCGGTAGGTGCCGTCGTCGTTCGGTACGAAGTCGGAGAGCTCCTCACCCTTGCGGGCGATGATTTCGCCGGTCTCCGGGTGGACGACATCGGACGCCATGATGCGGCCCGTGATGCGCGAGCGGAACTCGTCCTCGCCCATCTGCTTGCCGTCGGAATCGATCCGGCTGGCCCAGATGCCGTGCGACGTGCCGCAGTCCTCGATCGTGATGATCACGTCCTGCGCGACGTCGACGAGGCGACGCGTCAGGTAGCCCGAGTCCGCCGTCCGGATGGCCGTGTCGGCCAGACCCTTCCGCGCGCCGTGCGTCGAGAGGAAGTACTCGAGCACCGTCAGGCCCTCGCGGAAGTTGGACTTGATCGGGATGTCGATGATCTTGCCCTGCGGGTCGAGCACCAGGCCGCGCATACCAGCCATCTGGCTGATCTGGTTCATGTTTCCCTTCGCGCCCGAGTCCGCCATCATGTAGACCGCGTTCTGGCCCTTCAGGCGCTGCTCGACGTCTTCGGTCAGCTCATCCCGGGCGGCGTTCCAGATCCGCTCGAGCTCGCGCAGCCGCTCGTCCTCGGTCACGAGACCGCGGCGGTACTGGCGCTCGATGCGGGTGGCCTCCTCCTCGGCCTTGTCGACGATCTCCGCCTTCGTTTCCGACTGCGTCACATCGGACAGCGAGATGGAGAGCCCGCCCTTGGTCGACATCTTGAAGCCGAGCGTCTTGATGTCGTTGACGATCTTCGCCGTCTCGAACGGATCCTTGTAGGTGCGGAAGCAGTCCGCCACCACACGGCGCAGCTGCTTGCGGCCCATCGTCTCGTTGTAATACGAGCCGAGCGAGGCCGGCAGCACGTTGTTGAAGAGCGCGCGGCCGACGGTCGTCTTGACCCGCTTCAGCTCGCCGCCATCGCGATCGGTACGAACGAAGATCGACGCCTGCACGTCCACGACGCCGGAGTTGTAGGCCAGCTCGACCTCGTCCAGTGAGGAGAAGGTCTTGCCCCAGCCGCGCGGCACGGTGCCGTTGGCCACGTCCTCGTCGTAGTTGCGCTCGCTCGTGATGTAGTAGATGCCGAGAACGATGTCCTGCGTCGGCGAGACGATCGGCTCACCGCTCGACGGCGCGAGCAGGTTGCGGACCGAGAGCATGCGCTCGTGCGCTTCATTCTGGGCAGCGCGCGAGAGCGGCACGTGGACCGCCATCTGGTCGCCGTCGAAGTCGGCGTTGAACGCCGTCGTCACGAGCGGATGCAGCTGGATCGCCGACCCCTCGATCAGCCGCGGCTTGAACGCCTGAATGCCGAGACGGTGCAGCGTGGGCGCGCGGTTGAGGAGCACCAGGTAGTCCCCGATGACCTCTTCCAGCACCTCCCAGACGCTCGGGTTCACCCGCTCGACCAGGCGCTTCGCCGACTTGATGTTGTGCGCCAGCTCGCGATCGACGAGCCGCCGCATGACGAACGGCTTGAACAGCTCCAGCGCCATCCGCTTCGGCAGGCCGCACTCGTCCAGCGCCAACTCCGGACCGACCACGATCACGGAACGGCCGGAGTAGTCGACGCGCTTGCCGAGCAGGTTCTGACGGAAGCGCCCCTGCGTGCCCTTCAGCGTGTCGGACAGCGATTTCAAAGGACGATTGTTCGCACCCCTGAGGACACGCCCACGCCTTCCATTGTCGAACAGCGCATCGACCGCCTCCTGAAGCATGCGCTTCTCGTTGCGGATGATGACGTCGGGCGCCTTCAGCTCGATCAGCTTCTTCAACCGGTTGTTGCGGTTGATGACGCGGCGATAGAGATCGTTGAGGTCCGAGGTCGCGAAGCGGCCGCCGTCGAGCGGCACCAGCGGCCGCAGCTCCGGCGGGATCACCGGGATGACGTCGAGGATCATCAACTCCGGCTTGTTGGTCGACTTGCGGAACGAGTCGACGACCTTCAGCCGCTTGGCGAACTTCAGCTTCTTCTGCGCCGACGGCTCACCGCGCATCCGGTCGCGCAGTTCGCCCGCGAGCTTCTCGAT
>DATLHE010000278.1:0-11294 GCA_035540335.1 Thermomicrobiales bacterium | reverse complement strand
GTGGAGATCTCCCCGTAGCGAACTTCGACCGAGTGGCCCTCGATCTCCACGTCGCGTGTGGCGTTGAAGGCGAACGCCATGCGCGGGTTGCGGTAGACCGAGCGCGGCCCGCCGATCTGGTCGACCGCCGCCGTCACGAGCCGCGTCGCCTCGGTCTCGTCGAGCGGCGCGGGGGTTGGTTCCTGCTCTGCTGTCACGTTGAATCCTGCTCCGTGCGTGCCCGGCCCATCGCCGGCGTTGGCCAGATCGTACCATCGCGTCCGCCCGCACCCGCCCCGGTTTCCCGTTCCCGCCCGATCTGCTATCGTGCCCGGCACAATACGCGACGCAGATGATCCGGTTTTCCAAGGAGTGCAGCACAGATGGTCACCGTTCCCCGGATGCGCGACGAGGTCGATGAGATCCTGCCGGGCATCATCGCCGATCGCCGCTTCCTCCACGAGAACCCCGAGCTCGGGTTTCAGGAGGTCAAGACGGCCGCCTTCGTCGTCGAGCGCCTGAAGTCCCTCGGCGTCGAGGACATCCGCACCGGCATCAACAAGACCGGCGTCACCGGCCTCATCCGTGGCACCGCCGAGGGCCCCGGCCGGGTCGCCCTCGTCCGCGCCGACATGGACGCCCTGCCGATCCTCGAGGAGAACGAGGTCGACTACAAGTCGCGGAACGACGGTGTCATGCACGCCTGCGGGCACGACGCGCACACCGCCATCCTCCTCGGCCTCGCGCGCGTCCTCACCGACCGCAAGGACCAATTCTCCGGCACCGTCAAGGTGCTCTTCCAGCCTGCCGAGGAGCTGCCGCCGGGGGGCGCGAAGGGCATGATCGAGGCGGGCGTGCTCGAGGACCCGCGCGTCGACGCCGTCTTTGGCCTGCACATGTCGCAGGGCGACCCCGTCGGCACGATCATGGTCGGCTCCGGCCCGGTGATGGCCGCGGCCGACGGCTTCAGGGTGACGATCCGGGGCAAGGGCGGCCACGCGGCCTATCCGAGCGAGGGCATCGACCCGGTCGTCGCCGGCGCGCAGATCGTCGTCGCGCTGCAGTCGCTGGTCGCCCGCGAGGTCGACCCGATGAAGAGCGCGGTCGTCAGCACCTGCGTCTTCAACGCCGGTGAGGCGTTCAACGTCATCCCCGACAGCGCGGTGCTGGCGGGCACGGTCCGCACCTTCAATCCCGAGGTGCGCGACCAGATGGAGCAGCGCATCCGCGAGGTGGCGACGGGCGTCGGCGAGGCCCTGCGCTGCACGGTCGACGTTGCCTACACGCGCGGCTACCCCGCGACAGTCAACGACGCCGAGATGACGCAGCTGATCCTCGAGGCGGCGACGGAGGTCGTCGGCGCCGAGAACGTCAAGCCGCTCGAACCGAAGATGGGCGCCGAGGACTTCTCCTACTTCCTCGAGCAGCGCCCGGGCTCATATTTCTTCGTCGGCAGCAACAACGAGGAGCGCGGCCTGACCTGGGGCCACCACCACCCGCGATTCGACATCGACGAGGAGTCACTCGGCTCCGGCCTCGCCACGATGGCGACGGCGGTCCTGACGTACCTCGAACGGCCGTAGCGCGGTTGGGATTCGAGTTGGGTACGGGCGGACCCCGTGTCCGCCCCAACGCGACGCAGGGCGATGACATGCATCGCCCGTACGGGTCGACTCCATGTCGACCCACGCCGTACCGAGAGAGAGAAGAGAGGGCGGACATGGAGTGCGCCCGTACGCGCCCGCGCATACATGGAGAACCCACCCATGGCAGTCACCACAACCATCCGCGATGACGTCGACGAGATCCTGCCGGGCGTCGTCGCCGACCGGCGGCACCTGCACGAGCATCCCGAGCTGGCCTTCGAGGAAGTCGAGACGGCAAGGTTCGTCGTCGAGCGCCTCAAGCAGCTCGGCGTCGAGGACATCAAGACCGGCATCGGCGGCACCGGCGTCACCGCCCTCATCCACGGCGGCAAGGGCCCCGGCAAGGTCGCCATGCTCCGCGCCGACATGGACGCCCTGCCGATCGAGGAAGAGAACGACGTCGACTACAAGTCGACCGTCGCCGGCAAGATGCACGCCTGCGGCCACGACGCCCACACGGCGATGCTCCTCGGCACCGCCCGCGTGCTCATGGACCGCCGCGGCGAGTTCGCCGGCACGGTGAAGCTGCTCTTCCAGCCGGCGGAGGAGGTTCCGCCCGGCGGCGCGATCGCGATGATCAAGGACGGCGCGCTCGAGAACCCGCGCGTCGACGCCGTCTTCGGCCTGCACGTCGCCGCCGACATGCCGGCGGGGCAGATCGGCGTCCGCGAGGGGGCGGGCTCGGCCGGGTCCGATCGCTTCCGCGCCGTGATCCAGGGCAAGGGCGGCCACGCCGCGCGCCCGCAGGCGGCGATCGACCCGGTCGTGATCGCCTCGCAGATCGTGCTCGCCCTGCAGACGCTGGTGGCACGTGAGGTCGACCCGATGGAGGCCGCGGTCGTCAGCACGACAGCGATCCAGGCCGGCGAGGCATTCAACGTCATCCCGGACACCGCCGAGCTGCGCGGCACGGTGCGGACGCTTTCTCCCGCCGTGCGCGAGCACCTGCAGAAGCGCGTGCCGGAGGTCATCGAGGGCATCGGGACGTCGCTGCGCGCCGAGGTGAAGGCCGAGTTCATCCTCGGCTACCCGGGCATCGTCAACGACCCGGAGATCACCGAGATCGTCCGCCAGGCGGCGATCGAGGTCGCCGGCGAGGAGAACGTCGTCGTCAACGAGCTCGGGATGGGCGGCGAGGACTTCTCCTACTTCTCGCTGGAGCGCCCGGGCTGCTTCTTCCGCGTCGGCACGCGCAACGAGGAGCGCGGCATCGTCTGGGGCCACCACCATCCGAAGTTCGACGTCGAGGAAGAGGGCATGATCAACGGCATGGCGACGATGGCGAACGCCGTGCTGAAGTACCTGTCGTCGTAGGCGCCCGCCTGACGACGTAGCCGCGCACCCCGAAGGGTGTGCGCCCATATCCAGTAGCCCCGGGGCTGAAAAGCCCGGGAATTGCCGCGACCCATCCGCGATCGACGGCGGGTCTCTGGTCCCGGACCACTTCGGGCCGGGCTACTGGGCGCACACGCGCCCCCGGCTCATCCCGAACCGGGGGCGTTTTTGTGCCCGTTGACCGCGCCACGTATTCCGCCGTGGCCATCGCGCCCGACGAATCATTGACAAACGATTATGGCCGGATTACAGTCAAGCTATTCCACGTGGGAGCGCTCCCACACATCACAGCGGCGTTTTCCGGCCACGCATTCGGGCATGGTCGGCGCATCGGCGCACTTGGGTTGGAAGGGTGCTTCATGGCCTTCTCCGGATCCACCGTGTCTCATGGCACGCCACGATGAACATCGAGGACATCGCCCGTCTCGCGGGCGTCTCCCGCTCGACGGTCTCCCGGGTCGTCAACGACGATCCCCGGGTCAGCGCCACCGTCCGTGAGCGGGTCCGCGCGGTGATCGCGGCCGAGGGCTACCACCCGAACGCCGCCGCCCGCGCCCTCGCCTCCCGTCGCAGCGGCGTCTTCGGCCTCATCATCCCGCAGACCTTCGGCGCCATCTACAACGATCCCTGGTTCCCGATCTTCATCCAGGGCTGCCTCGACGGCTGCCGTGCCGCCGACATCAGCCTCATGCTCCTCATGGAGCCCTCCAACGAGCCCGCCAGCGTCGCCCGCCTCATCGAGCGCTTCGTTTCCTCCCGGCACGTCGACGGCCTCATCATCGCCTCCAGCCTCGTCGACGACGTGCTCGTCTCCCGCCTCCACGACCGCGCGTTCCCCTACATGCTCGTCGGCCGCGACGCCCACCAGCGCCGCAACTTCGTCGACATCGACAATCGGGGCGCCGCCGCCCGCGCCGTACGCCACCTCATGGGCCATGGGCGCGTCCGCCCGGCGATGATCGGCGGCCCGGAGACGGCCGTCGCCGCCCTCGACCGGCGGCAGGGCTTCCTCGATGCCGTCGCCGATGCCGGGTTCGATCCGGCCGCCGTCCCGGTGCGTCCGGTTGCCTTTTCCCAGCGGGGTGCGTATCGTGAAGCATTAACGCTTCTGACATCGGACGATCCCCCGGATGCCATCTTCGCCGCCAGCGACGCGATGGCGATCGGGGTGTTGCAGGCGGCCCGGCACCTGAACATTCGCGTGCCGGAGCAGCTCGGGATCATGGGCTTCGACGGCATCGAGCCGGATCGCATCGCGCAGCTCGAGCTGTCGACGATCCGGCAGCCGGCGCGCGACCTCGGCGCCGTCGCCGCCGCGAAGCTCGACGATCTCGTGCACGCGCGCGCCGCCGAGCCGGTCCAGATCTGGCTCGAAACGGACCTGCAGACACGCCATTCGTGTGGATGCCAGGCGACGACCGGCCCGCCCGGTCCGCTGGCAACGGGAAAGCGAGGTGTTACCGCGGCGGCCGCCTCTGGCAAGGCAGCGATCACTGGGGCCTAGCGAGCAATCAGCGAAGTCGCTCACGTGTCCGGGGATGGTCCCGGCGCTCATCGAGACATGGAGGTTCGAGAAGATGCTTACGCATCAGTCCATTCATGACGTGATCCAGGATTTCGAGCAGGGCAAGATCGATCGCCGCGCGCTGATGCGCCGCGCGGCCGCGCTCGGCGTCTCGGGCACGGCGCTCGCCGCCATGCTCGGCGTGGGCGCCGTCCCGATGCGCACCGTCGCGGCCGCCGCCGCGCAGGACGACACCGCCGGCCTCCTCACCACCAACAACGAGCAGCAGGGCACCTGGATCCGCAACTTCAACCCGCTGCTGCCGGAGAACGCGTCCTGCCGCTGGCCCACCCTGCACGGCATCTACGAGTCGCTGGGCGTCTGGAACGCCGCCACCGCCGAGCTGGTGCCGCGGCTTGCGTCGGAGTGGGCGTTCAGCGCCGACAACCTGACGCTGACGTTCACGCTGCGCGACGGCGTGACGTGGTCTGACGGCACGCCGTTCACCGCCAACGACGTGGCCTTCACCTGGAAGCTGTTCAAGGAGAACGACGCGCTGCCGGGCAACGGCGCCCGCGTCGTGATCGACCGCATCGACGCCATCGAGGCGACCAACGACACCACCGTGGCCTTCACCTTCAATGAGGTCTACACGATCGGTCTCTACGACGTCGCTGGCCAGGTGATCGTCCCCGAGCACATCTGGAAGGATGTCGCCGACCCCGTCACCGAGGTCAACGAGAACCCGGTCGGCACCGGCCCGTTCACCGAGGTGGCGCGCTTCGAGAACCAGATCTGGGAGCTGCACGCCAACCCGAACTACTGGGACGAGGGCAAGCCGGCGATCAAGGGCCTGCGCCTGCCTGCGTTCCCCAGCAACGACGCCATCAACCTCGCCACGATCAACGGCGAGCTCGACTGGACGGCCAACTTCATTCCCGACATCGAGTCCACCTTCGTCGCCAAGGACCCGGAGAACTTCCACTACTGGTTCCCGCCTCTCGGCAGCGACGTCATGCTCTACCTGAACACGACCATGGCGCCGTTCGACAACGTCGATGTCCGCAAGGCGATCAGCATGGCGCTCAACCGCGAGCAGATGTGCGACATCGCCATGTTCGGCTACACGCATCCGGCGGACGCGACCGGCCTCAGCGACGCCTACGCCAGCGTCAAGGATGAGACCGCGGCCAAGGCCGAGTGGGTGACCTTCAACGTTGACAAGGCCAACGAGATGCTGGATGCGGCCGGCCTGACGAAGGACGGCGATGTTCGCAAGACCGCCGACGGCAAGGCGATGGAGTACGAGCTCAACGTCGTCTCCGGATGGTCCGACTGGGTGCAGTCGTGCGACATCATGGCGCGCAACCTCGCCGACGTCGGCATCAAGGTGACGGTCAAGCCGTATGACCAGACGACCTGGCAGACGCGCGTCCAGAATGGCGACTTCACGATGTCGATCGGCTGGAGCTCGGGCGGCCCGACCGTCGTCAACTACTACCGCGGCGTGATGTCGTCCATCACCTGGAACGAGATCGGCACCTCCAGCTCGGAGAACTGGCACCGGTTCAAGTCGGAAGAGGCCGACAAGCTCCTCACGGAGTTCGCCTCGACCTCCGACGAGGCGGAGCAGAAGCAGGTCGCGGTCAAACTGCAGCAGCTCTTCGCCGACCAGGCGCCGGCGGTGCCGCTCTTCCCCGGCCCGCAGTGGGGCGAGTTCGTCACGACCCGGTTCGAGGGATTCCCCTCGGAGGACAACCCCTACGCGGTGCTGTCGACCTACGACAACACACGTGGAATCGTGCTGACGACGGTCACGCCCAAGGGCGCCTGATCGACTGACGGCGCGGCCGGGCCGGGCTGGCGGCCCGGCCGCGTTTCCACTCTGTCGGGCGTGGATGGGGTATCGCAACCATGAACTATATTCTTCGGCGCATCGGCTTCTATCTCGTCGCCGCCTGGGCGTCATTGACGCTGAATTTCTTCCTGCCTCGCTTGATGCCGGGCGATCCCGGCGACGCCATCATGGCGCGCATGCAGGGCCGATTGACGCCGGAGACGGTCGACGCGATGCGGCAGGCCTACGGCCTGTCCGACGATCCGGTCATCGTGCAATATCTGCGCTATCTGGGGAATCTCGCCCAGGGCCAGCTCGGCGTCTCCATCTCGGCCTTCCCGTCACCGGTCACCGACATCATCTTTCAGGGGCTGGTCTGGACGGTGCTCCTTGGTACGACCGCGACGGTGATCAGCTTCGCGATCGGCAGCGTGCTCGGCATGACGGGCGCCTGGAAGCGTGGCAGCAAGGTGGACTCCGTGATGCCGCCGTTGGTCATCTTCGTCGGCTCCTTCCCCTATTTCTGGCTCGCCACCGTCGCCCTCTTCTACCTGAGCTTCCAGTGGGGCGTCTTCCCGCTTCGCCACGCTTATAACGACACACTGTCGCCCGCGTTCTCGCTCGAGTTCCTTCTCAGCGTGCTCTATCACCTTTTCCTGCCCGCGCTCACGATCATCGTCGTCTCCATCGGCGGGTGGCTGCTGGGCATGCGAAACACGATGATCTCCACCCTCGCCGAGGACTACGTCACGATGGCCGAGGCCAAGGGCCTGCCGCAGCGGCGGGTGATGTTCCAGTACGCCGCGCGCAACGCGCTGCTCCCGAACATGACCGCCTTCGGCATGTCGCTCGGCTTCATCCTCGGCGGCGCGCTCTTCACCGAGGTCGTCTTCGCCTATCCCGGTCTCGGGTACCAGCTCATTACCGCCGTGCGGGCGCTGGACTACCCGCTGATGCAGGGCCTGTTCCTGATGATCACCTTCGCCGTCCTCATCGCGAACCTGATCGTCGATCTCCTGTACGTGCGGATGGACCCGCGCGTGCGCGCAAGCTAGGGGGCACGCATGAGCTCGAACCAGACGCTCGTTGAGGCCGACATCCCGGTCGCGCCTGTGCCCGAGGAGCGGGTGACGTCGGTCGGCAAGCCGCGCCGCGCCTCCAACTTCGTGACGCTGATTCTCCAGAATCGGAAGGCCGCGGTCGGCGCGGTCATCCTGCTGCTCTTCGCGATCATGGCGATCTTCGCGCCGGTGCTCGCGCCCTACGACCCGACCGACTACGTCGGCCGCGCCCGTCAGGCGCCCTCGTCCGAGTTCTGGTTCGGCACGACCGGTTCCGGGCAGGACGTCCTCTCTCAAACAATCTACGGGGCGCGGATCTCACTCGGCACGGGCCTGCTGGTCGGCCTCCTGACCACCGTGCTCGGCGCGCTCGTCGGCATGTCCGCCGGCTACTTCCGCGGCCGGGTCGACGACATCCTGTCGCTCATCACCAACGTCGTGCTGATCATCCCGAGCATCCCGCTCCTGATCGTGCTCGCCGCCTTCCTGCCGGCCGGGTTCTGGACGATCGTCGCCGTGCTGACGCTCACCGGCTGGTCGTGGGGCGCTCGCGTGCTCCGCTCCCAGACCCTGACGCTGCGCGAGAAGGACTTCGTCGCCTCCGCCGTCGTCAGCGGCGAGCGCAGCATGCGTATCGTCTTCCGCGAGATCCTGCCGAACATGACGTCGATCGTCGTCGCCGGCATGTTCGGCGCGATCAACTACGCGATCGGCGCGCAGGCCGGCCTCGAGTTTCTCGGCCTTGGCAACCCGAGCAACATCAGCTGGGGCACGAACCTCTATTGGGCGCAGAACAACGCGGGCCTGCTGACCGGCGCATGGTGGACGATCCTCCCGTCCGGCGTCTGCATCGCGCTCGTCGCGTTCTCGTTCGCGCTGATCAACTACGCGATCGACGAGGTGACCAACCCGCGGCTGCGCTCGCAGCGGCAGACGGTCGAGATCCTGAAGCAATACGACCGGCGGATGCGCTCGTCGCGCGCGACACCGGTCATCCGTGGGGCGGTCGAGGCATAACATGGCACTGACACACGACGAGGCGAAGCACCAATGGGCGTCGAGCGAGGATGCACTCCTCGCCATCCGCGACCTGAGGGTCGAATACCTGACGCCGCGCGGGCCCGTGCGCGCCGTCGACGGCGTCTCCTTCTCGATCCGGCCGGGCGAGGTGCTCGGACTCGCCGGCGAGTCCGGCTGCGGCAAGTCGACCGTCGCCCAGGCGATCCTGCGCATCCTCCAGCCGCCGGCGGTGATCACCGGCGGGCGCGTGCTGTTCGAGGGCAAGGACGTCCTCTCGATGTCCGATGAGCAGCTCGAGCAGTTCCGCTGGCAGGAGGTGTCGATGGTCTTCCAAAGCGCGATGAACGCGCTCAACCCGGTGATGACCGTCGGCGACCAGATTGTCGACGCGATCCTGGCGCACGAGCCGGGCATGAAGGAGAACAAGGCCCGCGAGCGCGCCCGCGAGATGCTGAAGATCGTCGGCATCGAGGAGCATCGCATCGACAGCTACCCGCACCAGCTCTCCGGCGGCATGCGGCAGCGTGCGGTCATCGCCATCGCGCTGGTGCTGAACCCGCCGCTGATGATCATGGACGAGCCGACGACCGCGCTCGACGTCGTCGTCCAGAAGGAGATCATGGCCCAGATCGCCGATCTCAAGCAGCGACTGGGCTTCTCGATCCTCTTTATCACGCACGACATGTCGTTGCTCGTCGAGATCTCGGACCGGATCGCGATCATGTACGCGGGCCAGATCGTGGAGACGACCGCCGCCCGGGAGATCTTCGAGGAGCCGCTGCACCCCTACACGCAGGGCCTGATGAGCTCGTTCCCGTCGCTCACCGGCGAGCGCGTGAAGCTTTCCGGCATTCCCGGCTCGCCGCCGGACCTCATCTCGCCGCCGGCCGGCTGCCGGTTCCACCCGCGCTGCCCGAAGCGCATGGTGCTGTGCGACCAGGCGGCGCCGGCGCTTGGCGAGGCGCGATCGAACCACTGGGTGGCCTGCCACCTCTATCCCGAATCGCGGCCGGCGAATACCCCGGCCGCCGAGCTCGAACCCCATCCCCAGGCGCTTGCCCTGCGTGACCCGGAAAGGAGCGCCTCGTGAGCGCGACCACGACACCGCCGCCCGCCACCACCGACCAGGATCTGGTCATGGACGTCCGGAACCTGTCGAAGCGGTTCCCGGTCGGCGGCGTCTTCGACAAGCGCCAGGTCCACGCCGTCGAGGACGTCACGTTCACGATGCCGCGCAAGCAGATCGTGACGCTCGTCGGCGAGTCCGGCTCCGGCAAGAGCACGACCGCTCGCCTGCTGGCCCGGCTGATCGAGCCGACCTCCGGCGAGATCTTCTACGACGGCAAGGACCAGCTGAAGGCGGAGCGCAATGGCGCATCGCTGAAGTACCGCGGCGACGTCCAGATGGTCTTCCAGGACCCCTTCGGGTCGCTGAACCCGGTCCATTCCATCCAGTACCTGTTGGAGCGGCCGCTCAAGATCCACAAGAAGGTGCGTGGCCGGGGCGATGCCCGCGAGAAGGTCGAGGAGCTGCTGCGGACGGTCGGCCTGGAGCCGCCGCGCGAGGTGGCCGAGAAGTTTCCGTACCAGCTCTCCGGCGGGCAGCGACAGCGCGTCGCCTTCGCGCGGGCGCTGGCCGTCGAGCCGAAGGTGATGCTGGCCGACGAGCCGGTCTCGATGCTCGATGTGTCGATCCGGATTGGCGTCCTCAATCTGATGAAGCGGCTGACCGAGGAGCGCGGGCTCTCCTTCCTCTACATCACGCACGACATTGCCAGCGCCCGTTACATCGGTGACATCACCAACGTCATGTACGCCGGGCGGATGGTCGAGGGCGCCGACAGCCAGGAGCTGATCGAGCAGCCGGCGCACCCGTACACGAGGCTGCTGCTCTCGGCGGTGCCGAACCCGCACGCCGGCCTCACCACGCAGAAGGCGCCGGCGCGCGGCGAGATCCCGTCGCTCATCGACCCGCCGCCGGGCTGCCCGTTCGCGGCGCGCTGCCCGCACGTCATGCCCGTCTGCCGTGAGGTCATGCCCGACCCAGTCACCGTCGCGTCGCGCCATTGGGTCCGCTGCCATCTCTATGGCGGCGACCCGAGGGAGAACGCCGCGGATTAGCCGACGCGGCATGGATGCAGCGGCCAACGCAAACCCCGGTAGCCCCGGGTCTTGCACCGTCTGAGGTCGGCACAAATGCCTGCATCAGTTGCCCCGGGCCCGGGTGCCCAGGGTCCATCCGCGATCGACCCGCCTGATGTCGCACTCCCCGCTTACCGCGGTAGCGCCGGGTCTTGTACCGCACCTGTACCCGGCATCCGATGGCAGGGCAACGGGCCGGTCCTGGCACGAACGCTTCTTACAACCCGTCATTCTGTGCGTAGCGAAGAATCCCCGCACGCAGCGAAGCGAGAGCGCATCCAAACGGGCGCGCAGCGCCGACCCAGACGCCCAAGGTGGCCAACCGCCATATACACGGAAACGTGGCCATCTGGGCAGCCTTCCATAATCACGACATTATGGAAGGCTGCCCAGATGGCCACGTTTCCGTGTATAGGGCAGTTGGCCACCTTGGGCGTCTGGGTCGGCGCTGCGCGCCCGTTTGGATGTGCTCTCGCTTCGCTGCGTACGGGGATTCTTCGCTACGCTCAGAATGACGGGTTGTAAGAAGCGTTCGTGCCAGGACCGGCCCGTTGCCCTGCCATCGGATGCCGGCCACAGGTGCGGTACAAGACCCGGCGCTACCGCGGTAAGCGGGGAGTGCGACATCAGGCGGGTCGATCGCGGATGGACCCCGGGCACCCGGGCCCGGGGCTACTGATGCAGGCATTTGTGCCGACCTCAGACGGTGCAAGACCCGGGGCTACCGGGGTTTGCGTTGGCCGCTGCATCCATGCCGCGTCGGCTAATCC
>DATLHE010000277.1:0-13585 GCA_035540335.1 Thermomicrobiales bacterium | reverse complement strand
GGCCGAGACGCGGGACATGGCGAAGCTGGCGGCGTCGGCCAACGTGGTGGCGATGGTCAACCATCAGTTCCGCTACCTGCCGATCCGGCGGCGGGTGAAGGAGCTGATCGACGAGGGGTACATCGGCGACCCCCACAGCGTATCCATGATCGTCTTCCGCTCGTCGCTGGCGGACCCGGACGACCGCTCGTTCGGCTGGATGATGGAGGCGGACAAGGCGGGCGGGATGCTGCGCGCCTCGGGATCGCACTACATCGACACGCTGCGCTGGTGGCTGGGCGACATCCACGCCGTGGCGGGCGTGACGGCGACGATGGTGACGCACCGGAAGCTGCCGGACTCGACGACCAAGGCGCGGGTCGACGCCGACGACAACTTCGCGTTCATGCTGCGCTTCGCGAACGGGGCGATCGGCTCGGTGCATTTCTCCGCGACGGCGCCGACGGACGCGGGCGAGTCGATCACGATCTCGGGGTCGGAGGGGATGCTGATCGTCGAGGGCGACGGCGAGCTCTTCGGGGCACGGCGGCGGGACGTGAGCCTGCGCGAGCTGCAGATTCCCGACCGGCTGATCCCGAAGCTGCCGGAGTTTCACCACTACCTGACGCGGCCGACGATCCTGCTGATGCAGGACTGGATCACGGCGATCCGCGAGGGGGCGAACGCGCGGTTCTCGCCGTCGTTCGCCGACGGGGTGAAGGTGCAGGAAGTGATCGACGGGGTGGTCCGGTCCGGGGCGCAGGGGCGTTGGATCGACACGAGCGGGACGCGCTGGCCGCGGTCGGGGACGTACGCGCTGTAGAGCATCGGCGCCGGTCGCGCGAGGAGGGCAGGTCGCGATGCCTGCCCCAATCGTCCCGAACCCGATACCGATCCACATTCCGATGCCGCGCCACGGCACATGGTGCAGCCTTCGGTGGCCTCGGCCCCGCGGGGGTCGGGACGGAGGGAGGGCACAAGGCTCTCCCGTACGGGCCGCCCTCGCAGCTGCGACCGGTGGCGGCCCTCTGTTTCCATCCGGGATGCCTGTAATCGGCCATCGGACCCCGGGTACAAGACTCGGGTCTACCGAGTCAGGCCCTCCTTCCCGCATCGAATCATCATGTTTGCTCACTGACGCCAGGCACCGCCCGCAGCTGCGAGGCCCAGCGCCACCGGAGCGAAGCGCCGTTCCAGCATCCCAACGTTGTTGTGGTTACGCACCCCGGACACAGGGTCCGGAGCTACCGGGGCGGGCGACGTTTCATCATCGGACGCGGACGGATGCCAAGGGAGCCCGGGCACCCAGGCCCGGGCCTCCTGTGACGCCTCTAATCCCCTCCTAATCTCCACACCCTAGCATCGCGACATGAGGCGATGACGCCCATGTGATTCCTCTCCATGAAAGGAGCTTCGCGATGCCACACCGTCGCGCGCTGGTGTTCTCTGTCATGATCACGCTGCTCGTCGCGGTCGCCACGGTCGCGGCGGCCGACCGCTACCTCGGCAACGAGGACCCGCCCCCCACCGCCACGATTACCACCACATCCGCGACCACCTCGCAGGGGGCGGGCACCGGCCAGGCGGACAACGCACCGCTGCTCGACCTGCTGAACGGCGTCACCGGCAACGGTGAGACCACCGGCGCCTACGTCGACGATCACGGCGATGAGCATGACGACCACGATTCGGAGCGGGATCATGACGACGACCACGATGACTGACCATGAGCTGCCCGACGATGAGCGGCGGGCGCGCAAGGCGGCGCGAGCACGACGGTTGACCGATCCGCTCGGCGCCAAGGGGCAGCGGCACCCGGCGGAGCGGCTCGCCCGTGAGGGCCGGGCCCGGCGGGCACTGCTGGCCGGGAGCATCGCCGGGTTTCTCGTGATCGGCGGGTCGATCGCGTTGGCGAACACATCCACGCCGCCCGCCAGCGGCGAGGCGCAGACCGGACAGGTGATCGTCGTGCGCGACGAGGAGGGCCAGCTGCACCTCGTCCAGCAGGATTCGGCGGGGCGACTCGTGCGAGCCCCGCGACCGCACGTCCAGTCGCACTCGTCATGAGCGCCCCCTTCACCCACCGGGCGACGTTCACCGCGATGAGCGTGACGATCGCGATCACGGGCGTCGGCATCTCGCCGCGCGAGCATGAGCGGGCGATGGCGCACGCGCGGGTCCAGGCCGAGGCATGGGAGGAGCGCTTCAGCCGCTTCCGGCCACAGAGCATGCTCTCCCGGCTCAACGCAGCCTCCGGTGGGACGTGCCCGGTGGACGAGACGTTTCTCGACGTGCTGACGCTGGCGGCGACGGCCGTCACGCGCACGGAGGGGCGATTCGACCCGTCGATCCTGCCGGCGCTGGAGGCGGCCGGGTACGACCGGAGCATCGAGCGGGTGCTCGCCGACCCGCACGCCGCGGGACTGACGGCGCCGGTCGCGGGCGCGGCCGGGTGGCGGTCAGTCGCGATCGACCGGGAGCACCTCACCGTGACGCTGCCGCCGGAGATGCGGATCGACCTCGGGGGGATCGCCAAGGGCGCGTTCGTCGACATGCTGGCCGCGGCGTTCGGTGACTGGCCGGGCGGCTGCGTCGATGCCGGGGGCGATCTGCGCGTCTGGGGAGTGCCGCCCTCCGGGACCTGCTGGACGACGGGGATCGAGGACCCGGCGCGGCCGGGCGCGGTTGTCGCGGTCATCGCGCAGATCGACGAGCGCTGGCACGGCGTGGCGACGTCGGCGATGAACCGTCGGCGATGGCGGGCCGGGGACGACGAGCGGCACCACCTCATCGACCCCGGTACGGGGCGGCCGCTGCGGACGGCGATCGCCTCGGTGACCGCGTTCGCGCCGACCGTCGCCGCGGCGGAGGTGACGACGAAGGCGGTCCTCGTGGCGTCGTCGCGCGGGGAGCCGCTCGATCCCGTCGACAGCGCGTGGGCGGCGAGCGTCGATGTCTCCGGCCAGATGACGATCATTCAAAGGAGTGTCGATGCGCCGACTCGTGTTGCCGCCACCGACTGTTCGTAGGCCCGAGCCGGGCCAGGATCAGGCGATCGCCCTCCTGCTTGGCGGCGCGTTCGCGATGGCGCTGCTGGTGCTTGGGTCGCTTGTGGGCGGGTGGTCGCTCAGCCCGCTTACCTGGTACATCGCGCGGTCGTCGGGTCTCGTGCTCTACCTGCTGACATGGTTCGGCATGATGAGTGGCATGGGAATGACGACGAAGCTGCTCGCCCGGCTCGGCTCGCGCGGGACGACGCTGAGCGTGCACGCCTACGCGTTCCACCTCTGGTACGGATTCCTGCTGCTGCATGTCGTGAGCCTGGCGCTGGACCCGACCGTGTCGTTCGGGCCCCGGGATCTGGTCATCCCGTTCGCCTCCGGGTTCCGCGAGCCGTGGACCGGGCTTGGCGTGCTGGCGGCGGAGGTGTCGCTCGTGGTCGGCGCGAGCTTCGGCATCCGCCGGATCATCGGCTACCGCGCCTGGCGGACGCTCCACTGGCTGGCCTTTCCGGTATTTCTGACCGGGCTTGCCCATGGCGTCGGGGCGGGAACGGATACGAGGGACCCCGCCGTGCTCGGGATGTACGTGATCACGGGCGGCAGCGTGCTAGTGATGGCACTCTACCGGCTCTTGCGCGGCTCCCCGAAGGAGCGGCCCCTGCCGGAGACAACGTTGGCGCCGCGCGATCGGCTCCAGCGTGCGTCCGGCGATGGGTGGCGGTGAGGAGGACATCACGGGGCGACCAGGCGGGAGCGACCTGGGGGAGGGCACCTGAACGGGAACCTTCCCTCCGTTTGAGAGGAGGGAGGACATTGCTGCCTGGCTGCCCCGCGTGCTCGAGGTGGTCCCGCACGTCCTCCGCTACGGGATGGCGAGCGTTCCATGGTTCGCCGTAGAGTAGCGCCATGAGAATCCTGGTGATCGAGGACGAGCGGCGGCTTGCGCACCTGATCGCGCAGGTGCTGACGCAGGAGCGATTCGACGTGGAGACGGCCTTCGACGGCATGGAAGGCCTGGAGCTGGCGCTGCGCGGGTCGTACGACGCACTGATCGTGGACCGGATGCTGCCGGGGCGCGACGGCGTCGCGCTGGTGCGGGCGCTGCGCGCCGCGGGGATCGCGACGCCGGTGCTGATGCTGACGGCGCGCGGCGAGCTCGGCGACCGGGTCGAGGGGCTGGATGCCGGCGCGGACGACTATCTCGGCAAGCCCTTCGCGTTCGAGGAGGTACTCGCCCGGCTCCGCGCCCTCTTGCGGCGGACAGACCGGCCACTGGTCGGCGACACGATCGCCATTGGCAATGTCCGGCTCAACCAGGCGACGGGCACCGTCACCTGCAATGCGAAGCAGGTCCAGCTCACACGCCGGGAGTACGTGCTGCTGGAGACGCTGGCGCGGCATCAGGGGCAAATCCTCACGCGCGACCAGCTGCTGGAGACGGTCTGGGGCTACGACGCCGACCCGCAGGGCAACGTTGTCGAGCTCTACGTCCACTACGTGCGGCGGAAGTTGGCGGCGCTCGGCCCGGAGGCGGGGAGGTTGATCTCGACCGTGCGCGGCGCCGGCTACGTCATCCACAAGGCGTAGCGGGGCATGTTCGCGCCGGTCGGCCGCAGGCTCGCGCTGCTGAACGTCGTCGTCGTGGTCGCCGTCATCGCCGCGATCGGCCTGGGGACGTATGTCCTGCTGCGCAGGAGCCTCAATGCCGAGGCGAACAATGCGCTTGCGGAGCGCATCGGCGTCGCCCGACTGGCGTGGACGCCGGAACTGGCCTCCGGGCAGCTCGCCGCGACCCCGGCCACGAACCAGCCACCGCGAGACGCCGACGACGATGACCATGACGATCACGACGACAGCGATGACATCCTCAAGAGCGGCGACACGCTGCTCTTCGCGTTCGACGGCGCCGGGACGCTGCTGGCCAACGAGCGCGGCGTCTCGCTGAGCGATGTTCCGGTGCAGGCGGGGGTGGAACGCGCGCTCGACGGCGACATCGACACGCGGATCGTGCAGGCGCATGACGAGCGGGTGCGGGTGCGGACGGAGCCGGTCGAGGTCGACGGCGAGGTGATCGGGGCGATCCAGGCGGTGCGCAGCGAGCGGGAGCACGACGGCGAGCTGCGCCTGATCCGCAACGTCAGCTTCGCCGGCATCGCGCTCGGCGTCGCGATCGCGCTTCCGGCGGGCCTGTTCCTCGCGCACCGTGCCATGCGGCCGATCGACGCGGTGTTCACCCGGCAGCGGACGTTCATCGCCGACGCCTCGCATGAGCTGCGGACGCCGCTGACCGTGCTGCGGGCGAATGCGGACATGGTCCGTCGCCTGCCCGCGCCGTCCGAGCAGACGGTGCGGCACGAGATGGACCAGATGATGCGCGAGATCGACACGATGAACCGGCTGGTGGACGACCTGCTGGAGCTGGCCCGGCTCGACAATCCGGACGTGCCGATCGCGACCGAGCCGGTCGACGTCGCCGAGGTCGCCCATGCCGCGGCTCGGGCGATGCAACCTCAGGCGACGCAGGCGGGGTTGTCGCTGACCGTCAACGCGACGCCGGCGTTCGCGCGGGCGAACGACGCGCTGGTGGAGCAGGTACTGCGGATCCTGCTCGACAACGCGATCAAGTACGCGGCGGCCGGCGACGCCGTCACGGTCACCGTGGCCCACCGCGGGCACGAGGTGGTCGCCAGCGTACGCGACACCGGAGCCGGCATCGCCGCGGAGGAACTGGCGCTGGTATTCGACCGCTTCTACCGCTCCGACCGGGCGCGGACGCGCGCCAGCGGCGGATCGGGGCTGGGCCTGCCGATCGCCCGCTCGATCGTCCACGCGCTCGGCGGGGAGATCCACCTCTCGAGCATGCCCGGTGAGGGCACGACGGTGACGTTCACGCTGCCCGCGGCGCGGGGCGCACATCTCTAATCCCTGTCTAATCCTTCCTCCCTATCGTGTGATCCGGCGGGTTCACGGGAAGCCGCCGGGACACATCGTCGTTCGGCGCCGCCCGCGTGCATCCGGGGGCGCCGGGAAGGACAGATCGGACATGGTGCGTGTGATGGATTCGGATCGTACACGGTGGCTGGGGATCGTCCTGATCGCCCTCACCGGGCTGTTGCATCTGGTCGAGGCGCCGGAATACCTGGGGGAGGAGCGCTACATTGGCGCGCTCTTCCTTGCCAGCGCGGTGGGCTCGGCCATCGCCCTCTACGGCATCTGGCGTGACCAGGTCTGGGGCTGGCTCCTGGGGATCGCCGTCGCGGGCGGAGCCTTCGTCGGCTACGTCCTCAGCCGGACGGTGGGCCTGCCGCGGTTCCGCGAGGCATCGTGGAGCCAGTTCCTGGAGCCGATGGGGTTGTTGAGCCTGCTCGTCGAGGGGCTCTTCGTGGTGCTTGCACTGCGCGTGCTCACCAGCACGCCTGAACCAGAACGCGAACGCCGGGTCGTCTCATCTCCGCGATAGAACGAACGCGGCGCATGGGCCGGCGCTTGCGCGCCGGCCCATTCTTGTGCCCATCGACACCCACCATGACCCGCCCACGGCGATAATCGGCGGTATCGGCCGCGCCTTGGGGCGACATTCGAGAGGATGGAGAGCATGGCGGAACGTCTGGAGCACCTGCTGAGAAACGTCGGGCATGACCTGACGGAGGCGGAGAGCCGCGCGCTGGCCGCCGTGCTGCGGCGGCAGCCGGGCGGTTTGCGCAACATCAATGAGGTGGTCGAGGAGCATCTCACGAGCAGCCAACGGGCCGCGGACGCGGTCGCGCGGCAGATGGGGTCTTGGCGCTTCATCATGATCCAGTCGGTGATCCTGCTGATCTGGCTGGTCCTCAACAGCATCGGCTGGATCCGGGAGTGGGATCCCTACCCCTTCATCCTCCTCAACCTCGTGCTGTCGTTCCAGGCGGCGTTCACGGCGCCCGTGATCATGATGAGCCAGAACCGGCAGGAGGAGCGCGACCGTATCGACGCCGAGCAGGACTACTCCGTCGACCGCCGCGCCGAGCTGGAGGTCGTGGCCATCCACGCCCGGCTCGACGAGCTGGCGGGGCGACAGTGGGAGGCGCTGGTCACGCTGCAGCATGAGCAGCTGGAGGTGCTGAAGCGGATCGAGATCCTGACCACGGCGGTTCACCAGCGGACGACCGGCGCGACGTGAAAACCTGCCCGGACGGGCAGCAAACGACGGCGAGCGTCACTCGGGGGTGCGGCGGGCTCAGGAGCTTGTGAATGTCACCATGCTCCTGGACCCACCACGATCGGGCGCTACGGCACCGGCGTGCCCAGGAAGTTGGTCAGCGGCACCCCGATCTCCCGGAGCTGGGCCTCGAGGAGGACGGCCGGCTCGCCGGTCGGGTTGCGGGCGGTGTGGACCGTCTGCGCGTTGAACGTCAGACTGTCGCCGGGGGCGATGTCGTACTCCGTGTTCAGCTCCATCGCCTCGCCGGCGGGACCGGCCTCAGGGGTCTCCATGCCTGCCCGCAGCAGGTAGCCCTCGCCGTCCAGCACGGTGAACGCGTGGGAGCCCGACTCCTGGTAGGTGACGGTATCCCCGGGATGGGTGTGGGCGGTGACGATCGCATCCGGGGCGAAGGTGATGCGCACCACCTGCAGGTAGTAGCCGGGGGCGGCGTCCGCCTCCTTCCGGCTCAGAATCTCGGCCGTGACGCCGACGGCATAAGCGGGGGTCGGCGAGGCCTCCTGGGCGACGACCTGGGTGGCGGCGCGTCGGCTCCCCAGGCCAGCGGCGGTGAGGACCGTGGCGAGTCCGCCGAGACCGTACAGCACACCACGGCGCGTCGTGGCGAACCCTGAGCGCTGAGGATCATCGTTCATGGGACCGAACCCTTTCTTCCCGGCCATGCGCACCTGGCGTTCACCAGCGACGTGCTGTCGCGTCGAAGATGCGGGGATGGCCTGTCAGGAACCAGCATGAAGGAACGCGCCGTCCGCAACATCCGAAGAACTGCGCATTCCATTCCGTGGGGCGGACGAGGGCGGGATGCGTAGTTCTACGCAGTCAGGGAGAGCAGGGGCGCTCAGGCCAACCCGTTGCGGATGGCGTAGGCCACCGCGGCCGTGCGGGAGTCGAGGTTCAGCTTGGACATGATGTGGAGGACATGGTTCTCGACCGTGCGCGGGCTGACGGAGAGCGCCTCGGCGATGACCCGATTGGACTGCCCTTCCGTGAGCAGGCGCAGGACCTCTCGCTCGCGGGGGCTGAGGTCGTGGGTATCGGCAGGTACACCTGCGGCATCGGCATCTTCCCCGATGGCATCTACCAGTGAATCCACCTCGGCGAGCACCTCGTCCCAGGTCAGGTGGGTTCCGCCCTCCCAGGCGGTGGCAATCGCCGGCTCACCAAGCGTCGGTCGGGCAATGGTACCCGTCTGCGCAACGGTGGCCGTGCCACCTCGATCGCGTGGATACCCGATCTGCTCCCGCATGGCGCGACCCGCCTGCCAGGCAGCATCGATCGTGGCCTGGTCCATGACTGTTCGGCGCAGGGATGCCCCCCGGTTTCCCAACGCCTCCCGGAGACGTTGCGCCACGCCGAAGGTGCTCGATTCCGCGGCCCAGGGTTCGGGTAGGCCGAATGCCCGTTGCCGATCGAACGTCTCCACGTCGAACGGCACGCAGAGGTCTTCGTGGAGGGCCTCCGACGCGCCGAACAAGCGGGCCGCGAGCTCATGATGTCGCAGCGCCGCGAGCGAGCCGGCAACGCCTCCAAGCGCGTACGCAACCGCTCTCATATCTTGGGCTTCCCAAGAGAGCCGCAGACCTCTCCGGTACCGTTGGAGGGCACGCACATCCTCGCCTTGAGCGCGTGCGACATCCCCCAACCCCTTGATGGCCAGATAGTCGTCGGCGTCCGCCGGTCTGGGGCACGTATGCCGTTCCGCTGCCCGTGTGTACCAGGTTTCCGCCTCAGCAATGGCGCCCAAATGGATGCAATAGTTCCCCAGCTGAGTCAGGGCTATGCCCCGGAAGTAATCCGCCCATGGCAGGTCGTCGGTGGCGTCGAGGAGTGCGAGCGCCTCTTCCTGATGGGCCACGGCGCGCCCGAGATCACCCATCTTGAATGCCGCAACCCCGCACAAGGTCAGGCTTTGGATGATGCCGCGCTGGTCTCCCTCATCCCGGGCCAGCGCGAGTGACCGTTCAGCACATGCGGACGCCTGGGCTCCAACCGCTTGCTGGTTGAGAAGCCGGCTCAGTGAACGCAACGCCACGGCCGCCACATGCGCCGGAACATCGGCGAGGGAACCGGATGCGCGCTCGAGCCACAATCGTCCCGCTAGACCGTGCCCATGCATCGCCCACAGGGGTCCCAACGATCCCGCCAATCTGAGCACCGACTCCATATCGCCCACACGTTCGTACCATCCCAAGACCCCATGGAGGTTGGCGTATTCCCACTCAATCTTGTCCAGGATGTCGAGCTCTTCTGGGGTAAACCACACTTTGACGAAGTCGGCGGCCAGGTCGCTGTACCAGGCCGCGAATCGCCGGTGCGTCGCCGGACCCTCCCCGCTTTCGTCCAGGCGCTCCAGTGCGTAGGCGCGAATGGTTTCCAGCATGGTGTATCGCGGCTCTCCCCGCCAGCCTGGCGACATCTGGAGCAAGCTGCTGGCTTCGAGGCTGGCAATGCCGTCCAGCACATCGCCGCCACCGCCAGCAACCGAGGCCGCGGCGTCGAGCGTGAATCCACCATCGAAGACGCCGAGGCGACGGAACAGGACCTGGTCGGCCGCGCTGAGCAGGTCGTGGCTCCAGGCAATCGTATGCCGCAGAGCTTGGTGTCGGTCGGGGACGTCCCGCGGCCCGCCGGTCAGCAAATCCAGACGCTGATCGAGCCGGCCAAGGAGCGCGGGCGGAGGGAGGACGGGGACTCGGGCTGCAGCCAGCTCGATCGCCAGCGGCAACCGATCCAGCCGGGCACAGATCGCATCGAGGATTGGGGTCGTCTCGTCGGCCGGCGCAAATGCCGGCAGGACCGCCCGCGCCCGCACCACAAACAGGGCCCGGGCCGCCGCCGGGCTCAGCGCCCCGACCGGAAACACCTGCTCGCCCGAGACGCCCAGCCGCGCGCGACTCGTCGCCAGGATCGTCAGCCCGGGTCCGTGGTCCAGCAGCGCGGCCACCACCGGCGCGGCGTCGAGGAGATGTTCCAGGTTGTCGAGGACGAGCAGGAGCTGCCGGTCCTGGAGGAACGCCCGCAGGCGGCGCCCCACGGGCTGCCCGGGGGCGTCCGGGACACCCAGCGCCTGGGCCACCGTGGGGAGCACGAGCGCGGGCGCGCGGACATACGCCAGGGGCACGACGACCACGCCATCGGGGGATGCCGGCTGGAGGCGACGGGCGACGGCGAGAGCGAGGCGGGTCTTGCCGATCCCGCCTGGTCCGGTGAGGGTGACCAGTCGCATCTCGGGCAGACCGATCAGCTCGGTGATGACGTCCAGCTCGCGCTCGCGGCCCACGAAGGAGGTCATCGGGCGCGGCAGCGGGTCGCGGGCTGGGGCCACGGGCACGAGTTGGAACAGTTCGGGGTCGGGGATGGGAAGAGGAGATCGGTGAGGGGACATGGCCAGCCTCGCTTCTGGACCTTGATTGATCCTCCGCGGTCATCATGCCGTCAGACAGGACAGATGTCCATAACCCTCAGGGGCGCTGACGATCGTCGTCCACCGGCCGACGGCTCCGTCGTGACCGGCTGCACGCGAATCGGCCCGATTTCGCCGGACCTGCCGTATACTTTTGGTCCCATGACAGGCGGCCCGAAGCCCGATTCCCGTATGGAACGCCCTTCGCCGGCCGCGCCGACGACAACGACACAACACAACCGGACCCTGCATCCGGGGAGGACGAGACCATGGTCGCCACCGCGCAATCTTCCGAGCTGATCCTGACGCCGAACACCGATGTCGATACGCCGGCGCTGGTGGTGTCCGAGGAGATCCTGCACCGCAACATCGCCGAGATGGCGTCGTTCGCGAAGAGCGTCGGGGTCGGGCTGCGGCCGCACATCAAGACGCACAAGACGCCGCAGATCGCGCGCCTGCAGATCGCGGCGGGGGCCGTCGGCATCACCTGCGCGAAGGTCGGCGAGGCCGAGGTGATGGTCGAGCAGGCCGGCGTCGAGGACGTGCTGATCGCGTATCCGACGATCGGTGAGCACAAGTACCGCAAGATCGTCGCGCTGATGGAGCGGGCGCGGATCGCCGTGGCGGTCGACTCGTTGGCCGCAGCGCAGGCGCTGTCGCGGGCGATGGCGCGGCACGACCGCTCGCTGGACGTCTACGTCGAGATCAACACCGGCCAGAACCGCTCCGGCGTGCTGGTCGGGGACGAGGCGGTGGCCTTCGCGCTCGACGTCGCGCGGCTGCCGAACCTGCACCTGGTCGGGATCATGACCCACGAGGGGCACGTCAACAGCCTGGACATGGACACGATTGAGGCGGCCGCTCTGGAGGCCGGCAAGGCGATGGTCGACACGGCGGAGCGCATCCGCGAGCACGGCATCGAGCTGCCGACGGTGAGCGTGGGGTCGACCCCGGCCGCCAAGTTCACGCCGACCGTGCCGGGGATCACCGAGATGCGGCCGGGCACCTACGTCTTCAACGACAACTCGCTCTTCCGCTTCGGCAACGAGTGGGGCGTGCAGGACTGCGCGGCGCGCTTCGTGGCAACCGTCGTCAGCCACACGGCGCCGGACCGCTGCGTGCTCGACACCGGCTCGAAGTCGCTGGCGATGGACCCGAGCAAGGGCCGGCCGGGCCACGGCTACATCGTCGGGCATCCGGATGTGGTGATCAGCAAGCTGAGCGAGGAGCACGGCGTCTGCGAGCTGCCGGCGGGCGAGGAGGGCTTTGAGGTCGGCGACCGCGTCGAGGTTATCCCGAACCACATCTGCCCGACGGTGAACCTGATGAACGAGATGTTCATCGCCCGGGGCGGAAAGATCGTCGACACCTGGACGGTCGCCGCGCGCGGCAAGGTGCGCTGACGATGGCGGACGAGGACGGGCAGGCGCGCTGGCTGATGGAGAGCCAACCGAGGCGAGTGCTGGTGACCGGCGCGGCCGGGTACATCGCCAGCCAGCTCCTCCCGGCGCTGCGGGAGCGGTACGACCTGCGGCTGGTCGATGTGACGGACCGCACCCGGGAGGGAGAGCCGGTGCCCGGCGTCGAGGTCGTCGACGTGCTGAACGCCGACCGGGCGACGCTGGAGGCGCTCTTCGACGGCATCGACACGGTCGTCCACCTCGGGTACGTCCGGCCGCGGCCCGACGCCGTCTACGAGGACGAGCGCACGAACGTCGACCTGATGCAGCGCATCTACGATGTGGCGCTGACCTCCGGCACGCGGCGGGTGGTGGCGGCCAGCACCAACCAGGCGGCGAAGTGGTACGAGGTTCCCTACTACGCGGGGCTGCGCGACCGGGTGACACCGGAGGACTACCCGCGGCCGGAGAGTTTCTACGGCTGGGCGAAGGCGGCGTATGAGTCGCTGGGGTTCGTCTACGCCTGCGGGTCGCTGGGCCGGAAGCTGGAGGTCATCCAGATCCGGATCGTCGCGCCGCGGGAGATCGACGCGGCGGAGTTCGATGGGCAACCGGTGGCGCGGTATCTCCGCGACATCACTGGATACGTCAGCGCGCGGGACCTGCAGCAGCTCTTCTGCAAGTCGATCGACACGCCGGACATCGCGGACGAGCACGGGGTGCCCTTCCACATCTTCTACGGCGTCTCGAACAACGCGCGGACATTCTGGAGCATCACCAACGCGCGCAAGGTGATCGGCTACGCGCCGGAGGACGACTCCGAGGTGACGTTCGCGGACGACATCGCGCGGATGCTGCGCGAGCGCCCGTCATGAGGCGCCACCGGCACTGACCCCAAGGTGGTGCCCCGAACAGGCGCGATACGCCGATGTGGCGCGTCCATACGGGGCGCCGGCGGGCTACGATGAGACGGGATCTGTGCCAACCGCGCATGCGCTCGCTCCGCGAGGCAGGAAAGGCGCCCGCCATGACACGCCTGCTCGTCGCGCTCCTCGTCCTCGTCGTCCTTCTCCCATCGCCTCATCCCGCCGCAGCGACAGCCCAGGCTGAGACGTGGCCGACCGGCACGCCCGAGGCTCATGGCTTCGACTCCGCCAGTCTCGCCGACGTGCTGCCAACGATCCAAAAACAGGTTCCCGGCTCCATAGCCTGCTGATGATCGGGGACGGCGAGGCGTTCCTTGGCGCGTCGTTCTATCCCTACGACGGCACGACGCCGCACGACCTGGCCTCCGTGACGAAGAGCGTGACGACGACGCTGATCGGCATCGCCATTGATCAGGGCGCGTTGGCGCTCGACGAGCCTTTACTCTCCTTCTTCCCCGACCGCACGATCGCCAATGTCGATGCCCGCAAGAAGGCCCTGACGGTCGGTGACCTCGCGAGCATGCAGACGGGGCTGGACTGCGTCTGGCAGCCCGACGAGCCCACGCTGGCGGCGATGGAGGCGAGCCCGGACCCGGTGCAGTTCACGCTCGACCTGCCGATGGTGGCGGAGCCGGGCACGACCTGGGAGTACTGCAGTCCCGGTATGCACCTGC
>DATLHE010000276.1:0-11475 GCA_035540335.1 Thermomicrobiales bacterium | reverse complement strand
GTCCCCGCCGCCCGGGCGGGCGCCGTGCCGGGTGGGCATCGGCGCGGACGGCAGCGGGATCCCGATCCTGATCCCGGCGTCGGGGATCAGCTGAGGTGGGTCGGGCGGCGCGGACGCGTGCAGGTCGTACGGGCGGACCCGGCCGAGCCGAAGGTGAGAAGCGGTAGCGAGCCTTTCATGTCCGCCCCCCCAACACCCCCTCATTCAGAGCGAAGCGATGAACCCTACGCGAAGCGCATGTTCCGACGCGCGCTTTTCGATCCGGTACGACCAATCCAACCACTCGTCATCCTGGGCGAACGCGAAGAGCCTGTCCTGAGGAGGCGACAAAATCGCCGATCGAAGGATCCCCGTCCACAGTGAAGCGAGAGCACGTCCAATCCGGCGCCGCAGCGCCGTTCTCTCTGGGCGCCGTAGATATGGCCCTGCGAGCCATCGGGCCGACATTCCCCTCGGGAAGCACGGCCCCTACGACATCGAAACGCCGCCCCGTTGTCGTAGGGGCCGACCCCGGCGGGTCGTCGGTCCGCATCGCCGGAGGCGATAATCGGCGGTCGCGATAGGCGCACACCCTCCTGGGTGCGACGCTACGATGATCGATGTGTCCACGCGTACGACAAACGCTGCCCCTACCGCCGCACCCACCGCTCCACGAGCTTCTTCGCCTCGTCGGCCCAGAGGACGACGCTCGCCAGCGCGACGCACAGCACCCAGTCGGTGGCCGGGAGCGGCATCGTGCTGAAGGCGTCGTTCAGGAACGGCAGCTGGACCACCGCGATCTGCAGCACCACGGACAGCGCGATCGCGCCCCACAGCCAGCGGTTCGTGAACATGTGATGGAAGGCGCTGACGCGGTCCGAGCGGGCGTTGAAGGTGTTGAAGAGCTGCGCGAAGACCAGCGTCGTGAACGCCATCGTGCGCGCCTCGACGATATCGCCGTCGCCGCCCAGCAGACCCCCTTCGAGCGTGAGGTCGAGCGCCGCCAGCGTTACCGCGGCCATCACGAAGCCGATCCAGAAGATGCTCCCCCACATCTCACCGTCGATCACGCGGTCGGTGAGCCGCCGCGGCGGGCGGCGCATGACGTCGTCCGGCGCGGGGTCGACGCCCATCGCCAGCGCCGGGGCGGCGTCGGTCAGCAGGTTGATCCACAGGATCTGCGTCGCCAGCAGCGGCACCGCCAGCGTGCCGCCGGCCGCGTCCAGCCCCAGCGCGCTCGCGAACACGACGCCGAGGAACATCGTCAGCACCTCGCCGATGTTCGACGAGATCAGGAAGCGGATGAACTTGCGGATGTTGGCGAAGATGCCGCGCCCCTCGCGGACGGCGGTGATGATCGTGGCGAAGTTGTCGTCGGCGAGGATCATGTCCGCCGCCTCCTTCGTCACGTCGGTGCCGGTGATGCCCATCGCGACGCCGATGTCCGCCTTCTTCAGCGCCGGGGCGTCGTTCACGCCGTCGCCCGTCATCGAGACGATATTGCCCTCCGCCTTGAGGGCGTCGACGATCCGCAGCTTGTGCTCGGGCGCGACGCGAGCGTAGATGGAGACGTCGCGGACGGTCGCCCGCAGCCGCGTGTCGTCGAGCTCCTCGAGCTCGCCGCCGGTCACGGCCGGGGCGCCCGGCTCGACGATGCCGAGGTCGCTGGCGATCCGCGTCGCGGTCCGGGGGTGGTCGCCGGTGATCATGATGACGCGGATGCCGGCCGAGCGCGCCTCGTCGATCGCCGCGCGGACCTCGGAGCGGGGTGGATCGATGATGCCGACGAGGCCGACGTAGACCAGGTCGCGCTCGATCGACTCGTCCTCCGGCGGGGCCTCGCCGTCCGTCGCGGGACGATAGGCGACGGCCAGCGTGCGCAGCGCATCGCCGGCGAGCCGGTCGACCGTCCCGAGAATCGCGTGCCGGCGCTCGTCCGTCAGCGGGCGAATCTCGCTGCCCGCCCGCTCGGCGTGACAGCGCGCCAGTAGGACGTCCGGCGCGCCCTTGGTGGCGATGGTGATGTCGCCGCCGTGCTCGGCGTCGGCGAGCAACGCGCTCATCAGCTTGCGCTCGGAGGTGAACGGCACCTCGCCGACGCGACGGAAGCGCGATTTCCGCGCCTCGGTCAGCCCTTCCAGCTTGTTCTCCGCGACGAGGAAGGCGGCGTCCGTGGGATCGCCCTGGATCGTCCACTCGCCGTCCTCCTCGCGCAGCACGGCGTCGTTGGCGAGGCTGCCGCCGACGAGGACGACCCGGACCTCGTCGAGCAGCTCATCGTTGTCGAGCGGCCGGCCGTCGACCCGGAACTCGCCCTCGGGGCGGTAGCCGGTGCCGCTGATCGTCACCTCGCCGGAGGCGGTGACGACCCGCTCGATCGTCATCTCGTTCCGGGTCAGCGTGCCCGTCTTGTCGGAGCAGACGACCGACGCCGACCCGAGCGTCTCCACCGACGAGAGCTTCTTCACGATCGCGTGCTGGCGGGCCATGCGCTGCACGCCGAGCGCGAGCACGACCGAGAGCACGGCCGGCAGCCCCTCCGGCACGGCGGCGACGGCGAGCGAGACGCCGACGAGCAGCACGTCGACGACGTCGTCGACGCCATCGATGTCGGTCGTGAGCAGGATCGCGGCGATGACGACGATCGCGATGGCGATGACGGCGATCCCCAGCGCCCGCCCGATGATCGCGATCTCCTTCTGCAGTGGCGTCCGCTCCTCCTCCGTGCTGCCCAGGAGCCGCGCGATATTGCCCATCTCGGTGGCCATGCCGGTGCCGGTGACGATCGCGTGGCCGCGGCCCCGGGTGACCGCCGTGCCGCTGAAGACCATGTTGACGCGGTCGCCGAGCGCCGCCGGCTCGGCCAGTGTGACGACATCCTTCAGCACCGCCTCGCTCTCGCCGGTGAGCGACGCTTCCGCTACCGTCAGCGACGCGGTGTGCACCAGCCGGGCGTCGGCGCTGACGGCGTCGCCCTCGGCGAGCACGAGCAGGTCGCCCGGCACGATCTCCGCGGCGGGGATGCGCTGCTCCTGGCCGTCGCGGACGACGCCCGCGGTGGCCGCCGCCATCTTCTGCAGCGCGGCGACGGCCTGTTCGGCGCGCGCCTCCTGCACGTAGCCGAGGACGGCGTTGAGGACGACGATGACGAGGATGACGATCGCCTCGTAGGGGATGCCTTCGGCGCCCTCGATCACCCAGGCGACGAGCGAGATGGCGACGGCGGCAAAGAGGAGGTAGATGAGCGGATCGGCGAACTGGGCGAGGAATTTCCTCCAGGCCGGGACGGGCGCCTCCGGCTCCAGCTCGTTCGGCCCGAACCGCGCGAGGCGATCCGTCGCCTCGGCAGCGGTCAGCCCGCGGTGGGCGTCGGTGTCGAGCGTCGCGGCGATCTCCGCCGCGTCACGTCGCCATGGCTCGCTCACGGTCGTGTCGATCGTCGCTGGCCCGCTTCCTGGTGTCATCGCTTCGTTCCTTCGTGTGGCCGGCCGCCGCCGGGGCGCCGTTCGTCGGCGGGCGTGGGGGCGACGGGGTTTTGCTGCGACGGGTCCTCGCCGCGCTGTTGGCCGCCGAAGAGCGCCAGCAGCGCCAGGTTGTCGGTGGTGATCCCCTCGACGCCCATGCGGATCAGCTCGTTGGCCCGCTCAAGGTCGTTCACGGTCCACGCGCCGACGTGCAGGCCCTGCCCGGTCAGCCACGCCGTGGTCTCCTCGTCCAGCAGCGTGTGACGGATGCTGACCCCGTCGATGAGGCGAACCAGCTCCGGGTTCTCCCGCAGGGTGGTGAGTTGCGACTGGTCGCCGATGCTGTAGTAGCGGATGACCTCCGGCATGCTGCCTGCGAAGAAGCGCAGCGAGGCGGGATCCCGCGTCACGATGATGACCTGGTGCTGGCGCCGGTGGGTGGCGAGGAAATCGTGCACCAGCCGGAGGAACTGGGGCGACGTCTCCTTCAGGTCGAACTTGACGAGGTCCGTCTGGGCCGCCGCGGCCCAGATTTCCTCGACCGACGGCCCACGAAACAGCCCGCCGCCGACGAGCGGGAGGGGCGAGGCGTGCGACGAGTAGAGGCGGCCGTCGAGGGAGACGACATCGAGCTCGATCGCGTCCGCGCCGGCGACGAGCGCCGAGAGGGTGGCCGTGACGGAATCGCCCGAGTTGTGGCCGACGCCGATGATCTGCTCGTACTGGTGCTCAAGGTCGGGGTCGATCTGGTCCGGCGGCAGCTCCGCGAAGAACAGCGACGGCCGGAGGCCGGATGTAAACTCCTCGGCCATTTTCGGATTGAAGATGAAGACGCCCAGCAGCGCCAGGCTGACCGCGATGGCGATCGACGCCGCGCCCAGCAGGCCGCGATTGAGGATGCGCAGCGTCCGCGACGCTCCGCTCGTGACCGCCGGTCGACTGGCCGCGAAGGATGTGAAGGGACGCATGACTCAGACTCCGAATCCCCGGGGCCACAACTGGACGTTCCGGCTCGTCGTGCTGGCGACGGTGCTCGTGCTCCTGGTCCTCTTCATCGCCGAGAACTTCGTCGTCGTCGAGGTCCGGATCATCACCCGGCAGGTCGAGATCCGCCTCGCCTGGGCCTTGCTGATCGCCGCCGGGCTCGGGATCGTGCTTGGCCTCCTCCTTCCCCGGCCATGGCGATGAGGCGAGAGACGGCGGGTGCGTCCACATGTCCCCAGGCACCGCATCTCGTCTGCCATCGCCAGATTGGTCCATGCCACGACCCTTGCCAGCCCGGGCTCTCTTGACCCCTGCCCGGAGCCTCCCTATGATGCGCTCATCTCCGGGACAGGACGCGTCAGATCACCATCGCGGTATGGCCACGGCCACGGCCACCGCGCAGGATTGGCCCATGCAGCACGTCTCAGATTCCGCCGTACCCTCCCGGTCGCTCCGGGAGACCTCGCCCCCACTGCTCACGATCGAGCACGCGACCAAGGAGTACAAGACCCGCACCGGGTCCGTGCTGGCCCTCCAGGACCTCACGCTCGACGTCCAGAAGGGCGAGTTCGTCTGCATCCTCGGGCCGTCCGGCTGTGGCAAGAGCACGCTGCTGTGGGCGATGTCCGGGCTCCATCCGCTGACCTCCGGCGTCATCCGCCTCGGCGGCACGCCGATCACCGGCCCGCACCCCGACATCGGCATGATCTTCCAGGACGCCAACCTGCTGCCCTGGAAGACGCTCTGGCAGAACATCCTCTTCCCGTTCGAGATCAAGCGGACCGACCCCAAGCCCTACCTGCCGCGCATCCGCGCGCTGCTCGACGAGGTCGGCCTGACCGGGTTCGAGAGCAAGATGCCCCGCGAGCTCTCCGGCGGCATGCAGCAGCGGGCGAGCATCGTCCGCTGCCTCGGCTTCGACCCCGGCGTGATCCTGATGGACGAGCCCTTCGGCGCGCTCGACGCCTTCACCCGCGACGAGATGAACCGGCTCATCCAGAAGCTCTGGATGGACACCGGCAAGACGATCGTCTTCGTCACCCACAACGTCACGGAGGCGCTCTTCCTCGCCGACCGGGTGGCCGTCCTCTCGCCGCGGCCGGGGCGCCTGGCGCACATCTTTCCGGTTGACCTGCCGCGGCCGCGGTCGATCGAGCAGACGTTCGAGCCGTCGTTCATCCAGCATGTGCTCGAGGTGAAGCACTCGATCGAGCGCGGGCACGGCCCGGCCAGCATAGAGGTGTGAGCGATGGCGCGCGAACAGGACCTGAACGACGCGATCCCGACCTTCGAGCACGAGACGCACGAGGGCGTCGGCCTCAGCAACTGGTCGGCGCTGACCCACTCCGGCGCGATCCGCTCCGGGTGGGAGGCGCTGGTGATCGTGCTGGTCGCCGTCGTCGTGATCGGCGGCATCCAGCTCTGGCTGGAGCTGAGCGGGACGCAGAGCTACATCTTCCCGAAGCCGACCGAGATCGGCGCGGCGCTGTGGAACAACTTCTACCTCTTCCGGCCGCATCTCTTCAGCACCCTCCAGGTGCTCGTGCTCGGCTACGCGATCGGCGCGGGCGTCGGGCTGCTGCTGGCGGCGACGATCACGCAGGCGCCGTTCGTCGAGAAGGTGATCACGCCCTACATCCTGCTGCTGGTGACGACGCCGATGATCGCGCTGGTGCCGCTGCTGAGCGCGAAGCTCGGCTACGACACGATCCTGCCGCGGGTGATCGTCGTCGCGCTGGCCTCCGGGCCGATGGTGATGATCAACGCGGCGACGGGGTTCCGGCGCACGGACCTGGGCAAGATCGCGCTGGCGCGCTCGTACGGCGCGAACACGCTGCAGCTCTTCACGAAGGTGCGCTTCCCGCTGGCGCTGCCGATGATCATCGTCGGCCTGATGGTAGGGGCGATCTTCGGGCTGCTGACGGCGGTCGGCGCGGAGATGGTCGGCTCCAGCGAGGGGCTCGGCAACCGGCTGGTCTACTACTCGTCGCGTGTCCAGATGGCCAATTTCTTCGCGGTGATCGTGATCCTGGCGGTGATCGGGATTCTCGACTACGTGATCTTCTTCTGGATCGGGAAGAAATGGGCGAGCTGGGAGGCGTAAGGCAACCAACCAACCTGTCATCCCGAGCCCGAGAGCGGAACGAAGTGACGCGAGCGGTGTCGAGGGATCCCCATCGACGCGCAGCGTCGATATGGTGTGATCAGGAGCGGCCCTGGGGATGGAGCACACGTTCTACGTCTACATTCTTGCCAGTGACTCGTTCACCCTCTATATCGGCATCACCAACAACCTTGAACGGCGCATGTGGGAGCACAAGACGGGCTTCAACGACGGCTCGTTCACCTCAAAGTACGGCATTCACCGTCTGGTCCACATCGAGGATTTCGCTGACGTGCGGGACGCGATCGCGCGCGAGAAGCAGCTCAAGGGCTGGAACCGGGCTAAGAAGATCGCGCTCATCGAACGCGCAAATCCCTATTGGCACGACCTGAGCCGAGAGTGGTGACATTGCGCCGCCCTGGCCGGCGCGTTCATATCGACGCCTGCGGCGCCGATGGGGATGCTTCGACACGCTGCGTCTCGCTGCGCTCGACTTGCGGCTCAGCATGACATGGGGCTTTTGGCGTGGGGTCTTCTAGGTTCGTAGCCGCGCACTCCGAAGGGTGTGTGCCGTTGGCCTTGGCGAGGCGGAACGCGCCACCCTATTGAGCCCCCGCCCCACCTGTGATCCAATGGAGCTCCACACACGGGACACCGAGAGTGCCGCGGTGGGCGGTCCTCTCCCGACAGGGGTCGTCCGGCGGCTGGCCGGGCGCGCGTGCAACTGGAGGTCGTTCCATGGCTACCCGCTTCTCCCGTCGTCGACTCCTCGCCACCAGCGCCGCGGCATCGGCCGCGCTCGCCCTGCCGCTGTCCGGCTCCCGCGGCGTGCTCGCCGCCCAGGAGAGAAACTCCGTCGTCTGGATCTCCCCGCGCGGCTCGCTCGAAGTGCTCGACGACTACGGCTACTGGGTCGGCAAGAAGATGGGCTACTTCGGCGACCTCCAGACCGAGCTGCAGCCGGGCATCCTCGAGGCCACCTCCGGCGGCAAGGCCGTCGCCGAGGGGCAGGCGGACATGTCGTTCGTCTCCCCGGGCGTCTTCTCCGCCCTGCTGGAGGCCGGCACGCCGCTCGTCTCCGTCTGGCACCAGGTCGCGCAGGACACCTTCGATTTCGCCGTGCCGAAGGGCTCCGGCATCACGGAGGTCGCCCAGCTGGAGGGCAAGAAGGTCGCGCTCGGCGACCCCGGGTGGTCGCTGATCACCGACCCGATGTTCGCGCAGGCCGGCGTCGATCCCGCGTCGATCCAGTACATCCCCGCCGGCGCGACGTGGGCGCAGGCGGTCGACCAGGGGCAGGCCGACGCCGCGCTGACCTGGGAGGGCTTGCGGGCGCAGTGGGGAGCGACGGGCCTGGAGTACGACTACATCCTCGGCAAGGACTGGTCGAAGTTCCCATCGAACTCCTTCCAGATCCGCAAGGAGGACTTCGAGGACAGCGCGCTTGCCGACCTGTACACGCGCTACCTGCGCGGCTGGGCGATGGGCATGGAGTTCTCCTACTGGAACCCGCGCGCCGCGACCGAGATCACGATGAACGAGCCGACGATCTCGCAGGCGCTGAACGAGACGTTCCAGGACAAGGCGGTCGCCGTCGAGTCGATGTGGGAGAACGCGCTGATCTTCCGCGGCGACTTCGCCAACCGCGAAGGGTGGGGCTGGCACGACATGGCGTCGTGGCAGGGCTATTTCGACACGATCCACGACCTCGGGCAGATCACGAAGGCGATCAAGGCGGAGGACGTCTGCAAGAACGACTACATCGCCGGCGCGAACGACTTCGACGTCGAGCAGGTGAAGGAGGACGCGCGGACGTATGCGCTCTCGCCGGAGTACGCCGCCGTGCCGGTGCCCGAGGGCGCGGGTTTTTCACAGGCAGACCTGGAGGGCTCGCCCGCAGCCTCGCCGGCGGCGTAGCGAGGGTGTCGCTCGCGGCATTGTCAGGCGTTCCGTAGGGGAGGACTTGAACGCGCACAGCACCTTCGTGGGCAGCACCCGAAGGCGCGTTCAATGTCCTCCCGTTTGGCAGCGAACATCGCTTCGCGTAGGGTTCCCCGGCCGAGCCCAACGGGCGAGAAGCGATAGCGGGCCCTTGCATTCGCTCGGAATGAGGGGTTTGAAAGGGACAACGTGACGAAACGATTCCATCACATCGGCCTGCCGACGACCGAGCCGCAGCCCGGCGAATCATGGGTCGCGGCGACGCGGACATGGGTGTCCAACCCGGCGCATCACCCGCAGCGGGTGGAGTGGTTGCGCTACACACCGGAGAGCACCGCCGACGCGGCGTTCCAGCAGAGCCTGCACATCGCCTACACGGTTGATGATCTGGAGGCCGAGATCGCCGGCAAGGACGTCACCCTCGGGCCGATCGAGGTCGGCGAGCCGCCATTTGCCAGGGCGGCGTTTACGCGAGAAGATGGCGTCATTATGGAGTATATGCAGCTGTACCCCGGCCGCCAGTGGTTCGACGACGAGCTGGACTGAGCGCAATCTGGCTGACGCCGCCGACCACAACACACCCTCATTCTGACCCTGAGCGTAGTCGAAGGGGAAGAACCCTACGCGAAGCGCCATTGGCAACATGTAGGTCTCGTGTTCGGATGACCGGCTTCGCCGGGGGATCCCTTGGCCGAGCCCGCAGGGCGAGAAGCGGAGCGAGCCCTTGCTTCGCTCAGGATGACGGGTTTGTGGGTCGCGCGGATCGTGTAGGGGCAGACTCTGATGTCTGCCCTCGAAAGGAACAACCCCATGTCCACCTTTACCCCGGACCGCCTCGCGGTCTCGACGAACTCCTATCACACCTACTCGCTGGAGGAGGCCCTCGACGGGATCGCCCGCGCCGGCTTCCGCAGCGTCGAGCTCTCGTCCGTGCCCGGCTGGACCGAGCACGTCCGCCGCGACGCCGACGACGCCGAGCTCCAGCGCGTGCGCGACCTGCTGGAGCGGAACCAGCTCACGCCGGTCAGCATGAGCGGTCACACCGACCTCGCCAGCGAGCAGGGCGCGGACGACTTCCGCAACGTCTTCCGCCTCTGCAAGGCGCTCGGCATCACGATGGTGACGACCAGCACCGGCGGCCACGACGACTCGTCGCAGGGCACGCCCGAGGAGCAGAAGGCGGCGTTCCTGCGGCTCTTCCGGCCGCTGGCCGACGAGGCGGCGGCGATGGGCATCGCGATCTGCCTCGAGACGCACGGCGGCATCTCCGCCACCGGCGCGATGGCCGCCGACCTCGTCCGCGAGATCGACCGGCCGAACGTCGGCGTCAACTACGACACCGGCAACGTCATCTTCTACGGCGCGACCCGGCCGGAGACGGACATCACCGCCGCGGCCGACGTGGTCACGCACCTGCACATCAAGGACAAGGTCGGCGGCCCCGGCGTCTGGAACTTCCCGGCGATCGGTACCGGTGAGGTCGACTTCCGGCCGATCTTCGACGCGCTGAACGAGGTCGACTTCAAGGGCCCGTGCTCGGTGGAGCTGGAGTTCCAGGGCGAGCCGTGGCCGAGCCTGGACGCGGTGAACCATGCGATGTCGCAGTCGTACGCCTACCTGCGGCAGTTCATCCCGGCCTACGAGACGGCGTAGCGCGAAGCATTCCGCCGCGATGCAATCGCGATCCTTGATCGCGCGGGCAGACATCAGAGTCTGCCCCTACACGACAATCGCGTACGGGCCGCCCTCGTGGCGGCCCTTCCCATGGAGAGGAACCAGGTTGTGAACGTCTATGTCTCGGTCGACATCGAGGGGATCAGCGGCGTCGTCCACGCCGACATGATGATGCCCGGCCAATCGGAGTACGCCCGCGGACGCAAGCTGATGACCGCCGACGCCAACGCCGTCATCGAGGGGCTGCTGCAGGCCGGGGCCTCCTCCGTCCTGGTCAGCGACGGCCACGGCCCGATGCGCAACCTGCTGATCGAGGAGATCCACCCCCGCTCGCTGCTGATCAGCGGCACCGGCGACGCCAAGGACTACTGCCAGCTCGAAGGGGCGGACAGCCGCCCCTTCGACGCGGCGGTCTTCGTCGGCTACCACGCCATGGCGCGGACGCCGAAGGCGATCCACCCGCACACGATCGCCGGCGCCGTCGTCAGCGAGATCCGGATCAACGGCCGCCCGCACGGCGAGACCGGCATCAACGCCGCCGTGCTCGCCTCGCTCGGCATCCCGACGCTCATGGTCAGCGGCGACGCCACGACGGTGGCGGAGGCGCGCGATTTCCTCGGCGATACCATCGAGACGGTGGCCGTCAAGGAGGCCTGCGGCCGCAACGCCGCCATCTGCACCCCGCCGTCGGTCACCGCGCCGTTGCTGACGGAGGCCGCCGCGCGGGCATTGGCTCAGCGGGAGAACGTGCCGCTCTACCGTCCCGACGGCTGGGAGATCGAGGTCGATTTCAACAGCATGCAGCAATGCGACCGCGCGTCCCGCACCCAGGGCATCGAGCGCACCGGTCCGCTGGGCGTGCGCGTCGTCGGGGAGACGCCGTGGGCGCAGTACCGCGCGCTCTGGGCCGCTCTCCGCTCCGCCCTCTACCAGCCGGAATCCTGGCTGGCCTGACGGGAAAGTCTGCCAATGTCGGAGGATGCACGTGTGACGCAGCCGCCCCGTCGAGACGCTGTCACCTCACGTCTCCGCCTGCGTGGGTACGAACAACGCCACGCCGGGTGCCTACGTCGTCACGCTCTGCACGGAGCGACGCGTATGCCTGTTCGGGGACGTGGCCGACGACGAGATGCGACTTTCGGCGGTGGGGCCGGTTATCGAGTCGTGGTGGGGGAGCATCCCGCGTCGCTTTCCACGCGTTGAGCTCGACGTCATGATTGTGATGCCGAACCACGTCCATGGCGTCATCATGATTCTGTCAACCGACCCGCTGGAGATCGATCCTTCGACTCCGAAGCTGAGCCAGATCATGCACTGGTTCAAGACGAG
>DATLHE010000275.1:0-21465 GCA_035540335.1 Thermomicrobiales bacterium | reverse complement strand
CCTTGGCGCTGTTGCCGTTGGGCTGGAAGAGCGACCGCAGCGCGCCGAAACGCGCGGCCGGGCGCGCCCCGGTCGATCCCGCCGGACGGTCGATGCGCATCAGCGTGCGCAGGACGCGGCGCAGGCGGTCCTGGTCCAGATTCCGGATCAGCCGGCCGGAGTGGGCGACCGACATCTGCCCGGTCTCTTCGGAGACGACGACCGCCAGCGCGTCGGACTCCTCGGTGATGCCGATCGCGGCGCGATGGCGCGTACCGAGCTGGCTGGAGGCCGAGATGTTGTCGGTCAGGGGCAACACTACGCTGGCCGCCAGGATCTTGTTGTCGGCGATCACGACGGCGGCGTCATGCAGCGGCGAGTTCGGGAAGAAGATGTTGATCAGCAGCTGCCGGGAGATGTCGGCGTTGAGCGCGACGCCCTTGCTGACGAAGTCCTGCAGCCCGGTCTCGCGCTCGATCACGACAAGCGCGCCGTAACGGAGCCGAGAGAGCTGCTGCGCCGCGCGGACGACCTCGTCGATCATCTCCTCGCCGGCGTTCTCGTCCTGGTTCGGAAAGGGGCTGCGCAGCCAGGAGCCGGCATGGCCGAGCTGCTCGAAGGCGCGGCGCAGCTCGGGCTGGAAGATGACCGGGATGGCGACGATGAGCGCCGGCCAGATCCGCGAAAGGATCCAGTTCAGCATCGAGAGCTCGAGCGCCCAGCCGAGGAGGTAGAGGAGCAGGAAAAGGGTGACGATGCCTCGGATCAGGCTCAGGGCGCGCGTTCCTTGGGCGACCCAGAGCAGCCAGTAGATGAAGAAGGCGACCACGAAGATGTCGAGCACGACCCGAAAGTCGGCCAACCGCTCCACTAGCCATCCGAGGTTCGTCATTGATGACACCGTACGTGCATGACGATCGTGTTCGAGTCGCCGAGCGTCATGCGATCAACACAGGTAACGCTTCGCCTGGTGCGTGCGGATCAGGTTGTCCCAGCGAGCAACGCGCTCGTCGACATGGGGACGGGACGCCCGGCGCGAGCCGGCTTGTCGCCCACAAAACAACGGCTCCGCTCAATGCCTGACGGCATCGCTCACCAGCCGTCGTCCGTGCCGGAGATGCGTCCTTGGACCACCGCGGTCAAGGGAGTTGTGACGCTACCCATTCTACACGGGTTGACCGGAATGTCGCCCAGATCCAGCCATGGCAGCGATGACATCGCGCCGAACGTGCCACGGTCGCCGGTGGTTAGAACGCGGGGTGCGAGTGTGGGGTTTCGCCTGGCTCAGCGGCGACCGCGACGCACGCGGCGAGAGTCGCCGGGCCGCCGGTAATCCTCGGCGTCGATCTCGATGAATTGGGTCAGGCGGTGGTCAAGCATGCGGGAGACGATGCGGTCGTCCACCTTGCGCAGCTCGACGTTCGAGGTGATGACGGTCGGCATCTGCTCGCTGTAGCGGTGGTTGATGATCTGGTACAGCTTCTCACGCGCCCAGGGCGTCGCGTTCTCGGTGCCGAGGTCGTCGAGGACCAGCAGCGGGGCGTTACGGATTGACGTAAAGCGGTCGTCGTAGGCGGATCCCGAGTTGGGGTCGAACGTCGCCCGCAGGTGGTCGAGCAGGTCCGGCACGACGGCGAAGTAGACGCTCATCTGGTGCCACTGCATCGCGTACTTGGCGATCGCGACCGCCAGGTGCGTCTTGCCGACGCCGCAGGGTCCGGTGAGGAAGAGCCAGCGGTGATCCGGCTCCTGCGCGAACGCCAGCGCCGCCTCGAAGGCCTCCTCGGTGCCGTGGATGGCGGGGTCGAAATCCTCGAACGTGTGATCGGTGAACGCGTCGAGGTTCGAGAGCCGGCGGAGCTCCTCGCTGCGGCGCTCGTCGAGTTCCTTCTTCTTGCATTGGCAGGGGAAGAGGCGGCCGAAGCTCGGGTGGCCGACCGGCACGTTGGCGCGGAGGTAGCCGGCGTCGTTGCAGATCGGGCAGCGGACGTCGTCCTTGCGCGTGATCTTGATCGTGCCGTTGGAGGACCCCTCGGAAGGTGGCGTGACGCGGACGTTGCGCATGAAATCGCCGATGGGCTTCATGGACTTCCCCTTATGGATGCCGGCCGGGTCGGATGGTGCCTACGAATTGCCGGCAACGTCGGACTCGCGACGGCCGGTCGCGGTCCAGTTCTCGAGAATGCGAAGAATGTAGCGCCAACTGCGCCGGTTATACGTCACGGCCTCGGCGATGGCGTCCTCGATCCAGTCGCCCGGGTACTCCTCGACGGCGCGCGAGATCTGGTCGGCGATCAGCGGGGTGAGGGGGCCGATATTCTGCTCGTACATGCGGAAGGCGTTTGGCTGGTCGACGGCGATGGCCGGGGGGCTCTGGCCCTCCCAGACGATCGCCGGCGGCGCCAGCGCGCCGCGCTGCATGGACGCGACCGTCGCGCGGTTCACGGGCGTATTCAGATAGTACCAAAGTGTCTCGCGCGTGCCGCGCACGGCGGCAAAGCGCAGGAGCGTGCCGCGCCCGACCGCGAGATCGATCCCCTGCTGGATGCGGTCATCGGCGTCGCCGGCGATGCCGTCACGCCGCAGCGAGCGGCGCAGCGGCGCATCGCGCAGGATCATGCGCTCGGCGATCGGCGTCTCCTCGCCCTCCAGCTCGGCGACCATCCGGAAGACGGCGAGGCTGACCTGCAGCTCCTCCATGGAGGCGATGTCCGGCGCGACCTCCTCCAGGAAGACGAGGGGCAGGCTCACGTGGCGGCGGGCGATACGAGCGGTCGTGCGTGCGGAGGTGCTCCGGCGGGTCGAAGTCATCAATTGTCGGGCTCGCGATAGAGCTCGAGATCGGCGAAACGCGCCGTCCGGTCGAAGAAGCGCAGGTTGATGCTGCCGACCGGGCCATTGCGGTGCTTGGCGATGATGATCTCCGCGATGCCCTTCTTGTCGGAGTTCTCGTCGTACTTTTCGTCCCGATAGATGAACATCACGATGTCGGCGTCCTGCTCGATCGAGCCGGACTCACGCAGGTCGGAGAGCATCGGCCGGTGGTCGGAGCGCGTCTCGACGGCGCGGGAGAGCTGCGAGAGGGCGATGACCGGAACGTTGAGCTCGCGTGCCAGGCCCTTGAGCCCGCGGGAGATCTCCGAGATCTCCTGCACGCGGTTCTCCGACCGGCGGCCGGACATCAGCTGCAGGTAGTCGACGATGAGCAGGTCAAGCCCACGCTCGGCCTGCAAACGGCGGGCTTTCGAGCGGACGTCCATGATGCTCGCGTTCGCCGCGTCGTCGATGTAGATCTTCGCCTCGGACAGCCGCCCGAAGGCGCGCGAGATGCGGTCCCACTCGCTGTCGTCGATCATCCCCAGCCGCAGTCGGTGCGAGTCGACGCCTGTTTCGGTCGCGAGGAGACGCTGGACGAGCTGGTCGGCGGACATCTCGAGGCTGAAGATGCCGACGGAGCGCCCGTGCTGGACGGCCGCGCCGTAGGCCAGGCCGAGCGCGAACGCCGTCTTTCCCATGCTCGGACGCGCGGCGAGGATGAGGAGGTCGGAGCGCTGCAGGCCGCCGGTGAGCTGGTCGAGGTCGGTGTAGCCGGTGGGCACGCCGACGACGTCGCCGCGGTTCTGCTGCAGGTAGTCGATCTGGTCGAAGTAGCGGTCGAGGACGTCCGCGATCGACTGGAAATCCTTGGTCTGGCGGTTCTGCGAGACCTCGAACAGCGCCCTCTCGGCCGCGTCGAGCGCGTCTTCTGTGTCGACCTTGTCCTGGAAGCCGATGCCGACGATCTCGGTGCCGGCGTCGATGAGACGGCGCAGCGTGGCGTGGCGCTCGACGATCCGGCCGTAGTACTCGATGTGGACGGCGGTCGGGACGGTGTTGAGCAGCGACGAGATGTAGGACACCCCGCCGATCTCGTCCAGCACCTCGCGGCGCTCGAGCTCGTCAGAGAGCGTGACGAAGTCGGTCGGCTCGCGCTTGTTGTAGAGATCGAGCACGGCCCTGTAGATCGTGCCGTTGGCACTGATATAGAAATCTTCGGGCCGGAGGTAGGACGCGACCTTGATGATGGCGTCGCGGTCGATCAGCAGACTGCCGAGGACGGACTGCTCGGCTTCGATGTTGTGTGGTGGCAACCGCTCGACGACGGTATCCATGCAGGATGCCCCTTGCTACACATGGCCTGCCGGGCGGGGATGGCGGCCGTTCCGCGGGCGGTGCCCGTTATGAGAAGGAACGAGCCGGACGCGTCGGTAACGCGGGCCCGGCTCGTGTGCGGAATGCGGGGGAATCCGTCGAACTTAGGCGTCGGTGTCGTCGCTCGCGGCCTCGGTGGCCTCCGGCGCGGCCGCTTCCTCGACCTGCTCGGCGTTGATGATGACCTTGACCTCCGGGCGCAGGCGGCCGACCAGATGGACGGTCACCGTGTGCTCGCCGGTCGTGCGCAGCGGCTCATCGAGAACGATCTTGCGGCGGTCGATCTCCTCGCCGACCTTCTTGGAAAGCTGCTGGGCGACCTCGGCGGCGGTGATCGAGCCGAACAGGCGACCCTGCTCGCCGGCGCGCGCGGTGAAGGTCAGCGTCTGGCCGCTGATCTTCTCGCCGAGCGAGCGCAGCTGCTCTTCCTGGCGGGCGACCTTGCGCTCTTTCACGGCCAGGTTGTGCGAGGCCATCTTGAGCTCACCCTCGGTGGCGTAGACGGCCAGGCCCTGAGGCACCAAAAAGTTGCGCGCATACCCACCGGAGACATTCTGGACCGTGCCCGCCTCGCCAAGCTTCGGCACGTCTTGTCGGAGTACGACCTTCATCGGCTAAAACCTTCCAACCATCAATCGTTGTGTCGTCGTAATCAGCACAAAAGCCCACACCGGTGGAGATGCAAGCACAACCGGTGCGGACGCGTTGCCAGTTGGTCCCTATTCTAGCCGCCCCGGTCGCTGTGCTGCAATGTCAGGCGCGGGCGAGGTACTCGCCGGCGCTCCAGCCCGCGCCGTAGCGTGAGCTGCTGACGCGATACCAGCTGTGCCCGTCGGCGTCGTCGGGACCCTCGATCACCTCGACCCACGCCGCGTCGGGCATGATGGTGATGACGTCCGCGCCCATGCCGGGGGCCGCGCGCAGGTTCAGCTCGCCGTCGATGACCTTCACGTCGTCACCGGCGGCGTAGCTGCCCGCAGACATCACCTTCAAGTACTGCGCCACGCCCCATCCCTCGCCGCGAGGCGAGGAGAGCTTGTACCAGGTGTAGCCGTCGGCGTCGGTGGGGCCGGCGACGACCTCAGCCTCCTCGCCGGTGAGCATGATGATCACCATCTCGTTGTCGAGACCGGCGCCGGAGCGGACGTTGATGCCGTCGGTGTCGATCGCGACGAGATCGCCGACCTTGATCCGGTTCTGCCCGGCCGGGTCGGCCGACCCCTTGCCGAGGTACTGGGCGGCCGACCAGCCGGTGCCGGCGCTCGACTCGACCCGGTACCAGACCATGCCGTCGGCGCTCTCCGGGCCGTCGATGACGACCCCGCCCTCGTTCGTATAGAGCACGCCGAGAACGTCGCCGTCCGGCCCGGCCGTCTCGCGCAGGTTCAGCGCATCGGTCGTGACGTAGACCTGATCGCCGACCGCGAACTGCCGGCCGCCGGTCTCCGCGCCCTGCTTGGCGAGGAACGTCTCGACAGCCCAGCCGGTGCCGGCGTCGGACTGCAGGCGATACCAGTTCAGGTTATCGGCGGCGTCCGGCGGGTCGATGATCTCGGCCACGGCGCCGGCGCCGAGCGTTGCGACGATCTCGCCGGCGACGCCTGCGGAGGCGCGCAGGTTGAGCGCGTCGGTGTCGACCACGACGATGTCGCCACGACCGAACTTGGCGGGCGGCGGATCGGCGTAGGGGGCGGCATCCAGATATTTCTCGGCGCTCCAGCCGGTGCCGAGCGCGGTCTGGATCTGCATCCAGGCGAGGCCATTCGCCGTGCGCGGGCCATCGATGACGGCTCCGCGCGTTCCGGTCGGCAGGCTGGCGATGACTTTGGCGGTGGTGTTGGCGGCCGTGCGGAGCTTGATGCCCTCCGGGTCGGCGACCTCGACGGCATCGCCGACGACGAACCGCACCGGCGGGGCCGCCTCTCCGGGCAGCGCGAGATATTGCTCGGCCGCCCAGCCGGACCCGGCGTCGGTCTCGATCCGGTACCAGGCATAGCCGTTGGCCGGCATCGGGCCCTCGGTGACGGTGCCCTCCGCCATGCGCGCGACGGACGCGACGATGATCGATCGCAGCGACGGCTTGTCGCGCAGGTTGATCATGTCGGTGTCGACGACGACCTTGTCCCCGGCGGCAAACCGGCCAGCGGGCGGCGCGGCGTCGCTAGGCGCGAACGTCGAGGTGGACATCCAGCCGTCCCCGGCGTCGCCGGAGAGGTGATACCAGTGGTGGCCGTCGACGGTGGTTGGACCCTCGATGACCTGGAACACGGACCCGAACGGGACCTCCGTCTTGATGTCCGTGTCGAGTCCCGGCAGGTCGCGCAGATTTACGCCCTCGCCGGTCGTTGCGACGATCTGGCCCGGGCTGTACTCCGGGTCCGGGATCGTCTCACGGGCGCCGGCGAGGACCTCGGCGACGGCGCCGCGGATGTACTTCAGGTCGGCGTAGAGACCGTCGCCGGGGCACGTGCTGTCGTTGACGTCGCGATGCCCGCAGATGGTCGGCAGGTTTGCCTTCTCATGGAAGTCGGACTTCCCGAGCGGATCGAGGTTGCGGCCCGCCCAGGCCGAGATCCAGACAAGCCCCGCCAACGCCTCGGGCGTCGCTCCCTCGGTCTTGTACGACCCCATCGTGCAGATGCCGGCGCTGCCGTAGGCGTACTGGTAGGCGTGGCCGCCGACGACATTCTCTCCGCCGACGCGGCCCTCGTAGACGTTGCCCATGAAGTCGACGAGGTAGTTGTAGCCGATATCGCCCCAGCCCCGTGTGACGGCGTGGTAGTAGTGGATCGACCGGATCTCGGCGAGCGGATCGCGGAAGCTTGGCGTCTCCGAGTGATGGATGATGATGTGCTCGACCGTCTGGTACTGCGGCGGCCATTCGGACGCGGCCCGCTCGGCGCCGCCGTAGGCGAGGCTGGAGCCCCATTCCTCGCGCGAGATGATCGGCGGGCGCGAGAGCGATGGGTTGGCGGTAGACGGAGCGATGTCGTCGATGGTCGGGCCGCCGGTGGCGTCGATGTAGGTGAAGGAGAGGCCGGGAATGCCGCGCTCCTTGCCGTCCGCGTCGAGGGTCCGGTACTTCACGTACTGCGCCTGCTCGGTGAACATCAGCTGGCCGTAGGTACGACCATCCTTGTCCGGTGGGCCGGCGTCGGTGTGGGCCGGGCCGACGAGGACGGGATCGGTGAAGGTCTCGTTGTCGTTGCTGACCTGCACCTCGACGGCGGCCGGGAAGTCCACATCGCCGGGCCAGTGGGGCGCGATCGCGTAGAAGGGGATGTCGGCCTTGAAGCCGAGCGTGCCGCCGGAGCCGCCGACCTCCGACGGCTGGTGCCACTCGCCGGCCGCGGTGGGGGTGCCCTGGGCGCTCGCCTGTGGTCGCGCCATGCTGGCGGTGGCGGCCATGGCCGAGAAGGCGGCGGTCGCCTTGAGGATGGCGCGACGACCCAGCGACGAGCTCATGAGCGAAGCGATGGATGATGTCGCGGCGCTGTGCGTGTGCTGGCAGATGTTCCCCACGGGTGGACTCTCCCTCGGTGTCGACGCGCGTGATCTGCCGGGGAGAAGGTCCCAACCAACCCGTCGCGCGCGCCGGCCGCTACCGCCGGCACACGTCTCCCGGGATCACCCGCCTTAGGTGTACGTACACCATAACAGTGACATCTTGTCACCGTCAATGGGGAGAGGCCGCGAACGTACGCGTCTGCAGTGTCCGCGGATTCACGGTTCGTAGCCCCCGGACACGAGGTCCGGGGCCGTCCATCACCACGGCGTTTGGCTGTTGGAAGTCCCGCCCGCTTCGGTGGCGCCGGGTCTTGTGCCGCACCTGCGGCCGGCGTCGTGACCGGTCAACTCGCCAAGAGGGGACGATGATTACCCCACCACGCGTCATCTTGAGCTCGGGGAACTATTCCCCGGCGCCGCAGCGTCGGTCTCGCCTGAGTCGGCCAAGGTAGAACGCTCCCGCCGCGAACCGCGCTTCGCGTAGGGTTGTTCGCTCCGCTCTGAATGAGGGGGTGTTGGGAGTGCGGCTTCCGGTAGCCTCGGCCCCCGGTGGCCGAGAGCAGACGCCGGGTACAAGACCCGGCGCTACCGGGGCAAGCGGGGGGTGCAGTGACGCAGGGAGTGGTGACGAACGATCCCCGGCCACTCTGGGCCGGGGCTACCGAACGGATTGTTGTTTCCGATATAGATGTGTCTGAACGGTGTGCGTCCTCAGGCCGCCTAGTCCGCGGCGCGGGGCTCGGCCTCGCCGTGAACGCGCTCGACCTCGTCGAGGGCCGTCTCCAGTGCTTGCTGCCACGGCACCTTGAGGTCGAGCAGCCGGATCCGGATCGAGTTGGTCGTCAGCCGGAAGGCGTCGCCCAGTGCCCGCTCCAGGCGGCTCTGAGAGAGGTCGGCGGTGGCGACCGGGCGGACGACGATCTCCCGCTCGCGCTCGACGACCGAGTCGATGCCCAGCGCGGTCGCCCGGATGCGCAGCCGGATCAGCGCCAGCAGGTGCTCGACCTCCTCCGGGAAGTCGCCGAAGCGGTCGGCCAGCTCGTCGGACAGGTCGTCGACCTCGGAGAGCCGCTCGACAGCGGCGATCTGCCGGTAGGTGTTGAGCCGCAGCTCGGTGTCCTGGATGTAGTCGTCGGGGATAAGCGCGGTCATCGGCAGGTCGAGCGTGACCGGACCCTGCTCCAGCGCCGGCTGGCCGGAGCGCACTTCCTCGACCGCCTGGCTCAGCAGCCGCATGTAGAGCTCGTAGCCGACGGTCGCGATGTGCCCGCTCTGCTCGGCTCCCAGGATATTCCCGGCGCCACGGATCTCCAGGTCGCGCATGGCGACGCGGAGGCCCGCGCCGAGCTCGGTCGCCTCCTGGATCGTCTCCAGTCGTTCCTGCGCCTCTTCACGGAGCGCCTTGTGCGGCTGATAGAGCAGGTATGCATACGCGCGGTTCGCGCTGCGCCCGACACGCCCCCGGAGCTGGTAGAGCTGGGTCAGGCCGAGCGTGTCGGCGTTGTCGATGATCATGGTATTGACGTTCGGGATGTCGACGCCGGACTCGATGATCGTCGTCGACAGCAGGACGTCAAACTCATGCCGGATAAAGCCGAGCATGACCTCTTCGAGCACATGCTCGTCCATCTGGCCATGACCGACGCCGAAGCGCGCCTCAGGCACGATGCGCCGCAAGCGGTCCGCCAGGCGATCGATGTCATGGACGCGGTTGTGGACGACGTAGATCTGGCCGCCGCGCTCCATCTCCCGCAGGATGACCTCGCGCACGAGCTGATCGGTGAACTCCGTGACGAACGTGCGGATCGGCAGGCGGGCCTGCGGCGCCGTCTCGATCATCGAGATGTCGCGGATGCCGGAGAGCGAGAGGTGCAGCGTGCGCGGGATCGGCGTCGCGGACATCGAGAGCACGTCGACCTGCGTCCGGAGCTGTTTCAGGAACTCCTTCTGCCGGACCCCGAAGCGCTGCTCCTCGTCCACGATGACGAGCCCGAGATCCTTGAAGCTGATGTCCTTCTGCACGAGCCGATGGGTGCCGACCACGATATCGACGCTGCCCTCCTTCAGCCCGGCGATGATCTCCTTCTGCTCTTTCTTCCCCTTGAGGCGCGACATCATCTGGATGTTGACCGGGAACGCGGCCATGCGCTCAAGGAAAGTGTTGTGGTGCTGTAGCGCTAGGATCGTCGTCGGCACGAGCACGGCGACCTGCTTGCCGCCATTGACCGCCTTGAACGCCGCGCGGATGGCCACCTCGGTCTTGCCAAAGCCGACATCGCCGCAGACCAGCCGGTCCATCGGCCGGTAGGACTCCATATCGTCGGTGACCGCCTCGATCGCCTTGGCCTGGTCCTTCGTCTCCTGGAAGGGGAAGGAATCGGCGAGCTCGTAGTCCCACTTCGTATTCTCCGGGAAGGCGTGGCCCTTGCCGGACTCGCGGTAGGCGTAGAGCTGGATCAGCTCGAACGCCATCTCGCGCACCGCGCGGCGCACGCGGCGCTTGGTCTTGATCCACTCGCCGGAGCCGAGACGGTTCAGCGAGGGCGCGGCCACGCCGCCGGTGCCGTATCGCGTCACGCGGTCGCTCTGGTCGATCGGGACGTAGAGTTTGTCGCCACGGTCGTATTCGAGAAGCAGGTATTCGCGTTCGACGCCCTGCGTCTCCATGCGGACGAGGCCGACGAAACGGCCGATGCCGTGATCGACGTGCACGACGTGCTCGCCGGGCACGAGGCTCTGGGCGAAGGCCCGGCTCTCGCTCGCGGTGCGCTTGCCGGTACGACGGGGCTGCTTGCGGAAGCCGAAGATCTCCAGGTCCGACCAGACGGCGACCTTGCCGCCCTCCCAGCTCCAGCCGGCGGTCAGATCCGAGGGACGGACTTCGACCGCGCCCGGCGGCAGCGGGCTCGAATCGACAGTGGAGCCCTTCTTCTCGCGTCGCGGGTAGATGTCGTTCTCTTCGAGGATGTCGGTGATGCGATCGACCTGGTCCGTCGCGATCGAGATGCGCCAGCCCTCATTGATGCGCGTCTTCAGGTCGGCGAGCACGTCGGTGATCCGGCCGCCAAACAGCGGCGGGTCGGTGAGCGTGGCCATCGAGATCGCGCCCTCGTCCGACTCGCCTGCCGCGCCGAGGTTGAGGGTTGTGAACCCGGCGAGCTGGGCGAGCACGCGGTCGGACGCCGCGAATGGCCGCTCGAGGCCGACGGGAAGCTCGCCGCTCTCGATGAACGTGCGCTCCAGCTCCTCGGCCTGTCGCTCGAGCTGCTGCGCGGCGATGATGACGCTGCTTGGCTGGTCGATGATGACCTGCGTCGCCGTCGGCAAGTAGTCGAGCAGCGTCGATCCCTCCGTCGCCAGGTAGCCGGCGAAGAGGTCCAGCGAGGTCGGCACGATGCCCTGCCGGACGTGATCGACGATGCGGGACCACTCCTCGGCCACCTCTGGCCGCAGCTGTCTGGTCGAGAGGCGGTGGAGAGGACCGGCGATGTCCCCCAGCCGCCAGGTCGGCAGTTCCAGCGGTGGCACGAGGCGAATGCGCGTCAGGCGGTCGGTGGAGCGCTGCGTGTGCGGGTCGAAATGGCGGATGCTCTCGATCTCGTCGCCGAAGAAATCAACGCGCACCGGCTGCTCGGAGCCGGGCGGGAAGATGTCGACAATGCCGCCGCGACGGGCGATGGTGCCGGCCTCCTGCACCATCGGGTTGTTCTGGTAGCCGACCGACGCCGCCCAGCGGACGAGCTCCTGGATGTCCAGGCGACGGCCGACGCGGATGTCGAGCGCGTGCGCCCGGAAATCCTCCGGGGCGATCAGCAGCTGGAGCAGCGCCTGCACCGGCGCGACGATGACCGACGGCGAATCCGGCTCCTCCAGCAGGCGGTTCATGATCTGGACGCGGGAGACGCTGGCGTCGCTGTCGATCGGCAGCTGCTCGTATGGGAGCGCATCCGGGGAGGGCCACCGTTCGACCGCGATGCCGGCGGGCAGGTATTCGGAGAGGGCGGAGGCCAGCGCGTCGGCGCGGTCGCGCCGCGAGGTCAGGACAAAGGTGCGTTGCTGGCGCAGCGCGACGGTGGCCGCCGCGATCATCGGGCGGGCGGCTTCGGGCATGTCGACGACGGTGCGATCCTCGTCGCTGGCCAGGCCGGCGAGGGCTTTCGCCAGGGGGGTATAGTGCTGTAATGAGGTGATGATGTGCGACAGGCTCACGAACGGCCATCCTTGCAGTTCCGGGACATGACGAGTGAGGGTGCACGCGAAAAACCGGCGCAGGTCGTTGACCTGCCCGTCTCACTCCGATCACACCATTCTACATGACGTTGTCGACGCTGCTGGACGCGTGGAGCGCGGCGGCGGGCACGGAAAGGTCACCACATGGACGTCGTGGCGCAGGAGAAGCTGATCCGGTTGCGCGAGGAGCTCGCGGCGCTCGGCTCGGTCGTCGTTGCCTTCTCTGGCGGGGTCGACAGCACCCTGTTGCTCAAGGTCGCGTTCGATGTCCTCGGCGAGCGATGCGTCGCCGCGAGCGGGCTCTCCGCGACCTACGCGGCCGAGGAGATGGAGGAGGCGCGGTCGCTGGCCAGCGAGATCGGCGTGGAATACCAGCTGCTGGAGACGATGGAGCTCTCCGACCCGCGCTATGCCGACAACACGCACCAGCGCTGCTTCTTCTGCAAGCAGGAGCTCTACGGCAAGCTGCGCGAATTCGCCGACGCGCGCGGTATCGCGCACGTCGTCGACGGGTCGAACGCGGACGATCTGGACGACTTCCGGCCCGGGCTGCGGGCGGCGCGCGACCTTGGCGTCCGGTCGCCGCTGCAGGAGGTGGGGCTGACGAAGCGGGAGATCCGGGCGATCTCGGCCGAGCTGGGGCTGCGGACGGCCGACAAGCCGGCTGTCGCCTGCCTCTCGTCGCGGTTCGCCTACGGGGACCCGATCACGGTCGATAAGCTCAAGCAGGTGGCTGGGGCGGAGACCGAGCTGCGCTAGCTGGGCTTCCGCGGCTTCCGGCTGCGCCACCATGGGGAGATCGCGCGGCTCGAGATGGCCGGTGAGGACCTGGAGCGCGCGTTCGTGCTGCGCGAGGAGATTAGCGCGAGCGTGAAGGCCCATGGCTACCGGTACGTGACGCTCGACCTGGAGGGCTACCGGGCGGGCTCGCTGAATCTGGGGCTGTCGCCGCTGGTGCTGCATGCGGCACGGGGCAAAACGGCGGGGGAATAGGTCGGCAGGATGACGGGGATCAAGGGGGCCGACCGTTCGGGAAAGACGCTACGGAAAAGGGGGGCCGGCGCTCTGCCGGCCCCCTTGTTCTTGCTCGCGACGGGGATCGCTAGACCGGGTCGATCTGCGCCCGCTGCAGCTTGCCGCTGAAGTCGACGTAGACGCTCTGCCACTCGGTGTAGAAGTCGATCGCGGCGGTGCCTGCCTCGCGGTGGCCGTTACCGGTCGCCTTCGTGCCGCCGAACGGGAGGTGGATCTCCGCGCCGGTGGTGCCCGCGTTGACATACAGGATGCCGGTGTAGATGTCCTGCATCGCCCGGAAGGCGTTGTTGACGTCCTGCGTGAAGATCGCCGCCGAAAGGCCGTACTGGACGCCGTTGACGACGTCGATCGCCTGGTCGAGCGAATCCACCGGGATCAGCGAGACGACCGGGCCGAAGATCTCCTCCTGCGCGACGCGCATGTCCGGGTGGACGTTGTCGAAAATCGTGGGCTGATGGAAGTGGCCGCGCTCCAGTGGGCCTTCCGTCGTCACCGCGCCGCCGGTCGCGAGCTTCGCGCCCTCGCCCTTGCCGATCTCGACGTACTTCTGGACCGTCTCCAGCTGGCCGTGGCTGACCAGCGGGCCGACCTGCACGCCCTGCTCGAGCCCGTTGCCGAGCTTTAGACCCTCGGCGCCGGCCACCAGACGCTCGAGCAGCTCCTGCTGAACGGCGCGGTGGACGACGACGCGGCTCGTCGCGGTGCAGCGCTGGCCGGTCGTGCCGAACGCGCCCCAGAGGATGCCCTCGGAGGCGAGGTCGAGATTCGCGTCTTCGTGGACGATCACGGCGTTCTTGCCGCCCATCTCCAGCGTGAGGCGCTTGTTGTGCTCGGCGGCGGCCACCGCGACGCTCTTGCCGGTCTCGGTCGAGCCGGTGAATGAGATGACCGGGACGTCCGGGTGATGGAGGATCGGGTCGCCGACCTCCTGCCCGGTGCCGAGGACGACGTTGACGACGCCGTCCGGGATGCCGGCCTCGGCGAGGATCTCGACGAGGCGGATCGTCAGCTTCGGCGTGAAGGTTGCCGGCTTGATGATCACCGTGTTGCCGGCGATGAGGGCCGGCATCATCTTCCAGGAGGGGATCGCGATCGGGAAGTTCCACGGCGTAATCAGGCCGACCACGCCGAGCGGCTTGCGGACCGACATCTGGAACTTGTTGCGCATCTCGGAGGGCGTGGTTTGACCGAACAGACGGCGACCCTCGCCGGCCATGTAGTAGGTCATGTCGATGGCTTCCTGGACATCGCCGCGGGTCTCGTCGATGACCTTGCCCATCTCCTCCGTCATCTCGCGGGCGAGCGCCTCCTTGCGCTGCTCGAGCAGCTGCGCGGCCCGGAAGAGGATCTCGCCACGCTTCGGCGCCGGGAAGAGGCGCCAGCTCTGGAACGCCGTCTTCGCCGCGGCGACGGCTGCCTCGACGTCCTTCGCGTCGCTCTTGGTGTAGGTGCCGACGAGCTCACCGGTGGCCGGGTTCTTCCGCTCAAACGTCCGACCGGTGTGGGATTCGACCCATTTGCCGCCGATGAAGTTCCTGAACAGTTCCGACATTCAACCCATTCCTTTCGCCAATGACACGGCAAATCGCGCTGCACAGAGTCTACAGCGACGTCTCGGGACCGTGCCGCGCCGTCGTTTCGGGGCGCAAAAAAAGCGCTGGCGGATGTCCGCCAGCGCTTTGGCTCCCCGACCTGGATTCGAACCAGGAACCTGCCGGTTAACAGCCGGACGCTCTACCGTTGAGCTATCGGGGAATGCGCTCTCACTTGAGCAGCGATTGAGAGTCTACCACAGATTTCGCGACGTTCAAGGGACGCCGGGGGCCGATTCCTGCTTTCCGAACGGTGCCGGTCGGTACACTATCGCCAGCAATGATGACGCTTGACACGGCGGGAAGGGGCAGCGCAGCGTGTGGAACCCACGATCGTACGAGGACACGGACTACGGGCTCGATCCCGGCGAGTCGTTCGAGCCGGAGGACGCGTTCGACGCGGAGGAGATCGACCTCTCCCAGCCGCACATCATGACCGTGCTCGGGCCGATCCTGCCCGAGGAGCTCGGCATCTGCCTTCACCATGAGCACATCCTCTGCGATCCGGTGGCGGTGACGGCGGATGACCCGGACTACCGGCTCGATCGCGAGGACCTCGCCGCCGAGGAGCTGGAAGCCTACGTCACCATGAACGGGCGAGGGATCGTCGATTGTTCGCCGCGCGACTACGGGCGCAACGCCGCAGGGCTGGTCCGCATCGCCGGGTACGAGCCGGTCCACATCCTCGCCGTCACCGGCCGCCACAAGCACCTGCACGCGGAGCGGATGCCGAACGCGGGCGACGTCGACGCGCTGACCGCCGAGTTCCTCGGCGACCTGCGGGACGGCATGGACGGGACGGCCGCCCGGGCCGGGGTGATCAAGATCGGCACGAGCCGCGACGAGATCACCGACGTTGAGGACGCGGCGATTCATGCCGCGGCGGCGGCCCACGTCGCGACCGGGGCGCCCATCACCACGCACACGGAAGAGGGCACCTGCGCCCTGGAGCAACTCGACCGGTTGCAGGCCGGGGGTGTGGATCCGGCCCGCGTGATCGTCGGCCACCTCGACCGCCGGATGGAGTGGGCGTACCTCGTGTCGATCGCGCGGACCGGAGCGTTCATCTCCTTCGACCAGGTCGGGAAGAGCGCCTACGGCAGCGACGTCGACCGCGCCACGACGCTGGTCCGGCTCGCCGAGGCGGGGTATGGCGCCCAGCTGCTCATCTCGCAGGATCTGGCGCGGCGGTCGCAGCTGCTCGCCTATGGCGGCGCGCCGGGGCTGGCCTACCTGCTGGAGCGGTTCACGATCGAGCTCATGGAGGCTGGCGCGGACGCCATGCTGGTGCGCGACATCCTCATCGAGAACACGGCGCGGGCCCTGACGGTCATGCCGCCCGCGACCTGACGGCGATTTCGCTTGTCAGATTGGCGTGCCGTCAACGATGATGCGAGTCTGAACCTTGAATTGAGCCTGCTCCGTAGGGAGAACACCCGATGACCTACCGCATCTACCTCGCGGCCGCCAAAGTTGTCGATGGGAGGCCCAGCGATACGGACGTCCCGGTCGAGCGCGTCTTTGTGAACGCCGCGGACGTCGCCGAGGTCTGGGTGGAGACCGAGAGTGTTGCCCCGCCCGAGCCAGGCAAGGCGGCGACATTCGCGCTGCGGCGCGACCTGTCGCTCGGCTTCATGCGTATCTCGGGCACGGTGGAGCGGCGTGTGGCCAAGTAGCACGCGTGCTCTCTTATGCGTCCGTTGACAACCGGCGCGCGTGGCAGGATGCTTTCCGGGCGACCCGTTCACTTTAGGGAAAGGATGTGCATAGATGCCGTCAAGTGACAACGACCGTCTTGCCGGTGACCAGCGCGGTGTCTCCCGCCGGACCGTGATCAAGTCCGCGGCGGCGGTGGCGAGCGCGCCCGCCATCGCATCACTGGCCGTCAACAGCGCCGGCGCCCAGGGTACGCCGGCCGCCTCCGGCACGCCGGTGCCGGACGGCGCGATCGTCTCCAGCGTCGAGGGTGTGCCGATCGCGTACACGAAGTACCCGGAGCCCTTCACGTCCGTCGAGGGCGTGCCGGGCAGCGGCGGCTCGGTCAAGATGCTGACCCTCTCGTACTCGCCGCCGCCGACGCCGCATGACGACAACACCTTCTGGACCGGCCTCGAGGAGCGCCTGGGCGTTGAGTGGGAAGCCGAGATCGTCCCGATCTCCGGCTACGGCGAGAAGATCGCGACCGTCTTCGCCGGTGGCGACCTGCCGGACCTCTTCTACCTCCTGCCCGGGCCGTCGCGGCCCGTGATCTACGAAGCGATGGACCAGGGCGCGTTCCACGACCTGACCGACTTCGTCATGTCCGACCAGCTGCAGGAGTACCCGAACCTTGCCGCGCTGCCGTCCTACCTCTGGGACGCCGTGCGCGTCAACGGCCGCGTCTGGGGCATCCCGAAGCCGGTCCTGCGCAACAACGACCCGACGTTCTACCGCAAGGACTTCGCCGACACGCTGGGCGCGTCGCTTGAGGACGGTCAGGGCGTGTCCGACTTCCTCGTCGGCGTCTCCAGGGACGATCCGGACGGCAACGGCTCGGCCGACACGTACGGCCTGTCGCCGTACGGTGGCGCATGGGACTCGTTCCTCATCAACCAGATGTTCCGCGTGCCCTACGGCTGGCGGCTGAACGACGATGGCTCGCTCACCAACGCGATCGAGACGGACGAGTACAAGCAGGCGCTCGAGTACGCGCGGAACCTCTACGAGCAGGGCGCCTACCATCCGGACGCCGCCAACCTGACGGTCGAGCAGTCGGTCGACCTGATGAAGGCGGGGCGCACGGGCATGGCGAGCAACGGCTTCGCGGCGGTGTTCGGCCCGACCGGATTCCGCGCCACCATCAAGGACGTGGTGCCGGACGCGGTGCTCGAGCCGATCGTGCTGCCTGCCTTCGACGGCGGCCCTGGCGTCACCTATCACACGCCGGGCTTCTTCGGCCTGACGGCGATCTCGGCCAAGGCGGGCCAGGACGAGGAGCGGCTCAAGGAGCTGCTGCGCATCCTCGACTACCTCTTCGCGCCGTTCGGCAGTGAGGAGGCGACCTTCCTGAACTACGGCGAGGTCGGCGTCCACTCGGAGGAGGCCGAGGGCGGCGGTTACCAGCTGACCGAGAAGGGCCGGGCCGACCGTAGCGCGCTGGTCTACCCGTTCCTAAGCGAGAACTACTTCTTCTACCCCGGCATGCCGGGCGAGGCGGAGGCGGCCCAGAAGTTCAACGAGGAGATGGCCAAGGTCGCGATCTCCAACCCGACCGCCGGCATCTACTCGAAGGCTGCCGCCGAGAACGGCGCGACGCTGACGCAGATGGTTTCCGACAAGTACTCGGAGATCGTCACCGGCCGCGCCGAGCTGGCCGACTGGGACCAGCTCGTCACCGACTGGCGCAGCCGTGGCGGCGACGAGCAGCGCAAGGAATACGAAGAGGCGATCAAGAACGCCAGCCAGAACGGCTAGCGTTCCCCGCCTGGAACACGAAACGGCGCGGGTCGAAAGACCCGCGCCGTTTGGCGTGATCGCGCCCGGGCGCCTACCCGCGCCGGAAGGCCGGGACCGGCGCCCGCTTGTGCGCGGTCGTGCTGTGCATCCGCTGCACCTTCGCCAGCACCGCGGGGTCGATGTTCGACGTGTCGCCCCGCTCGATCGCGGTCAGCGCTTCGTCCAGCTGCGCGTAGGTGAGCCCGATCTCGTCCTCGTCCGTCTGCCCCTGCCAGAGACCGGCGGAAGGCGGTCTGTCGATGACGCTCTGCGGCACGCCGATCGCCGCGGCGACGGCGCGCACCTCGTGCTTGTAGAGATCGATGATCGGGAAGAGGTCGACGCCGCCGTCGCCGTACTTGGTGAAGTAGCCGATCATCGCCTCGGACTTGTTGCCGGTGCCGACGACGATGCCGCGCGAGAGGTTGGCCAGGTAGTAATTGGTGATCATGCGCAGGCGTGGCCGGACGTTGGCGACCGCGAGCTGCTCGCGCGCCTCGAGCCCGGCGCCGATATCCTCACGCAGCGTGTCGGCGAAGAGGCGCTCGCCGTCCGGCACGGAGCCGTAGAAGCTGTCGGCGAGACTGGTGAGGTCGACCGTGATGGTCTTGATCCCGAACGCCTCGGCGACCTTGCGCGCCTGTTCGGCGTCGTCCGGGTTCGAGCCCGAGGGCATGATCACCCCCAGCACCCGGTCGGCGCCCGCGGCCCGGGCGCAGAGCCCGGCGACCACGGCGGAGTCGATGCCCCCGCTCAGGCCGAGGACGAAGCGATCCGCGCCGCTCTCGTCCTTGCGTTGCTTCAGCCATTCGGCAATCTCAGTGGCCAGGACAGCGGCGTCCGTTTCCGTCATCGTTCCAACCGTGTTCACCATGGCGTGTGCCTCGTGCCTGAACGCATGGAGGGCCGGCCATCGCCGACTCCCCGGAACCTGCCTAGATGTCGATCGCGTGGCCGAGCGCGTCGTGAGCGGCCTGCCCGATGACCTCCGACACCGTCGGGTGCGGGTGCACGGTCATCGTCAGCTCCTCGACGCTGGCGTTGAGGAAGCGGGCCAGCCCGGCCTCGGCGATCAGCTCGGTCGCGTGGACGCCGATGATGTGGATGCCGAGGACATCCTCCGTGTCGGCGTCGACCACGACCTTCGTGAAGCCCGTCGTGTCGCCCTCGATGGTCGCCTTGGCGTTCGGGCTCATCGGGAACTTGCCAATCTTCACATCGTAGCCGAGGTCCTTCGCCGTCTTCTCCGAGAGGCCGACCGAGCCGATCTCCGGCTCACAGTAGGTGCAGCTCGGGGAGTTCAGGACGTCCAGCGGGAAGGGGTTCAAGCCGCAGATGTGCTCGACCGCGATGATGCCGTGGTGCTGCGCCGTGTGGGCGAGCATCTGCTGGCCGTTGACGTCGCCGATCGCGTAGATGTGCTCGACGTTCGTGCGCATCATGGAGTCGACGGCGATGAACCCGCCCTCTGTCTTGACGCCGACCTTCTCCAGCCCGATGTCCTCGATGTTCGCCTGGCGGCCGATCGCGACGAGGAGCGTCTCGGCCTCGACCGTGGACTCCTTGCCCTTCTTGTCCTTGACCGTCATCCTGACGCCCTTGTCGGAGATCTCGAAGTCGTCCTTCGACGGGCGGGCGTCGGTGATGAGGTCCATCTTCTGGCGCTGGAACGAGCGTGTCAGCTGCTGGCTGACCTCGTGGTCCTCATTGGGCACGATGCGGCCGACGAGGGTCACCTTTGCGCCATAGCGATGGTAGATGCTGGCCCACTCAACGCCGGTCGCGCCGCCGCCGCGGACGATGATGCTCCGCGGCATCTTCTCCAGCACGACGGCGTGGTCGCTGTTGATCACGCGCTTGCCGTCGAACTCGATGCCGTCGATCGGGCGCGGGCGCGAGCCCGTGTTGATGATGATGTCCTTCGCCTTGAGCGTGACCTTCTCGCCGCCCTCGTTGAGCGTGACCTCGACGGTGTCCTTCGCGGTCAGCGCGCCATGGCCGATGAAGACGGGGATCTTGTGCTTCTTGTCGAAGAGGTACTGCAGGCCGCGGTACTGCCCGTCGACGATCTTGATCGACCGCTGGAGGGCGGTGTCGTAGTTGAACGCCTTGTCACCCGCGATATCGACGCCGAACTCGTCGGCGCGCTTGACCATGTCGAAGACGTCGGCCGACTTCAGCATGGCCTTGGTCGGGATGCATCCCTGGTGCAGGCAGACGCCGCCGATCTTGTACTTCTCGACCACGGCAACGTTCAGACCGAGCTGCTTTGCTCGAATTGCGGCAACGTACCCACCGGTGCCACCGCCGAGCAGTACGACGTCAAACTGCTGGTTCTGTCCTGAGTCCGCCATGAAGCACGTTTCTCCCGTGTGGTCCGTACTCACCGGTCGCATGCACGATGCATGTGGCCAGTAACATCCGCTGTATTATCCATGATTCTGCCGTAGAGAACCGATATTCTCCGGTCAGGTCCCGCCCGGGGAGGCCCGCCGCAGGTATCCGAGCGAGCCGCGTAGCGGGCGCGCCGGACGGCCGAGCAGCTCTTCGGTGCGCGAATGCCTGGCCTCGTTCCCGAGCTCCAGCATGTTGAGCTGCTCACGCGTGACCGGTGGCCGGATCGCCCGGGGCAGCGGCGAGCTGGCTTTGACGACCATTCGCATGAGAGGTACCGGCAGATGCACCTTGGGCCGGTGAATGCCGAGCTCGACACGGATAAGATCGATCAACTCCTCGAAGGTGAAGACCTCAGGGCCGCCCAGCTCGTGCGGCCCGGCCCCGACGGCCCCTGGATGATCGACGGCGTGGGTGACGATGCTGGCGACATCGTCGACGTGCACGGGCTGGAATGGCGCCTTGCCATCGCCCACCACCGGCGTCAGCGGGAACGCGCGCACGACACCGGCGAGCAGCGAAAGGAAACCGTCACCCGGTCCAAAGATGATCGATGGGCGGAGGATCGTGTGCGGGATGCCCGACGTGACGATCGCCTGCTCCGCCTGCCATTTGGCGCGATGGTAGGGGTAGCGCGGGCCGTCATGCGCGCCGAGGGCGCTCATGTACACGATATTCCTCACGCCGGCGCGCTGCGCCTCGTGGAGGATATGCTCCGTCCCCTGGCGAATCACGCGGTCGAACGTGGCGTCGCCGCGCTCCTCGATGATCGCGACGAGATGGACGAGCGTCTCGACGCCATCGCAAACGCCCACCAGGGTGGCCGGATCGGTTACATCGCCCGTGATCCGCGTCCGGCCGTGATCGTCGGGCGTCGCGTGCCTCGCGAGAACGCGCGGGTCGTGATCACTCAAGGTCTTCGCGATGGCCGAGCCGACGAACCCCGTGCCTCCGGTGATCAGGACCGAGCGCGACGGGGGCGGTGAAGCCGACGATTCGGACATGGCAAGCAATGCTCCTCGCGTGACGATGCGGCCGCGAGCGGTGGCGGCACGGTGCTGGG
>DATLHE010000274.1:0-4691 GCA_035540335.1 Thermomicrobiales bacterium | reverse complement strand
GCTGTTGCAGCCGGTAGGTGTCGCCCCCGGTCGAGACGTCCATGTTGGCGGCGAAGCGGTTGACGATCCGCGACAGCGCGTAGTAGCGCCCGAGCGGCTGGTACCAGACCGGCGACAGGTCCGGGCTCAGGGAGACGAGCGACTCCACGGCATCCAGCACCGGCGCGAGGCCGTCCGCGGTATCCGTGGCCGCGATGCCGGCCTCCGCCAGCAGCGTGTCGTACTCGGTCGCCAGGTAGGCCGTGAGCGCCGCGCGGTCGATCATCTACGCCGCTCCTTCGTCGGGGCCGTCACCGCTCTTTGGCGGCGTTTGGGCCGACTCGATCGCGGCAATGACCGCATCGCGGTTCGGCAGTTTGTCCGCATCCGTGATGCCGATCTCGATCGCCAGCGCGTTCAGGTCCGCACGACGCATCTCCGACATCGCCGGAGTGTCGTCGGACGGCTCATCGCCGATGCCGGCGAGCTCCTCCAGCACGTCGGCGGTCCATTCGAGCCGCTGGGTGGCGGTCACGAACGGATCGCGGTTGACTGCTGGCTGTGCCGGCAGGTCGACGCCGTGCGCCTCCGCCAGTGCCGCCAGCGCGCCGTCAAGCCGCGTCTGCGCCGCTTCGTTCCGGTAGTTCAGGCCAATGCGGGATGCCATATCAGCCTCCCTTACAGCCCGGCCGGATCGGTGTAGGTGCCGTTGGTCGTGAGCTGCATCGCGGCCCAGCTGACCCGGTTGGCGACGCCGTAGCCGAACCGCTCGATCCACGTCCGCTTGTAGAACGGGAAGTGGGTCTCCTCGGCCCGGACGGTGAAGCCCCGCAGCGACGCCTCGGCCGGCACCCGCCGGCGCAGCGGCCGCGCCTGGTCGATCGCGCCACCGACGATGTAGTCGGCCGGCACGCGGTCGTAGACGTAGACGTAGACGCCGGAATCGTCGTCGACGCCGAGGAAGTCGCCCGGCACCGCAAGGCCCGGATTGATCGCCTCAGACTCGCCGAACGCCGGCGTGACGCCCTCGACCCGGACATCGGTGAAGTTCGGCAGCAGCGTCAGCACCTGCGTCCGCTGCGCGGTGTTGATGAAGGCGACGACGCGGGTCGTGGTCCCGAAGTGCTCGCGCACCTCGTTCGCGAGCGTCACGAACGGGTTGTTCGTCGCGCTCATGCTGCCGGCCGCGTAGCCGGAGACGAGGTAGTGGTTATCCTGCGCCTCGTCGGTGGCGCTGGTCAGCGGCGGGTAGAGCGTGCCGTCGCTGTTGGCGAGACGGCGAATCGTGAGCGACCCGCGCAGCTCGTCAACAAACGTGAAGTTGTCCTTCAGCATCAGCGCGCGGAAGATCTCGCGCATGTGCCGCTTGGCGTTGCCGCCCGTTTTCGACGCGACCTCGCGGTCGAGATCGGCAACGGTCATGCGGGCGAACGTCTCATCGTTCCAGCCCAGCGCCCAGCCGATCCGCTTCAGCGGGAACGCCACGTCGTACATGCCGCCGACGTACGTTTCCAGCGGCCGGCCGTCCGGGCCGATCTCCTGGCCCTCATCGAAACCGCCGCCGCGCACCCGCTCGGAGTACTGGTCGGTCTCGCTGTCGACGAAGAGCCCCTGAAGGGTGTTGCGCTCCGTCTGGAAGCGCGCCAGCACGAGGCCGATGCCCTCCGAGATCGCCTGCGGATCGATGGCCGTCAGGGCCGTGTTCGTATCCTCGACGCGGAGGATGCCTGCAAAGATGCTCATGTCACCCTCCCTTAGGCCAGCGCCGTCGGCGTGGCATTCTGCGGCACGTCAACGAACAGGAAGCGGGTCGAAGAGGCATCCGTCATGGTGTGGACGGTGCCAATCGGGACGACCACGTTGCCGGTGCCGGACGCGGCGGTATCCGCGAGCGCGCCGGCGGTGGCCGCCGAGAGATGGATCGTGCTGCCGGGGTTGACGCCGGACAGGTCGTAGCCCGCGAGCCGCCCGTGATAGAGCGCCTCGAAGGCGATGCCGGCCGCCGCGTCGGACGTGGCGATGCCGACGACCTTGGCGGTGCCGACGGCGTTGGCGCGCGCCTTGCCGGCGCGGCCGTTGGTCTTGCGATAGACCGGCTGGCCCTTGGTGATCGCCTCATCGGCAATCATCGGGATCAACCGGGCCTCGATGACTTCGAGTGGTCGGAGTCGCGCCGGTGTGACCGTGAGATCGGCCATAGTGCTCCCTCGTTGCTAGAACCCCGTCTGCGCGTTGATGAGCGACGGGATCTCGATCTTGCCCTTGCCCGGCTTGGGGTCGCCCCCGTTGCCGCGCGGGGTCTGCTTGTCGATCGTCTTGGCTTGCTCCGTCGCCTTCGTCAGCCATTTCGACTTGACCTCGAACGAGGCGTCGTCGTCGGGGGCGAAGGCTTTGATGACGTCCGGCAACTCCTTCAGCGCCGCCTCGTACTGCGTGGCGAAGTAGGACGTGAGCGCGTCGTGCTCGGCCTTGAGCCGGTCGCGTTCGGCGGTCACGGTGTCGCGCTCGGATTCGAGCGACCGCTTGACCTCATCGAAGGCCCCGCGTTCCTCGTCGGCCTTGCGCTTGGCATCGGCGTCCGCCTTTTCCTGCGCGGCCGTGATCTCGGCGTCACGGTCGGCGCGGGCCTTCTCGGCGGCCTTGCGGGCCTCACGTGCGGCAATGCGATTGACCTCCGCTTGCTGTTCGGGCGTGAACTCCACCTTCGGCTTCTGTTCACCGCCGTTGGTGTGGCCTTCGTTGCCCTCGTTCCCCTCCCCGTTGCCGCCCTGGTCCTGGTTCTGGTTGAAGACCAGCGGGAACATGCCGGCGAAGGTGAGCGGAAGCGTGGCGGCGTGGCCACGGCGAGCGATGGTGCGACGATCCGGTCCGAGCGTCATGGAACAAGCTCCCTCCGGGGTTGCGGCCCGGTCCGTGGTGGGCTCCGGCGAGGGTGACGGCCGGTGCGTCGGTCTCCGGGCTTGAGGCCCCCGGTGGCCACGAAACGCGAAAAGCCCCCTTCCACGAGGAAGAGGGCAAGCGCCGCGTTCATCGTGACAGGGGGCGAGGCCGGGCAGTCCCGGCGCAGCCGATTCAATTACAGATACAGTGTATCATGTCGTGCGCTATGCGCTCTTGCGGACGATCTGCACGTCGTACTGACGAGGCACGCCGTGTTGGCGTTCGATCTCGCGGATGATCTGGACCGTTGACCGGCGCACCGTCTCCATCAGGGCGTCGATGTCGTCGCACCCGCACGCGCTCACTCGTCGCTCTCCGGCAGCAGGTACAGCGCCAGCAGGACACCGGCCAGCAGCGCCACGGTCCACCACTCCACGGCCCCGGTCCTCTGGCATCTACGCCGCCTCCTGTTCGTCCGTGGCGTCGCTTTCGGCATCTTTGACCGGCAAGGGCAGGAACTCGGCCCATGCCGTCGAAATAGCGTCCGTGGCGTACTCGATGTAGTCCGTCAGCGCGTTGTACGCCGTCGTGTAGAGCATCTGACCGATCGCGTGCTGCATAGTGTCCAGCACGTTGCGTGACGGGTTCAGGTGGCAATGAATGAGCTCGTGAGCAATCGTGGTCCGCAGCGATTCCGGCGTGTGGTGCATCCAGTCGGCGGCGACACGGATCTCGGCGCACCGTCGCCCGTAGATCACATCCACGTCTGCCGCGTACCTGGCATTGTCCGGCGGGTCGGCCAGCAGGTTGATCGTCCAGTCCCGCAAGCCGAGCAGGTCGGCCATGTGCCGGATGTACGTCCCGAGCTCATCCCGGTCCCCATCGAAGATCACTCGCACTCCCCCAGGTCGAAGTCGTCCGTCCATCCGAAATGCCGCTCGAGGACGAGCCCGTGGTACTCCGCCGCCATCTGGTCGGCGACCGTGGCCGTGAAGCCGCCGGCGATGAGCGCGGCGCGGTGGGCGACGGCCCGACCGGCGGTGTCGTCGATCTCGCTGGTGATCTGCTCTGCGCGCGCCTGCGTCGTCAGTGCCGTGATGTCGCTCATGCCTTCTCCCCGAGGTCGATCCCGCGCGACTTGGCCCAGTCACGGATCATCTCTTCCGTCGACGAGTCGGAGTAGCCGTCGCTCCCATCGAACATGTGGATCATGCTGCTCACGGCTCGTGACACGTCGAGTTGCACATCGTTCTGGACGATCCGATACGCCTCCTGTGCAAGTGGGATAAAGATCTTTCCGAGCGGAACGTCTGACGCCTTGTTCAGGACCACGCACAGGTCGACAATCGCGTCACTCGGGTCGCGGTCGGTCATGCCCTACCCCACAATCCGACGCATCCAGCGCACAAGCGCCGAATCCAATCGCCGCAACAAGTCGTCCATCCAAGCGATCACGCCGTCACCTTCCCCGCCATGCCAAACAACCGCTGGTACGTCGTCTTGCGCGCCATCAGCGGCCCCGCCATCGGCCAGTCCGCCGCCGTCTGGCAGTAGAAGTCGCGGTCCTCGGCGATGATCCGCGCGCATTCGTTCAGCGCGTCCTCCTCGGTGGCGCCGTGGCCCCAGGCGCCGGTCGGGGCGTGCGTGGCGACCCACCGGCCCCGCTCATGGGTGAGCGTGACGGTGAGGGGGGTGCCGGCGACGTCGACGAATTGCGTGCGACTGTCCAGTGCCGTGATCGTGGTCATCCCCGCCGCCTCGCTTTCTCTCGCTTCACGCTGCTCACCCACTCGCGTACTGTCGGGCTGCTCTCGACCAGTTGCGCCGTCGTG